>JBCBVN010000021.1:0-23370 GCA_039817625.1 Bacteroidota bacterium
GATTAGGTTACGAAAGTTTCGATCCTCGCATGAGATCTTGAAGATCGAATAGCGGGATAGATTAGGTTACGTAAGTTTCGATCCTCGCGTGAGATCTTGAAGATCGAATAGCGGGACGGATGAGATCAATGACTCATTGACCGTGTAATGGTCGAATTTCTGAGCTATTCTGGTCAGGAATAGCTCCTATCCTTCCAGGCCGAATTGCTCTCTGGTAGGTGCGGTAAACAGACGTTGCATTTTACCATGGACCTGTAGGCCTTCCTTGGGAAACCCCCAGAGGTTGGTACGTGCCCATCCCATGTCTTGCAGGTCTGAGCTTAGTGCTTGTATGTCCCACTTAGCATCCTGGCGGTCAATGTTGCTATCGATGGTCAGGTAATTGTGTTCGCCATCGCGTTGGAAGATCCAAACGCCGCTATGTGTCCAGTCTTGCCAGTGACCAGCAGTATAGGTGCCATCTGCTTCGAACTTAAACCATTGACCTTTTCCCGCTTTCTTTTGCTCGGTATTGGCTGCCCCATCGTGGTAGAACTCGTATACCCAAAAGCCATCGAGTAGCTGAGTGACAATGGGTTCGCTTAAGTTGGGTTCTAATGCCTGGCCATATGCACCGAGTGGTGTTTGTGGTGCTTGTATCAGGTTACCTGGCAGGCGTGGATGAGAATAAATCGGTTTGTAACTAGATGTATCGCCAGCGAAGGGGTTGGGTAGAAGATCTGAAGGCGTACCTCTATTCTCTGTACTGTTGCTATTGGTGTTATCATCATTGCAAGCCACTGCAAGGAGTGCTACAAGTGCTAGAAATAATACTTTCATGAGAACTCTAATTTTTGGGTTCCGCAAAGATAGTGGAGCCCATTGATATTAGAGTTGGCCGAGTCGAACTCCAAATCTTAGACCTATCATAGCTGAGAATCTGATTTTATCGTATCTCGTGCGCACAATATGGGTGTTCCATGGCTGCATGCCATCTAGCTCTTCATCGGTAAGTTGTGTCCAATGTAGGACCAAAGTTGGTCCAAAAAATATAGATCCCCTGGGATCTACGGCATAATCCCAGGTTTGTCTGAAATGCAGATATAAGTTGAGCCGGTTTGTCCATCGAGCCCCTCGGCTGGCGTGGCTGACGACAAACTCTGTTGAATTGCGCAGTTCACCGGTTTTTGGGGAGGCCCGGTTTTTCCAGCCAAACCCATACCCAATGCTCCAAACGGGTTGCCTGACCCGTTCGTCTTGCCCAATTCTATTGATGTTCCTCAGCCCGACGCTTAACTCTACGATATTGTAGAATTGATAGCTGCCAAATTTGAGATTACCCGACCAGGCCTGGGTCATATCCCTGGCGATCTCTGCTACATTGTATCCTTTCCTCACGAAGTTGAGCAGACCAAATGATCGGCCTGCGACGGTATCAGCAACATTGATCAATCCGATCTGACCACCACTCACCTCGCCGCTGAAGTTAACCAGACCAATCTGCCTTTTTACCCCTGTGCCGCTGATATTCAGCCCCAAGCTATATTGACGGTTGACTTGATTTCGAGTGAAATTGAGCAAGCTGCTGACTTGGGTTCCGTCCAGGCTTCGGGTGCTCACATTGGCGAGGCCCGAGAATTGTACGCCTTGGCCTAATGCGGTTAAATTGATAAGTCCGGCAATTTGAGCTCCCCTTAGCCGCCGTCGGGCGTAGTTCATGACTCCGGCAAATTGAAAGCCCAGCGCTTCTTGTTCGATACCATTGAAAATTAGACCGAACTCGGCGCCGTTGAGACCACCGTTGAGGCCCGCTGGCAAATTGAGCGATACCGAATTGATAAACCTCCTAGGTCGGGTACCATTGGTACTCAGCCCCGGAAGCAGACTAAACTGCCCCAGTCGCCTTTTGAGGCGAATTTCTCGATTCAGGGTGTCGGCTTCCACGCTTGGCATTCGCCTTGGTCGATTGACGGCCTGGGTCGGATATTGCTCAATTAGTGGGGGAGGAGGAGGTAGAGATTCGAACTCAGCGTCTGTGTATTCATCATTCAATTCGGCATCCAGCGAGAGGGTGTCTGGAATTGGCTGGATAATGGGTTCATCCTCGACCTCTGGTTCTTCGGGTGCTGGAGGAATTTCGCGCAGACTCAACAATTCCTGGGCGCGTTGTTGGTTGTAGCGCAGCAATACTCTGGCATCTCGTCTCCTGAATTCAATGGCTGTTTCCGCAAACAGAATCTGTAAACCCTGATCAATACCTACAAGACCAGATCGGGCTGAGATGGTTTGTCCTACCAGTTGCTCGGTTTGGCTATAGACAAAATTTAACTCGTACCGGCGTTCCAGGTCTTCCAGCACTTCTTCCAGAGATTCTTCTCTATAGCTGTAGCTGATATACTCTGGGGCAGCACCAAAGAGAATACTGCTGCTGGCCAGGAAGCCGACCAGCGAAAGTACCAGGCATCTAAACAAACCCGACAATGCCGGATAGACCCCTTTGTATAGACGGATAGCTGTCTGATAAAAGTTGGCCATTGGGTGGGCAGGAGTTATTGCGAAGAGCAAGATCCAGATATAAATATGGTATCTGCTGTTTGCTGGAAAACCAGGCCGTCGTACAAGAAGAAGTTTAAGTCTTCTAAGGCTGTATCAGGCCCATCGACTCTCGAAGCTATGACCTCTTCTCCGGGTCCCAAACGGCAATCGACCAAACTGGAGTTGTTTAAGACGAAAGGGCGCCCAAAGTAGTTGGTGAGCAATTCAGCGATTGTTGAGAGGCTCTCGCCATTGCCGAGGCTAACCGTTTCTTCCCTCCAGATGGCTGGCTCTGCGGAGGTGGTTTTTACGGTTTCTAATACACGCTCTTTGGCCTGATAAGTAACAGCCTGGCCCGGTTCAAGCTCAACTTGCTGGTCGGCCGCTTCTACAGCTACCCGACCTGTCGCAACGGATACTTCTACGGCCTTGTCTGCATAGGCTCGGATGTTGAAGCTGGTGCCGAGTACTCGGGTTTCTACTTCGCCGGTAGTGATGGTAAATGGATTGAGTGGATCGCGTACGACATCAAAAAAGGCCTCGCCGACCAGCTGGGTCTGTCTGGATTCAAATGTTTTGAGGTAGCTCAGTTGCGATCCACTATTTAGCCAAACCTGGCTACCGTCGGGGAGCTCCAGTTGCATGGGTTCAGTATTGGAATTGAGGGCCACAGTCCAGTCCAGCTCGGAATTCTGGCTCGTATTAGTAATCCACCAGGCACCGATAACTAAACCTATAACAGCTGCTGCTGCCCAGAAAAGGCGCTGGCTATAGATCATGCGCAATGGGCTGGGCTGTTCTATGCTTGGTTGCCCGAATAGCTTGTCTTCCACCGTTGCCCAGGCAGCTTCTACATCAACTTCCAGGTCAGATTCTGGCGGATCTGCTGCACGCCAAATCTGTTCCAGGCGGACTAGCTCTTCCTGGTCTATATCTTTGCCATTGGGTTTTTCACCCCCTTGGCGCCAGTGCTGTATCCATTTGTTCAGCATAATAGTCTAAAGTCGGGATAAACCTCTACAGGACAAAGATGCGTATGTTCTTAGACTACCCCCACGCTGTGATTAAAAAATCTTTAGGGATTTGACCTTCATTGCGGTTTCTAAACAGTTTTCTGGACCAGTTTCTTGCTGATGAGCATTTGACCTCTATATACTCTATCCAACCAGAGCGCGCCAATTAGGGAATCTTGTTTACCTTCACCTTGCGTTTAGCCCCCCTATTTGCTTTTGTTGTATTCATGTTGTCAGTTGCTGACTACTATCCCCATTAGGCCAAGTTTGATATTCCACCCCTCTAAACTGAATGAGTTGAAGACATAACTGTTTTTTTCATTCAACTCGGATAGTATGAACCGACTTTTACTAGTCGCTTGCTTATTTTTAGCGACACACTTTTATGCTTTTGCCCAGCCGGCGAATGACGATTGTTCAAACGCCATAGCTATTTCACTAGATACTGACGTGGAGTTTAGCACCCTAGGTGCTTCAGATGTAGGCCCTAATGTGACGGGCTGTGGAGCCTTCACGCCTGCGGAGAATGACTCTATTCCCGCAGATATCTGGTATACCTATACAGCCACTGCTGACGGTTTCCTGGAGTGGACAAACTGTGGTACGGCCGACTTTGATAGTCGAATGGCCGTATACGAAACTTCGGACCCATGTATGGCCAGCAATATGAACCTAGTCAACTGTAATGACGATGGCCCAGATTGTGATCTTTTCACATCATCTATGCTGTTTTCGGTGACTTCGGGGCAGACCTACGCACTACGTTTAGGTGGTTTCGGTGATGCAGATGGCTCGGCTTCCGGTACGGGTACCGTTCGCCTGATCATAAGAGACGATTTGCTGCCCAATGATTTTTGCGATAACGCCTTCCCCCTTTCTTTGGGCGAAGGACAGCAATTCTCTACAGTAGGAGCTACTACCGATGGGCCCAACCATCCTGGTAATGCAGAGTGTTTTGGATTTAACTCAATTACCGCAGGACAGGATATTTGGTATGATTATACAGCAGACTTTACGGGCACAGTTCGCATGGACTTTTGTGGTATGATCAACTACGATTCGCGCGTTGCTATTTATGCGCCAGGATCGTCTTGTCCTCCATTAGCAGATGATCTTCTCGCTTGCAATGATGACGGTGCAGAGTCTGATTGTGCATCACCCAACTTTCACTCTGATGTCTTTTTTGATGTGGTCAATGGGGAAACCTATAAGATTCGTATCGGCGGTTTTGGTACAGAGACGGGAAGTGGAACTTTCGACTTTATCGCTCAGGATCGCCCAGAGCCACCGAGTAATGATCTTTGCGACAACGCCATTCCAATCGATGTAGTCAGTTATGAAGATGCAGAAAATGGTGATGGCTTTATCGAGGGCACGACTGTGGCCGCTACGATTAATGAGGAGGCCTTTGTTACGCCCGGCTGCACGAATGACCAGGGGTCATTCCATTCGGTTTGGTATAGCTTTGAGTCAGGTGGTAACGAAGAGGTGCAGGTGGCACTGACCGGAACCCTGCCGGGCTCTAATTTCATAGTCGAACTATTTACCGAATGTGGAACGCGCATAGATACGACTGGCGGGAATAATTGCTTCTTTGTAAATCCGGATGATCCCTTTGTGACGGATACGGTAACGGGCCTACCCGCAGGGGAGAATGCAACTATTCTGATACGCGTTATGACCTATTCTACCTTCGATCCTACCGGACCTTTTGCCTTGCAGATAGCCGCAGAGAGCCCTTCTTCGGTGAGCGAACTGACTTCGGCAGAAGACATCAAGCTGTTCCCGAATCCGACTAGTGGGGTGACTAACCTGAGCTTTAATCTATCCAGGACGGAGAATCTGGAGGTAGCCGTATTTGACTTGTTGGGCAGACCGGTCTCAAACCTGAATCTGGGTAGAGTCAATGGTGGACGGCAGCAAATAGAATTGCCTACGGATCAGCTGGCTTCGGGTATGTACACTGTGGTGCTCAGTAATGGGCAGGCACAGCGACAACTCAAGTTGGTGGTGAGATAAGCATCCATCTTCATTCTACAATTTAAGCGGGTATTGGGACGAGCTTCCAATACCCGCTACTTTTTTGCCGCAGAGACGAATGCAGCCACTGCAGCACGCGAGGTCATCTGGCGCTCGTATTCAGCCAGACCTGGTAGGCCCATGTACACCGCTTCGTTCTTATGCTGCATCGGGCTGATTAAAGATTCAAAAGCTGTAGCGTGAAACTCAGTTGCAGAGGTGTAGGTCAGGAAATCTGAAATATTGTCTGCCTTTAACCCACAGCCCGGTAAAATACCGATTTGGTGTTTGGCTTCCTTTATGAGCTGACGGATGAGCTCCTGTCCTGCAGGGGCAGTGTCCGCTTGTCCTGAAGTTAATACTCGGTCTACTCCAATTTCAATCAGCTGCTGGAGTGCTGCATAAGGATTTACGCATACATCAAATGCTCGGTGAAAGGTGGTTTGGAGTGGATGAGCAATCTCGACTAATAATTGTGTCCGCCTTTGATCTATGGTACCATCTATTTTGAGCAAACCGAATACGACACCTGCAACGCCCAGCTTCTTGCAGTTGATGATATCTTCCTCCATGCTGGCGAATTCGTGATCGTTGTAGAGGAAATCGCCACCTCTCGGTCTGATCATGACCATGATGGGTATATCTACAGACTCTACACATCTTTTAATGGTACCCAAACTGGGCGTAATGCCACCGATGGTAAGGGCTGCACATAGCTCTATTCGGTCTGCTCCTCCTGCCTGGGCGGCCATGGCCCCCTTCACGGTTTGTAGGCATACTTCAAACTTCGGATCGTCCAGGATGGCTTATTTTGAGGTATAAAAATGGCTTACTCTAGTCGAGTGTCTTCTAGTTGTTTCCTTATTCACTTTCGCGATTGGCAAAGTGTGCAGGAGTTATCATCTGATTTTGGGTCTCGGGGCTAAATACGGCATAAGTAAAGCCAGGTTGAATGCAATAGCCTCCATATCTGCCATATTTGTCGAGGGCGATAAAGCCTACTTGAATATTTTGCCAATCGGGGTTTTTGGCCACTACTCGTTCAACGGCCAGTTTACAGGCTTCGTTGGGGGAGTAACCCTGGCGCATGTATTCTACGACTAAAAAACTGCCACAGGCTCGAATAACGGCTTCGCCCCAGCCTGTGGCAGTTGCTGCTCCAACTTCGTTGTCTACGTATAAGCCGGCACCGATTATAGGGGAATCACCAACTCTGCCTGCATATTTAAAGCCAGCCCCGCTGGTGGTGCAGGCACCGGATAGGTTGCCGTGTTCATCTAGTGCCAGCATACCTATGGTGTCGTGGTTCTCTATGTTGATGGGAGGCTGGTAAGTGCCGTCTTCCTGCAGCCAATCTTGCCATGCTTTCAGACTGCTTTCCGTGAGTAAGTTGGTTGTCGGCATGCCTTGGTCCATAGCAAATTGTTTGGCTCCCTGGCCAACCAACATTACGTGAGGTGTGCGCTCCATGACCCACCTGGCCACACAAATCGGATGTAGGATATCTTGAAGTGCAGCTACACTTCCGCAATCTCCTGTCGAGCTCATAATTGAAGCATCGAGGGTGACATTCCCATCTCTGTCGGGCCTGCCTCCGATGCCAACCGTTTGATTTTCGGGGTCAGCTTCGGTGACCATAACTCCAGCCTCTACAGCGTCTAAAGCGGATCCGCCTTCGGATAGTATTTCCCAGGCACGGGCATTAGCCGCCATGCCATGGCGCCAGGTCGATATAGCCACTGGAGATTTGACCGGAGTATTTTGTTGGTCATCTGTTAATTCAGCCTCTTGTCGAGCGCAATTGCCAGCCAGGAGGGGAAGGCCACCAAGTGCAACTATTAATTCTCTTCGATTCAGTGTCGTTCAATTTGTTTGCCGCTTGAAGGTAAGTATTTCGGGCTAAAATGGCCGCTAAGCCTTAGCTTAGATGGGTAAATTAATAGGTGTTAGTTTGTCTTTTTTAGGACTCAGATGGAAGAGGTGGTTTGTTCATATGACTCGATTGAGCATAACCACACCAGCATGGTGGGCAGATGGTATCCTCCTGACCCTAGACCTGTTGATGGTCTTTGATCTGTATGAATGGAGCAGTAATATGCTCTCTACCCACACGAGAAGGCTCCGACCTGCGGAAGTCCAAATGCTGAAAACGGTATACGGTGAAGCATTGCCTTATCATCGGATGCGTATTGACGAATATGCACGCTTAGGACCAAAGCAAAAGCGATTCTGTTACGTCAGCTTTCATACCATCAATAGCTGGGGGACTATGTCCGATGCATTACTAGTACATGAAGCCATGCATGTTTTCCAGTATGCACAAGTTGGTGCTGCGTATATCGGCCATGCCGTCAGGGCGTGGTCTACGGAGATGGGTTATGACTATGGTGGTGGGGAGTATCTGCGAGCAAAGAACAGCATCTGGGACTTTAATTATGAACAACAGGCAGATATCATGGCAGATGCTTACCGGCTTATGAATCATCGGCCGGCAAGATGGCACCCCCGGAGTAGTGATATGCGTGATTTCGAGCCATATTTGAAAGAAGTAAGCTGTTCAAAATTGCCAAGGGCTTACCAAATGACCGTTAAGGGGTGAATGGAGTTTGTGCTTTCTGGACAATATCTACCTTTGGGCTATGGCCGACACCCTTTCTATTGTCATACCAGCCTATAATGAGGCAGCTACTATTCACTTGATTTTAGACAAAGTCAGGCGAGTAGATCTGATTGGTGAATTAAAAAAAGAGATCATCATCGTCAATGATGCGAGTACCGATGATACGCCTGGCGCTGTGACTAGATATCAAGAGATGCATCCAGATTTCCCTATTAGCTATTATGATCAGCCCAAAAATATGGGTAAGGGGGCCGCTCTGCACCGAGGAATAAAAGAGGCCAAAGGAAGGTGGCTCATTATTCAGGACGCAGATTTGGAATACGATCCGGAGGAGTACAATATTCTACTCAAACCCGTATTGGACGGATTTGCCGATGTGGTGTACGGCAGTCGCTTCATGGGGGGGAAGCCGCACCGCATTTTGTTTTTTTGGCACTCGATAGGTAATCGTTGGTTAACCTCTCTGAGTAATATGATGACCAATCTCAACCTGACTGATATGGAGACTTGCTACAAGCTGTTTCGGACAGATATGGTGCAGTCGCTCCATTTGAAAGAGCGCAGGTTTGGCTTTGAACCCGAAGTGACCGCAAAAATTAGCCGCTTGCCCAAAGTTCGTATCTATGAGGTAGGCATCAGCTACTACGGCCGCACGTACGAAGAGGGGAAAAAGATCAACTGGAAGGATGGATTTAGAGCCATCTGGTGCATTTTGAAGTACAACATCTGGTCTAAGAGATAGTGCTGAGTGTTTGCGTACCCAATTATTCTTTTTTAGTACTGCCGCAGGCTCATAGCCCTCGCAATCGCGGAGTAGAAGGACCTGCTGGCCAGGTGGTTTGCGGCCAGCTTCACCTACTGTACGACCAGCTAAAAGCGAGTGGGTTAAATTTTGAGGTGCTTGTCTACGAAGACGCTTCCCCCGAACACTTTTTTCAGCACAATCAGCAAGTGGCCAATCTGGGCAAGGAAGTCAGATATAAGTTGCTGCCTTCAAATGTAGGTAGGGCGTCAATCAGAAATTTGTTGGCTACAGAAGCCCGCTTCCCAAACTTGTTATTTCTTGATTCGGATAGTGGATTTCCGGAACAGTTCGTCTTCCGGTATTTGCCTTTTTTAGAGCAGTCGCTAGAATTCATCGTAAGCGGAGGCCGGGTATACCCTCAAAGAGATAAAATTGACTGCGCTTATTGGCTACATCAACGATATGGGCAAAAGCGAGAACAGCTCGACCCAACAGTAAGGGGGGAAAAACGCTATCACGGCTTTCAGACCAATAACTTTCTCGTCAGCAAGGCACTGATGCTGAGACATCCTTTCAACGAGACTCATGCCGGATACGGTCATGAGGATACACTTTGGGGTTGGCAGTTGAAGGAGTTGGGCATCGATATCAGGCGCATTGATAATCCAGTGATTCATCTGGATCTTATGCCAGCCGAGCAGTTTCTAAGCAAGCAATTGGAGGCAGTTGAAAATCTTAAGAAGCTGGAGGAAGACTTCCCCAATTTGCCCACCAGGCTTTCCTGCTTTGGTAAACGCTGGGCCTGGGCGAAACCGCTATTGATGCCCATTTTGACCGGGCTGAAGCCTATAGCTGAGCGAAAGCTGGTGAATGACGCTTCATGTTCTCTCTATTGGTTGGACGCATTGAAGTTATATCGCTACTGGAAACAGTTCGACTAGATTATTTCCAGGCTAGTAGCGGGCACCCAGCCGCGGCGCCCGTTATCTAGTTCGATTTTTCGATAGCCGCCATACCCATCAATGATTCTGGCCCTCAGGCCCTCATATGCAGTCATTTCATAGGTGGCATCATCTTGGGGTGCAGCAATGACATCAACCTGTTGGTCTACGATAATGGCCATATCGTCTTGCATGAGCCGATTTTGGCGCCAATTTCCCAACCAGAGCAGCCCCAGGAAAAGCAAGAAAAATAAAGTGGCAACCGGGGGTGACCAGAATCTGTATCGGTCTTCCATTTGCTGGCGTTTCAGCAGCCACCATCCGCCGAGACCGATAGCGATCCACCAGCAAATCATGGCCAGCCACTGAGCACCACCCGACCCAAGTCGGCTGCTGAGCCAATCGGCCCAGCGCCACAAGAAAAATTCGGGAAACCGTGTGAGTTTCAAGCTCATCTGGTCTTCTGCAAAGGACAGGTTGTTCTTCAGTGCATTATTCCCCGGGCGATACCTGAGACCACGCTCATAAGCAAGAATAGCTCTCCCCAGTTGTTCGTCTGCGAGGTAGGCGTTGCCTTGGTTGAGGAATAAATTTACAGATCGGTAACCCGAGTCGTATATCATCTGGTACTGTTGGGCGGCCAGATTCCAGTCTTCGTTTTGTTCTGCGGTCGCGGCTGTTTCCAGCAGACTATCAACCGGGTTTGCTGCCAAACCGAGGCAGCTGTATATCATCAATATGACTAGCCATATTTTCTGCACCCGACAAAGAAAACAAATTTTATGAGCCTGCTCAAAGCCTGGCATGCGCTTTGAGCAGGCCTTCCCATCTTCAAGGATCAGAATTTGATCTGTACACCGGCCATCAGAAATCTCCCGATATTATTGTTTCGCTGCTCGATCAGAGCAAATGGGGTTTGCTGTCTCTGTAAAGTCTGATTTTGATTCCATAGATCACCAGCGCGAAGTTCGATCAAATGCTCTCGGTTGTTGAAGGGCTTCCAACTGATGTTTGCTTCTGATTGTGGAATCCATGATGGCTCCAGGTTTGCACCGGCAAAGCGGTCTGCCTGGACGGTGAATCCGACTTGCCATCTTTCCCCCAGACTGCGTTCGAATCGGGCGTGGAGACTAAAGCGCTTAAACAGCAGATCTTCACGCTGCTGCTCCGAGCCATTGCGTTGTCTTTGCCAGCTGGCTCCCATCTCGAGAAAACCGGCATCACCAAAATTATTGACCGTTTTTAGCTCATATTGATTGCTGCTGCTTCTCAATTGTCCCTCCTGTAAGAGTTGGGCTGATCGCTGAAAGTGACTGTGGGTCATTTCAATTCGATCGAACAGGATCGGAGGCCTGAAATTGAAGCTAAACCGCCAGTTCCTGTCCCAGGCATAGTCTGCGTTCACGATGATGCTGGTTAATCCATTGGCTGTGCTTTGTAGTTGTGAGGCAAAAGCATCATCGACATAGCTTGCACCTCCTGAGAAGGTGATAAAAATCTCGCGAAAAATATCGGAGTAACTGACGGACTGGAAGAGCTGATGGCGCAACTCGGCATCCAGCTCAGCATTGGCCAACTGTATCTGCCCATTTCCGTCTGGCCTATTGATCGGTAGCAAGTACTCTAACTGCGGCCGCGATGCATTTACCCTTAGGTTTGATGTGGCCTGCCAGCGGTTTTTTCTGACCCGCATACCTATTCTGGGAGCCAGATAGGTACGCCTTTGCTGTTGGCCAGCTTGCTCAAAGCTCAGTGTGTTGTAGCCTATACCCAGACTCAATACATTACCTCCGCGATTGCGCTCCATACTGAAAGAGGGCTGTAGCTCCCAATAGTCTTGATCTATGGCGTTCTGCTCGAGAATATCATTTTCCGGCAGCTTCTGCTCGTTGTCTACACGGCCAGATCCCGCTTCAAATCCAAGCGAGCCATTCCACGACCATGGGCCGGATAATGGCATGCTCAGACCAACGGAAGAGTTTTGAGTCCAATCCCTTCGACGGTTGAAGAATTCGCCGAGGCTGTTGGTTTCATTTGGACTTCCGCAGGTAGATTCCGGGCACCCCAATCGATCGGTGAATTGTGCTGACCAATTGGTTCGATCCAATTCATAGGACCATTCGCTTGTCATGGAAAGCGTTTGTCCTGGCTTGGCCAGCCTTCTACTATATTCCCAATTGGCATTCAGATTTTGAGTTCTATTCAGATCACTATCGTTTCGGGCGAAGGTGATGAGGTTTTCATCCAGATCGTAAATACTCGTTCGCCTGTCGCGATTATCTTCCTCTCGCCGAGGGTTGATGCTCAGATCAAGCCGCCATCTGAGCAAGCTATCCCTTTTGTATCTATACTCGAACTGTAGATTTGCCCAGCGTGGATTGACTGCCGCCGTGTCGAGCAGTTCAATTCTATCTGTGACTAGGTTGTCGATGTAAAACTCATTCTGATCTGTGATCAGGCGCTGGCTTCGACCGGCTAGACTACCCGTAAAGCTCAGCTGGCCGTGTTTGCCGACGGCCATTCCATATTGCCAGCCTAGTGCTGTAGATCTATTCTGACCACTTGCACGCTCCAGGCCAGGGTTTCCTGGAAGAAATTGAGCCATTGGGTTGAAGGCAGCCAGCGGATCGTCTATCTCATTTAAGTTATTGGAGCGGAGCACCGTACCCAGCCTATTGTTGCGGCCTATTCGAAACAGATTGGCATTGGCTCGATACCGTTCATCAGTGCCTGCACCCAAGTTTAGTCGTCCAAACCACTCAGCAACAAAATCATCCGTTAGGGCCAGATCTATCGTTAGATTTTCAACTCCATCTGACTGCCCACTTATGGCTTCGGTATCCGACTCTTGGTCGTAGACTGCTACTTCATCCACCGCTACTGCAGGCAATTCTCGCGTAAGCAGGGTTGGGTTGTTGGCGAAAAACGGTTGCCCATCGATCATGACTTCGTTGACTGGCCTTCCCTGATATTCTATAGCTCCGGTAGCATCAACACTCAATCCGGGGAGCCTCCTCAGCAGTTCTTCAACCGCTGCACCTTCTCTGACCGAAAATACTTGTGCATCATAAACCATGGTGTCACCTCGCATTCGAATGGGTATTCTTCGGCCACTTATAGATGCGGTGTTCAGGTAGTAGCTCTCCTCCTGCATAGTTAGTTGTCCTAAGTCCAGCAGTTGGTCTTCCTCGGCTATTTCGATGAGTTCATCAGCTCTTTGATAGCCAAGAAAGGTGGTACGAAGCAGATAGCTGCCCGCTGCCAGGTTTCGTATCCTTACTCTGCCTTGTCCGTCGCTGACGGCAAAGCCCTTAAGCAAGCTATCTGAAGCCTGAAGTGCAATGACATTGGCACCAGCCAGCAACTGCCCACTGGAATCTGTCACGGTAGCCTGAAGTTCGGCTTGAGCTAAGGCAAAAGCAGGTGTCAGGAAAAGAGCCAGCAGCACGAGCAATGTGGCGTGACTCCCTGCCAGACGTGCCATTTGAGCCACGGCTAATGATCCAAAGTTCTTCATTTTGTGTGGAGGATTTCTCGTTTCAATGAATGGAAGTATCGATTGATTGACGCTAAAACCCACCGTCGGTGCTGACTTCCCGTCTGATCATAATGGGACCGTCTTGCTTACTCATGCGCTCTTCAAACAACTCTGCAAACTTGGCTCTGTCAACGGGTCTTCCTGTTGCAGGCGGTTCGATTTTACCTACTTCCGTTTCCAGATCTATGCTGGTGATCTGGTAAGTTGTTAGTCCATCTTCTGCTTGTTCTTCGAGATGTACGATGATACCCGGCAGACCTCCGTATTCTCTGGGGCCAAAGGGTAAGGGAAGGGCTTCACTATACCAGGCGACGATCTCTGTGCCATCGTCAAGGGTAGCGGTAGCTCGTTTGGCTGGTAGTTGATAGTCCATACTGATAGGGGCTTCTGTATCTAGCTGCCAGTCGATATTAGCCCATTGATCACTGATGAGAAATGGCTGGTCGAAGATGTTGTCTGCGTAGATGATCTCTTTAGTCGACCAGTCTGTGTAGAATTGTAGCTCTTGTCCTACTCTTCTTATAACTACGGTTGTTGCGCCATTCTCGCGCGTTTGTTCTGCTTGTACGATGGGTTTGTAGATCGAGATGTTGCCCTGGAACTGGAGGGTGGCCCGATCTTGAATGCCGTTCTCGCCGAGCATACTGGATATCATTTCCATAGCTTCTTCACCGAGGTCTACGCCTTCAAGCGATATGGTGCGCGTACTTAAGTAGTTGATGGTTCCCTGTTGTTGGGCCAGTAGAAAGCTGCTGAAACACAGGCTAAGGAGGAATAAGAATATTGTCTTCATGATGAATCTCATTTGATTTTGATGCAAACCTAGAGCCAGCTTCATCCGAATACGGTTAAGTAATCCCAACTAAGGTTAATTAAGGTTAAGCGGTTAGGAAAGCCCATAGTATCCACCCTACTTTTGAGGAGTGAAACGATTTATCTGGTACCGGAACCTGAGCCTGCTGGCCCTGGTGGGACTGCTGTCTTACTGGTGGACCCAACGCTACGAGCTCGCTGAAGACAGCCTGCGCCGAGAGCTCCAGCTCAGTGTAGATGAACAGCTGGCCAGACGGGTATTAGAAATATTTCGCTTCGACGATGCGGTTGTTAACGAACCTGAGTCAGATGATTCCCGCTTTCAGTTTGGAGATTCTTCAGATGTGAGTATGCAAGTGGTCATACTAGGAGATACCTTGGCGGAGCAGCTTATAGATACGGTCAGAACAACAGGTGGTTTAAAGATGAGTATGACGAAGGTCATTCAGGATTCGACCTTCAAAGAAGGCATTTTGGAGAATTGGATCCAAAACCACGACCGAATCCTAAATGCTCATCTGGACAGTCTGAGTACCAACTTAAGTATTGACATTGTTCGACATGATACCGCAGTTCCTATTCGGAAGCGTCAATTTCAACTGAACCTCAAGCAGAACCAGCTGTCGGGAGATGTCATAGATATAGCTACAGTGGAGCATTATCATCAGCACCTCTTGTTCAGTATGTGGCCGGAATTTCTGGCTGGTGGTTTTCTGTTGCTGTTGACTAGCCTGGCTTTTTGGCAGAGTAGTAAAACGATGCGTAGCCAACAAAAGCTAATTGAAGACCGCGACGAGCTATTGGCCAATATGGCCCACGAGCTGAAGACGCCGATAGCTGGGGTGAGTGCGGCTTTAGAGGCTTTGCAGCATTTTGATGCGGATGCTGATCCAGATCGGTTTAAAGACTACATCAAGCTGAGCAGGATTGAAATGGACCGACTTGACAAGTTAGCCGATCAAAGCTTACTGAGCCTACAAATGGAAGCAAAGGCTGATCATACAGCACCTACGCTTGAAGCGACCGACCTGCGGAAGTCCCTATTGAAAAACTGGGAGCCCGTGCGCATCAGACATCAGCTACAGGAAAGTCAATTGAAGTTGCCAGAGGCTCCCTGGCCTGGTGTACGAGCAGATGACCGATATCTGTCTACTATTCTCGCCAATTTGCTGAGCAATGCCGTCAAATATGGGGGTGAGCCTCTGGCCCTGAGTGCTTCTGTAGAACCATCAGGAGACTCAGTTGAACTCAGACTATCCGATCAAGGACCTGGAATAAATCCGGATCAAGCCAATCGAATTTTTGAACGCTTTTATCGGATTAAAGACTCGGAAGGTCATCGGGTGAAGGGAAATGGCTTGGGCCTAAGCCTGAGTCGTCAGTTGGCACGTGCTATGGGCGGAGATCTCTGGCTGGATAAAGCTTACGAAGATGGCGCCGCTTTCATTCTGAAACTCCCAATCGATGGCAGAGCTTAGAATACTCTACCTGGAAGACGAACCTCTGCTGGCGCGTGTGGTAAAAGACAGCCTGGAAAGCCGGGGTTTGGCGGTCGATTGGTACGAGCACGAACGAGCCGCCCGAAGTGCACTCCATGCTCCGGATGAGTATGATCTGGCCCTGCTAGACGTACAGTTGCCTGGCCGTGATGGATTTGAAATAGGCGCAGATTTGAGGACCAAAGCGCCAGATTTACCCATCATTTATCTCACCGCTCGCATACAGGCGAAGGACGCGCTAAAGGGATTCGCCTCTGGTGCAGACGATTATATTCGCAAGCCTTTCAGCCTGGAGGAGCTTCTGGTGCGGATCGAACGCATGGTTGAACTCAAAGGCGGAAAAGCAGAAGCTCCGGAACCCGATACGTTTCGCCTGGGCCAGTTGACCTTTGACTATCGATCTCTGAGACTCTTGAAAGGTCGCACGGTTATTCAGGAGTTGTCGAATCGCGAAGCGGAATTGCTGAAACTATTTGCTTTGGCGGGCCATGGAAAAAGTCTGGACCGCAAAGCCATCTTACTAGAAATTTGGGAAGATGATTCTTTCTTCCATTCCCGAAATCTGGATGTTTATATCCGGAAATTGCGAGCTTATCTTCAGGCGGATCCTGAGGTGCAGATCATAACCCTAAGGGGAGTAGGGTACCGGTTTGTGTGTCCCAATAGCGCTGAGGATTAGCCCTATCTTGTCCTCATGAAATATCTTCCGCTTCTTCCATTGCTCTTTTTTGCTTGTGCTTCTCAGGGTAGCCAACCCGCTACTGATCTATCACAAGCAAATATTGTCCCAGCTCCATTAGAGATATTAGCCGACAGTGGGGCCATTAGCCTGGATAAGTCCTTTCGATTGGAATATGAAGAAGCCAATACAGATGGCGAGCTGGTGAATTTGATTGTAGACTGGCTCAGTGAAGCTGGAATGGATATTTCGGAAGAAGGAACGTATCGACTATGGTTAGAGAATCGGGATGCTGGCACGAGTCCAGAATCTTATAAATTAATGCTGGCTGAAGATGAAATTAAGTTGGTAGGCCTCGATCCCGGAGGGCTGCTACATGCAGCGCAGTCGCTCAGGCAACTGCTATTGACCAAACCAGATACCCTTGATTATTTACCCACTGGTGTGATCAGAGACTCACCCAGGTTTGCTTATCGGGGCTTTATGCTCGATGTAAGCAGACATTTCTTTCCGGCAGAAACGGTAGAGCGGGTTATTGATTATCTGGCTATGTATAAAATCAATCATCTGCATCTACACCTAAGTGATGATCAGGGCTGGCGCCTGGAGATCAAAGCCTATCCGCGATTAACCGAGATCGGTGGTTCGACAGAAGTGGATGGTGGTCCTGGAGGATTTTACACTCAGGAGGAATATCTGACTCTGCAAGATTATGCGGCTAAGCGAGGTATTACCATTGTTCCTGAATTTGACTTACCTGGCCACACCAATGCCGCTTTGGCCAGCTATGCCGAACTAAACTGTGATGGTAACGCCAGAGAATTATACACGGGAACAGAGGTTGGATTCAGTTGCCTTTGTGTCGACAAAGACTATATCTACGAGTTTTTGGATACGGTATTGGCAGAGGTAGCTCAAGTCACTATGGGGCCGTTCATTCATATCGGCGGCGACGAGGTTCATACGCTCGAGCAGTCTAAGTACAACCGTTTTATTGAACGAGTCGCTGAGATCACTAATCGGCATGGTAAGCAAGTCATCGGTTGGGATGAAATAGCTCAGGCCGAACTTCCCAGCTCTTCTATCGCCCAGTATTGGAATTTTGCAGAAAACGCTCAAGCAGCCGTTGCTCAGGGTAATCGGTTAATATTTAGTCCGGCCAGTCATGCTTATCTCGATATGAAATACGACTCCACGACGGATTTAGGTCTTTCCTGGGCTGGATATACCGATCTGGAAGATGCCTATAATTGGGACCCGGTTGGAATGGTCGAAGGTGTAGGAGAAGCGGATATCGTGGGCATAGAAGCTCCGCTTTGGTCTGAGACCATCGAGGATCTTGGTGATATCGAGTATATGTTATTCCCAAGAATTGCTGCCATTAGTGAGGTGGCCTGGTCTGTACGAGATATAGGGATTGGGACTTCCCTGCCTACCATGCACCAGCAGGTAGGCGCAGGTCGGCCAACTTTCTCTGAGTTCGAGAGTAGGCTACTGCTTCATCAAAAATGCTGGGATGATATGGGGGTTAATTTTTATAAATGGAGTGATTAAAACCACGGTATGTAAGCACTTTGTTTTATAAATTTAGCCATCTAAAACCCTCCATCACATGCGTTACCACCTTACTCTATTTGCTTTGCTATTATGTGTCAGCTTATCCGCCCAGACTGAAAATAGAACATTGAAGTTTGAGTCAGAGAATGGATACTGGCAAATTAATGCTGGCTATTTTTTGCCGGTAACCACCAAATTTCCTTTTACCCGGTATACGACCGATACGCTTGGACTTCCACCAAGACGCTTTGGAATAAGTCCAAGCAGAGAGATAGAAGTTGATGGGGTGAACTATTCCTACTATTCAAGGCCGGCACAGCTAGCACGGGCAACTGACCCATCCAATTGGTGGGCTTTCAAGCTTGGCATAAGAAGGACTTTTAGTTACGGACTTTCCTTACGCATAGAAGTCTTTAGAACAAACGCAATCTAAACTTCAATTCCACAAAATTTGGATGGCTTGCTTGGTAATAATGACGGTTTTCAAGCTACTCAAGACACCCTTTCTGCCACCGGCCAACAAATTGGATTTGATTACACGTTTATGAGAAACAAGCGGTTTCAGATACAGCTGGGCTTGTCTGCTCGTTTTTCGACGGTCACACAGTCTTTTAGTCAACCCCTATTCACAGTACCCGACTTAGGCTATGAAGAACCAATAGGTATACCGACTCAATTTTTGAGTAGGCGTGCACGAGATAATGATATGGCTATTCAGGTAGATTTGTTGTACAGAATTACACCAAGCTTCTCTGTAGGCCTGGAATTCTGGCGACAGCTGGATAGGCTTAATCAATTAAGCGGGTCCTTCATTGGCCTTGATGCGAAGTATTGGATACCCGCTGGAAATCTTTTTTGATGGTAGGGACTTAATAGAGCGTTGCTAGCTAGTTAAAACTTTATAGTCCAATTCCCTGCAACTTTCCTTGTATTTCTCTAGTTTTAGGATTGCAACCACTGGTCTGTAACGAACCACGTTGCCTGGAGCCTACCGTGGTGGTGGCTTTGCTAAACCATAGCTTTTGAGCGAAATCATTTTGACGATTAGCGATGTCGATCCAGTGGAGTTACTGGGAGAAAACAACCGCAAACTGACACTAGTACGCAAGGCTTATCCGCAGGCAAAAGTTACCCAACGAGGTAATAACATCAAGATCAGCGGAGATAAGAAAGATACCCAGCGCATCAAGCACCATCTGGAAATGATGGTCCGCCTACTCAAAGAACATAATGAATTGAGTTCGCAGACCGTAGAAGACTTATTAGCTGGTGAAAACCCTTTCCAAACTCGCTTGGGCAATGGCGTAGGCAATAAGACCATTCTGCACGGTAATAAAGGCAAGCCCATCAAGGCTAAGACCAAGAATCAACGTCGGATGGTGGCTGTGGCCGAAGAAAATGACATCGTCTTTGCGATCGGACCTGCTGGTACCGGTAAGACCTATACAGCGGTTGCTCTGGCTGTACGGGCTTTGAAGAATAAGATGGTGAAGAAGATCATTTTGACTCGTCCGGCAGTGGAAGCAGGGGAGAGTCTGGGTTTTTTGCCGGGTGATCTTCAAGAAAAGATCGACCCCTACCTGAGGCCGCTTTACGATGCCCTGGATGATATGATTCCCGCTCAGAAGCTACAGAAGTTTATGGCAGACCGCACCATTGAGATCGCACCTTTGGCTTATATGCGTGGCCGCACGCTCAATGATGCTTTCGTGATCATGGATGAGGCGCAAAACACGACTACTTCTCAGATCAAGATGTTTCTGACGCGACTAGGACCAACAGCTAAGACCATCATCACAGGTGACTTAAGTCAGGTAGACTTACCACGCTCACAGCAGAGTGGACTAAGACGCGCACTAGACATTCTACAGCCCATCAAAGGGATAGGTGTCGTACGCCTCACGGCCGAAGATGTGGTCCGGCACCGATTGGTTAAAGAGATCATCAAGGCCTACGATGCTGCAGATTCCGAACAGGGTAGGGGACAGTATCGAGATCGTAGCACCATCGAAAGACTGGGGATACCTGGCTCTAAGCGACAAACTGAGAACCTGGAAGAGTAATGCCCAACTTGTCGTATTGGGAGTCTCAAACGTACATCGGTCGACCAGGCCTGATCATAGTAGGGGCTGGTTTTGTAGGTGTGCGCACAGCCCTTTCGGTGCGTGCAAGGGAACGAGAACTCGGATTGAAGGCCATAGATATACTCATTATCGAAAGGCATTCTTTTGGATTGGGCGCCTCTACCAGAAATGCGGGCTTCGCCTGTTTTGGTAGCCCAACTGAAATTTTAGCTGATCTTAAACAAGGGGATACAGAAGCCGTTTGGGAGACCATTAAACGACGATACCAGGGGGTGAACCGGCTAAGAAAAGAGCTAACAGGCACTACCTACTGGAAAGACCAGGGAGGCTATGAGGTTTTCTCAGATCGGGAAACTTACGAGTACGTTCAGGATAAGCTGCCGGCGCTAAACCGTGAATTGTCCGAAAGGCTTGATTCGAATGCGCAGTGGCTGCCGGCCGACAAGCCATCTGGTCTGAAGTCCGGTTTTCCCGTATTGCACAATAAGGCTGAAGCTAAATTGCAGCCCGCAGCTCTGCTCCATGCGTTGCAGCAGAGGTGTAGAGAACAGGGTGTCCGTTTTCTGTTTGGTTGTACCGTCCACTCTTTCTCGGGCGTGGTAGGAAATATGAAGTTGGAAACAGATCCATTTGGGCAGATCGAGTGTGATCAATTGCTACTGGCCACCAATGCATTCAGCCGCCAGCTCGGTATATCAGTAGACCTAAAGCCACAGAGAAATCTGGTTTTACTCACGGGAGTCATTCCTGGATTAGAGCTACCTGGCACCTATCACCACCACGAGGGCTATGTCTACTTTAGAACAGTTGAATCTAAGGAGGGGGCCAGAGTTTTGATAGGTGGTGCCAGACATCTGGACAAAGCAGCTGAGACCACTGACTTTTTAACGAGAAATAATGGTGCTGACGTGGAAATATCTGACCCTTCCATGGAGAAGATTATGAGCCTTAGGAAGTCCCTGAAAAACTACTTGTCCGTTTTCTTACAAATGCGTGAAGAAGACCTCAATATTCAACAATCTTGGATGGGGATTTTGGCTCAGGGAAGCAAAAAGACACCTGTCGTTAAGGCTGTCCAATCGGGTCTTTTTATAGCGGTCAGACTCGCAGGGATGGGCGTAGCGCTAAGTGCTGAAGTTGGCGCAAAAGCAGCCGAACTTTTGCTCGAAGAGGTGCATTAGTAAAGAATACTTACACAATAATTTAATGTCTGGGGCCATTTATTGATGGTCAACTACCTCATTTCCAATATGATGTTTTCACGTTTTTGGATCCTGGCCACTTTAGCTCTACCTCTGTCCATTTTTGGGCAAAATTTCAGTGGCATCTTTCAGCCTTCCGATGCTGAATTGCGGTATACCAATACCGAGGGCTGGAGCGAATTCGAACAAATGCAAACAGAATACGCAGGCGAAGGATATCGCCTGATAGATCTCGAATCCGTACGTGGCGAAGGCGGAGGAGACCGAACATTCTACGGTATTTTCAGTAAGAGCAGTTTACAAGATTCTATAGGAAAGTACCTGGGATGGACTGATTTTGTGCGCGCCAAACGCCAGATGGCAAGCGCGGGATGGATGATTGTCGATGTGCACGGCTATGCACTAAATGAGCGCGACTATCAGTACATCGGGGTTTGGGTAAAAGACGATACGCCCCATAAGATTGCCAAACTGACTACGCGAGAGGGTCTCGACAAGCGAATCGAGGCCATGGGGCGTCGGCGCTTTAAACTCAAGCGAGTGAGCGTGATCGAGTCTCCAAATGGAGAGCCTACGTTTGTGGCACTCTTTCATTATTCGCCAGTCTACGAGTACAATTTTGCTTACTACAGCGATGACTCTGATGATTTCAAGCGGGAATACAACGAAAGATACCAGTCTAATACGCGTCTTATAGACTTTGCCTCATTCTTTGATGAAGGGAAAACCTGGTACTTGGGTGTGTTCCAGTCAGCCGATTATGAAGGGGACTTCCGCAGGTCGGACACCAAACCCGAATTGGATGCTACCCGCGAAGAAGTTAAGAGTGAGCGCGGACTAGCCATGCTAAATCTGAATGTGTGGTAGTTTTGGGCCATGCTCAGAAGGTATCTGTCATTTAGTGATTTAGAGGTTATACTCGGTGTTTTTTCTTAATGCGTTTGGATTGTTCCAACAATCCAGACTCATAGCATTTTATACCCCTGTATTTGGATGGTAATGTGTCCTGCTTGTAGCTTGCGGGAAAGTAGCTATGAATATCATTTTCCTCGACAAGCCTGCCCATCCCTTTTTCGCAGATAAGCTCGGAGAGCTAGGTCATGAAATCACGCATGCCACTGATTGGTCAAGAGCGCGAATTTTGGCAGAAATCTCTGATTTTGATGCGCTTATGGTGCGTTCTGGTGTGCGAATTGATCAAGAGCTATTATTGGCTGGTCAGCCTAAATTGAAAACGGTAGCTCGTTGGGGGGTAGGGCTAGAACATATAGATCTGGAAGCCGCTGAAAAACTAGGAATAAGTATATACAACTCTCCCGAAGGATCTATGCATGCTGTAGCCGAACACACTGTAGGTATGATGCTCATGCTTATGAATCATCTGGGTAGGGCAGAGCGGCAGCTTCGGCAAGGTGAATGGCTGAGAAGACCAAATACCGGCGTGGAGCTACGTGGAAAAACGGTAGGACTGATTGGTTATGGCAACATGGGCAAGCAGACGGCAAAAAGATTGGTCGGATTTGGTTGTGAGGTCATTGCTCACGATAAGTTTTTATCTGACTATGGAGATAATTATGCCAAGGCGGTGAGCCTGGCAGAATTGCAAGCTCGTGCACAGGTCGTAAGTCTGCATATCTACGCAGAGGGCAATTATCACTATGCCAATAAAGAATGGTTTGAAAGCTTCAAGTACCCCATCTGGTTTATCAATACAGCTCGTGGTATTGTTTGTGATACAGCTTCATTGGTAGGCGCCATAGAATCTGGCCGCGTGATCGGTGCCGCTCTGGATGTACATGAACACGAGTCGATGAGCTTTACTGAAGTAGATATGGATAAGCTACCTGAATCCTTCCGCTACCTTGTTCAATCGAATCAGGTTGTACTAACCCCACACATTGCAGGATGGAGTGAAGAAGCAGAAGAAGGACATGCCAGGGTGCTGATTCAAAAGATGTTTGTATGATGCGTTTGAAACTTGAAATTTAGATTAGCCGTTATCTTTGAGTAAATACTGACTAAAATGGAAAAAGCGAGTCAAGCAACTGCCCAACTAGGTATTCAGTTTATGACAGATACAGCCGGCAATCGAGTGGCAGCTGTTATAGACATAGAAAAACATGGAGAATTATTAGAGGAGTTATTT
>JBCBVN010000022.1:0-23213 GCA_039817625.1 Bacteroidota bacterium
TTTCTAATTTAATAAATCCATATGACCTATATGTTAAAGCATATGGATTTTCTGGGTGTATGTTTAGCAACTTATTGCACTCTTCAATCATTTCTTGGTCATGGCCTGTAAGCATTAGTATATCTATTAGCAACTCCATATACTCAATATTGCTGGCTTCAAGCAAGCAAATGGCCCTTGCGTCTTCTAAAGCAGTCTTAAATCTCCCCAAGTTTGCATAAGCTATCGCCCTCCAATACTTGAGGTCGTAATTGTCGCTGTCGTTAATAATCAGGTCGATATTTCTTAGCGCTTCTTCATCTCTTCCTAAATTTACCAACGACACGATTTTATATTCAATCACTGCTGTTTTGTCAATCTCTTCCCTATGATCATTCAAGTATTTGTCTGCTAAGTTGACAACTTTTTCATAATTGCATACCTCAAATTGCTGCTTAATTTTAGACAACATATTTAGTAGTTACTTTTCTCGTAGCAAATATTTGCTTTATGGTAAGATGTAAAAGAATGTTGTCATGCAGGATACAGCAAATCTAAAAGTGGTTACACCGGAGAATACTTGAATAGGGCACAGATTTACGCGAGACAAACACAGCTTCCAACAACTCAAAATCCGTGTTCATCTGTGGCCTGATTATAACTCTCTCAGGGCGCAGGCCCTTCTTAATCCACCACCTGCAACTTGGCAAACCTGAGCATGATCCGCTTTTCCGGTTGCGGCAGATCGCTGAAGTGAATGGTGGCTATGCGGTTGTCTTCGCCGCCGTCTAGTTTGACGACTTTGCCTTCGCCGAATTTGAGGTGGAGGACATTGACGCCGGGTTGAATGTCGTCTATGGGGCTGGGCTTGAAGGTAGCCGGATCGACCTTGGGTTTGAAGGTCTTGGCCGTGCCTCGGCGCATTCTGGGATTGACCATGCCCGTCACCCTGGCGCGCGCTTTTTCGCTGGTGGGGGTATCCATAGAATCGGTTCGGCGGGTTCTTCCACCCAAATCGGTGACGGCATCGGGCGGAAGCTCGGTCAGGAAGCGGCTGGGCTCATTCATGGTCATCTTGCCGTAGCGGTAGCGCGTATTGGCATAGGAGAGCGTCAGGAACTGCTCAGCCCGGGTGATGGCCACGTAGAAGAGGCGACGCTCTTCGTCCAAACCTTCGGTAGAGTCCATCGACATCCAGGAGGGGAAGAGCTTTTCTTCTAATCCGACTACGAAGACTGACTTGAATTCCAGGCCTTTGGCGGCATGGACAGACATGAGGGTGACGGATTCTTCGATCGTTCCCTCGTCTTTTTGGTCGAAGTCGGTCAGCAGGGCGATGTTTTGCAGGTAAGTCGCCAGACTTTTGTCGGGGAGGGTTTCGGTATCTATGACGGTGTCTTCTTCAACGAAGGCAGAAATACCATCGAGCAGGGCGTTGAGGTTGTCCAGGCGACCGGCGCCTTCGATACTTTGATCCTGGCCCAGTAAGGTGAGCAAGCCCGATTTCTTGGCGATGTACATGGCCAGCTCGTAAGCGTTGGAGGTGTCGATGCGCTTGCGGGCATTTTCGATCATGTCGACAAACCCCCGGGCAGAATCCATCGCCCGCTTAGGTAGGGCCACATGGGGTAGGGCTTCGTAGAGCGAAATATTCTGTTGATTGGCCAGGTCGACCACTTTGTTCAGGCTGCCACCACCAATACCTCGCTTGGGGTAGTTGATGACCCGGCGGAAGGCTTCTTCGTCTTTAGGATTGACGACCAGCCTGAGATAGGCGACCAGGTCTTTGACCTCTTTACGCTGATAAAAGGACAAGCCACCATACACCCTGTAGCGAACATTGTACCTGCGTAAGTACTCCTCAAAAATGCGCGATTGCGAGTTGGTGCGGTATAGGATGGCAATTTCCCCATCGCTGAGGTGATAGCGATTTTTCTGTTCGAGTATGGTATTGGCGACCCGACGGCCTTCCTCATTATCGTGGGTCGCTTTGATGATCTGTATGCGCTGGCCTGAGCCCTTGTCGCTCCAGATTTTCTTCTGGATCTGTCGGGTATTGTGGCTGATCACGGCATTGGCTGCTTCGACTATACTCTCCGTCGAGCGGTAGTTTTGCTCGAGTTTAAAAATCTGGATGCCGTGATCTTTGAAGTCCTGCTCGAAGTCGAGGATGTTCTGGATGGTGGCTCCACGGAAGGCGTAGATGGATTGGGCGTCGTCGCCGACTACGCAGATGTTGCGCGGGCTTTCGGGATACTGCACCAATTTCTTGATGATGGCGTACTGGAGGGTATTGGTGTCCTGAAACTCATCGACCAGAACAAACTTGAATTTCTCGCGGTATTTTTCAACGACCTCGGGCACATTCTGGAGCAGTTCAAACAATCGGAAGAGCAGATCGTCGAAGTCCATGGCGCCGGCCGTTTTGCAACGCGCTACATAAGCGGTATAAATGCGATGCAAAAAGGGCATTTTGGCCATCTTGTCCTGGGCCAGCAGCTCTTCGTTTTGGGCGTAGAGCTTAGGTGTGATCAGGTTGGATTTGGCCGAGCTGATGCGTGCCCGCACGCTGTTGACCGAGTAGACGGTCTTGTCGAGGTGGTTTTCTTTGATGAGGGCATTGAGCAGCGCCTTGGTATCGTCGGTGTCGTAGATGGTGAAGTTGCTGGGATACCCAATATGCTCAGCCTCTACCCGAAGGATACGCGCAAATAAAGAGTGAAAAGTACCCGCCCAGATTCGGGAAGCTCTCGGCCCAACGACACCTTCGATGCGCTCCTTCATTTCGCGGGCGGCCTTGTTGGTAAAGGTGAGGGCCAGAATTTCCCATGGCGCGATGCCCTGCTCAATCAGATAGGCAATGCGGTAGGTGAGGACCCGCGTTTTGCCAGATCCTGGCCCGGCCACCACCAATAGCGGGCCGTTGACCGTAGTTACTGCCTGTCGTTGTACATCGTTTAGCGAATCGAGATAAGAAACTAGGGGGGCGTCTGGCATAAAAGCAAAAATAAAACAAAAGCTTGGGAAATTGGTAAGCTTCGTCGGCCGCTAGTTTCGTCGGCCGAGCTGCGCTCGTCCGCCGAAAAGCATATGCAGGGTGCTAAGAGTGAGGCGCTGTGCAAATTCCTGTCAGCAAACCAGCAGAGCTGGGCCGATGACGGGCGGACTAACCCATTCGCCTTATACCCAGAAGTCTCTCAGCCAGCGCATAATTGCAAATGCCCAAATCACGCAGCCCGGCATAATCTGGGGCAGATGAATACAGCCATTGCTCAGGTCTTTCTACAAGACCAGCCTTATTGGGGTTATTGTGAATATAACGAAAGCAGTATTTGATATAGGGGAGGTAGTGTGTAAAAGGCTTTTCCTCTTCCATTTCCCAGTTTTCGGGTACGAAGTCGGTATAGGCTGGTTTGTATTGTGTTTTCGCTCGGAATAAGCTGCCCCTACCTCCAGACGCTCTATTTATAGATTTGGTGAAGGAACTTAGTAAGCTGCGAAATACGGTATGCAATATCTGCTGATTTTGCTGATAAGGCTCAATCTCCAGGCCTGATGCTTTTGGAATGAGTTGAATGTGAAAGTGTGTGGGCATCAGGCAGTAGCAGAGTATTTCTGCATGTGGAAGTAATTCTCTGCGTAATTTTTTGATGAAATAGGTGTAATGGGTCTCTTCGTGAAACAGATACTGGTGCTGGTTGCTCTGGTTATAAACGTGATAAATGACGTTTGGCGAGTACATACTGACCACTTAAAATGCTAATGGGCGAGCATGTGCTCGCCCATTAGCTAAGGTAAGAAACCTTCGCCGGCCTGGTTGCGCTCGTCCGACTAAAGGTATATGCAGGGGTGCTGAGAGCCTGGCACCGTGCAAATTCTTGTCAGCCGACGAGCACAGCTCGGCGGATGACAGATCTTACCCCATCGGTACCTCCATCAGCAGCACCTTGGCATCTGCTGTGGCTTCGATGTCGAGTTGGTCTATGTTCCAGAGGCCGTAGCCGTCGCGGCGCTCCAGTGCCTGGCCATTGATGGTCGCTTCGCCTTCAAGCAGGAAGGCATACACGCCATTGGTATCTGGCTTTTTCAGCTCGTAGTTCAGCTTCGTGCCATTGGTCAGTTGTCCCATGTGAAACCAGGCATCCTGGTGAACCCAAACGCCTTCATCGTCGGGATTAGGCGACAGGATCTGATGCAGGGTATCATCTAGCTGGCCATCTTTCAGTGTGATCTGGTCATAGCGGGGAGCGACGTTTCTTTCCCGCGGATGTACCCAGATCTGGAGGAAGCGCACATCCTGACTGGCCGATTGGTTTTTTTCGCTGTGGCGAATACCGCTACCCGCGCTCATGACTTGCACATCTCCTGAGCGTATGGTGGCCTTGTTGCCCATGCTGTCCTGGTGTTCCAGGTCACCTTCCAGAGGAATGGATATGATCTCCATGTTTTCATGGCCGTGCGTTCCGAAGCCGAAGCCGGCTTTGACATGGTCATCATTGAGCACGCGCAGCACACCAAAGCCCATTCGCTCTGGATTGTGGTAGTTGGCGAAGCTGAATGTGTGGTAGGTGTCTAGCCAACCGTGATTGGCATGTCCACGGGTGTTGGCTTTATGCAAAACAGTATTCATGATGGTATCTTTTGGGTTGGGTAAATGATTGAATCCGACTTGCTCGGGCGCCGCCTGGGCGGTCTTTTTGGCACCTAGCGCCAATCCGGCACCACCTAGAGCGGCTCGTCGAAGAAAAGATTTGCGATTCATGATGCGTGATTTTGAGCATATAACAACATGTAAAGACAATTGTTGTATATACATCAAATTTTCTTTTTCTCTTTTATAACTGCGTTTCTATGGCCGCTTCAGAGGGTACTTAGGACCTGCGTAAGTCTATTCAATGACGATTCGCTTCACTTGCCTGTATCCATTTTCGTCAACTACCAAAAGCATATAGGTACCCTGCGGTATATCTGTGAGGTTCAGACTTGTTGTTAAGCGGTGTCTGCCAAGAAGTTGACTGCGTACAGTTTGACCCGTGATGGTATAGAGTTCCAGCCTTTCGATAGGGTAGGGGCTGACTCGGACATTGAGCTGGTGCCTGGCCGGATTGGGGAATACGATGAGCTCGTTTTCATCTACCGTATTTACGATCTCTGCGCTAGTAGACAGAGAGCAGTTACTCAATTGCCTTAATATGAATTCATTACGACTCTCTCCTTGTGTAGTATTGATATCCAGGGCCTGGATTTCTGCAACGACCTCTTCGATACCGGCGGCTAAAGCCTGATTATAAATCTCACGACCGTGAAAAGAGTGATGAAATAGGTCTTGGCTAGGATGAATGGCATTAGATGCGTTTACGATATATAGAGGTGGATCATCATCGGACATGTGGAATAGCATGTCAACATCCTGGCGATACTGAATAAGGAAGGGATCATGTACAATTTGATAGATAGAGTCTAATCCACCGTAAAAATTTGATAGCCGTTCAAAGCCTAGGATTGCTTCCATGCTATCCAGAGTGAAATTGGATCCTTGCCCATCAAAATTCGCGAAGACCTCCGTTTCCCATTTATAGATATCGTAAGTGGCCTGACCACCTGTTGGAGCAGCGGCACAAACCCGAGTTGAGGCGCGCAAAACTGGGTCTGGAGAATCAGGTTCTGCCATATCTGGGTGTGTGGCCAACCACAAGCCCGTGCCTGAACCTGCAGATGTGCCAATCATAGCTAATCTTTCAGGAATAATGTGGAGGTCGTTAGAAAAATGGCGAATGAATTGTAGTGCACGCTTTGAATCATTCAGACACTTGATGACACCGTCCTCATCTGCACCCACAGTGGGAAGAACTCGATAGCCAACACTTGCGAAAGCTACGCCTCGCTCCAGAAAATATTTAATGTCTGCTATTCGCTTTGGATCCTGTAGAACAACATCTCTGGAACCTCCGGTGAAGCCACCACCATGAATAAAAACGACCAGTGGGTAGGTACCGGTAGTATCTGGCAGGAAAATGTGGAAAGCTTGTCGATTTAAGTCAATATCGTCGTAGTTGATATCTAACGCATATAGCGGATTGGGGCTATTTATATCATAGCTCGGGGGTATAGGCGTAAAATCGACATCTATCTGAGCTTGAGTAATACCAGTGACGATCCAGAGAGATATAAATAGGCCGCAGAATTTTGAGGAAAGCATGTGAGAAGTCTTTTAATCGAATAGTCAGGATACGCAGTCGGGTTGAATATCCATATTGGCTTCTTTACTGATGCAAAGAAGGCTAAAAGGTTTCCTGACTAGAAAGTGAAATTACCGTTAAAGCTATGGAATGGAAAATTTGGGACGTATGCTCACCCCCACTTCCCCTGCACCTTCATCACTTTTTCGATCACATCGCGGGCGCAACCGGCACCACCGGTAAACTTGCTGACGTATTTGCTCAATCCAACAATTTCAGGGGCGGCATCGTGCGGACAACACGGTAGTCCAACCCGGCGCATGACCGTCAGATCGGGCATATCGTCGCCCATGTAGAGGATGCGGCCTTCACCCATAGAATCTATGCCATTGATGCGCAGATACTCTTCATAGATGGCCAGTTTATCCTGTATGCCATAAAATACATCTGTTATTCCCAGATTTTTGAGCCGCTTAACTACTCCCTCACTCTTTCCACCGGTGATTATGGCCACTCTGTAACCCGCTCGGTGGGCATGCTTCAGCGCATACCCATCGCGTACGCTCATCTTCCTCAGCAGTTCTCCTGCTTCAGTTACGAGTAGGGTGCCGTCTGTGAGCACGCCATCCACATCAAAAATCAAGGTGTCGACTTCGCCGAAAGATTCGAGCTCGTTCATTGGTTATCGCGCCATTCGTAGACCCACTTGGCCTGAATTTGCTCTAAATGTTCTTCGGAAGAGCCTTCACGCTTCCCTTCGAAATTGGGTATCTCCAAAATCCACTCCAGTAAGTCCGTAAAGCGTATGCGATAGATCTTCCCTTCATTAAACTCAGCGCCAAAACGGTCGTACAGCTTCATGGCTATATCCTCGTGGTCGGGCCAGTTGATGGGGAAATTATCGAAATCGTCGAAGTTGCTCAAGTTTTAGTCTTTTAGTATTTTAGTATTTTAAGCGAAGCTTTGTTTAGGGCTTTATGTTCTGTGTCTCTAACAGACTAAAAGACTATGTCACAAATTTTAGTTCAAAAACAAGGGCCTGATATTGTGCATAAACTTGAGCTCGGAGATTTTAGTTGCTAACAGACTTTAATGCTCGTGACCTATGATCTTCCTTTGATCCGGAATCGTCACTTCCAGCACTGCATTTTCATCCTCTATCATACATTGGCAAGCGAGGCGACTTTCGATGCGCGGGTTGATGGCCCGATCTATGAAGTCTTCCTCCCGATCAGTAATTTCGGGCAAAAACTCCTCGCCAGATTCGATATACACATGGCAGGTACTACAAGCGCAAACTTCGCCACAATTGTGGTTGAGGTGTATACCCGCTTCTTCCGTTACTTCCACGATCTGCAAGCCCGGCATGACCTCCACGGTCTTCGGTTCTAAACTGGGGTCCTCAAACTTGAAATGTACAGTTACCATTCCGGTTGATGAAGATTTAGCCGCCTGCTGAGTGTGCTCAGACTTGGGCTCATTGGTTGAACTTTGTACCTCGTCTGCTGCATCGGTATGAGCAGTTGAAGATTTTGAGACTTCCGCAGGTCGATAGTCCATAATGCACTCGTTTGTTCGCGGGCTGCGAATGTAGATACTTTTAATTTAACACATGCTTACTAATCGATAAACGGACAACTAAGCCATAGGTTGACAACCGATGCCCATTGTATACAGTTATTGTTAATACTGGACGGAAACATAGCGTTATGCCGGTCTTTGTCTGTTGATATGTCTGGATAAATGCCGCTGCTGCCCTACCTTTGGAGTCCGGTTACAAGAACCAGTAGCAAAATCTGCCATCTAGCATGAGTACCACATCTAAAAAGCCAGCTGCCAAGCGCAATGGCGCTGCCGCGAAAGCCAAATCAAATGGAAGTAATGGACGGGCTAAAAGCCGCAAGAAGTCTATGAAGCCTCAGGATTATGGCAAGGAACAGTATCTGAGCTGGTATGAGACCATGCTGCGCATACGCCGTTTTGAAGAGCGCGCACTCATGGCCTATGGTCAGCAGAAGATTCGCGGGTTCTGTCACGTCTACATTGGGCAAGAGGCCATCACTGCCGGTATGGAAGCTGCGATTACCAAAGATGATGCCATCGTCACCGCTTATCGCCAGCACGGTACAGCAATTGGCCGCGGTGTGCCGACCAAGTCTGCGATGGCGGAGTTGTTCGGAAAGGCTACCGGAGTCGTCAAGGGCAAAGGTGGTTCTATGCACTTCTTCAGCAAGGAGAATCGCTATTTTGGAGGAAACGGTATTGTAGGTGCTCAAATTCCCATCGGTACCGGTATTGCTTTCGCTGAAAAATATCGCGGTTCTGAGCATCTCTGCGTGACTATGTTCGGCGACGGTGCCGCTCGCCAGGGAGCTTTGCACGAGAGCTGGAACATGGCGATGACCTGGAACCTTCCGGTACTTTATGTGCTGGAGAACAATGGGTATGCCATGGGTACTTCGATAGAGCGCACCAGCAACGTAACCGATATGTCTAAGCTGGGGCTCAGCTACGATATGCCCTCCGAGACGGTAGATGGCATGAGTGTAGAGGCCGTCTACGAAGCGGTAAAGCGCGCAGTGGCCCACATCCGCTCGGGCAAAGGGCCTTACTATCTCAACATTGAGACTTACCGCTACAAGGGGCACTCGGTGTCTGACCCGGCCAAGTATCGCGAAAAAGAAGAGGTAAAAGCCTTTATGGAGCGCGATCCGGTCAAAACGACAGAGGCGACCATATTGGAAAACGGTCTGGCTACCGAAGAAGAGATCAAAGCGATCAAAGACAAGATCAAGGCAGAGATCAACGAGGCTTACAAATTTGCCGAAGAAAGCCCCTGGCCCGATCCTTCAGAGTTGTATACCGACAACTATCTGCAAGAAGACTATCCATTCCTAACATAGGGCCAGATAGTTTTCAGTACGAAAAACGGTACTGTATATCTTATTAATTGGTATCTTTGCGCTCGCTTTTTAGAAGTGTGTGTCCAATACTTGTATCGAGTTTTGGACAACTATCAATGAATAACCATGCCGAAGAACAATATCGGGCGTACCCCAACGGGCAATTCTAGACGCCGTGGCCAAGGAGCCAACGTAGAAACTGGCGACGAAACACTAGTCGATCTCGTAGAAGTACGCGACCAAGCTCAAGGATTTGTAGACCGCAACCGCAACCTCATTCTGGGCATAGCCTTTGGTCTGGCTGCAGTAGTTATTGGTTATGCGCTGTTCAAGACACTTTATCAGGGTCCCCGTGAAGTAACTGCCGCTGAAGAGATCATGCAGGCTCAGATCATGTTTGAGCAGGATAGCTTTCAGGCTGCCCTGTCCAACCCCGGAAATGGCCAGCTTGGCTTCCTGGATATCATCGACGATTACGGTTCTACTTCCGCGGGCAATCTGGCCAACTACTATGCGGCAGTTAGCTACCTGAATTTGGGTGAATACGAAGCGGCCCTGGACTACATGAAGTCCTTCAGTGCCAATACACCTACTTTTCAAACGATGAAGTATGGCGTAATGGGCGATGCCTCTGGTGAGCTGGGTGACTACAGCGACGCTCTTGGCTACTACGAGGATGCCATCGATGCTGCCGATGAAAACTGGACACTGGCGGCATACTACCAAAATAAGCTAGCGCTGCTGCTCCGCAATCAAGGTCGCAACGACGAGGCACTGGAAGCTTTCCGTACCCTTAAAGCGGAATATGGGCAAAGCACAGAAGCTCAGCAGGCTGATTTGTACATCTCCCTTCTTGGTGGATAGTACGATTTAAACTCAATTGAAAAAGCCGGAAAGCCAGATGGGTTTTCCGGCTTTTTTATTGGATCTTATCCAGATGATCAATCAGTTCAGATATAGCACTCAGGCGCACATAATCTGAGCGTTGAATGGGCTTTTTCACTTCTTCATGCACCCAGGTCGTGTGAAATGGAATGTGAACAGCCTGGCCGCCAAGCTCCAGTACGGGGAGTACATCAGATTTGATGGAGTTGCCCACCATCAAAAACTGATCGGCCCTACAATCGAGGCGGCCAAACAAACGCAGGTAATCTTCCTGCTTCTTGTTGCTCATCACTTCGATATGGTGGAAGTATTTAGCCAGACCTGACTTGATGAGTTTCCGCTCTTGATCCAGAAGATCGCCTTTGGTCGCCAACACAAGGCGGTACTTGCCTTGTAATTGCTTGAGAACTTTTTCTACACCGGGTAGTAGTTCGACGGGTTTGGCGAGCATGTCTTTACCGAGTTCTATGACCCGACTGACCAGGTCCAGGCTGGCCTTATGGTCAGTTACTTTATACACCGTTTCTACCATGCTTAGCATAAATGCTTTTATGCCGTAACCGTAAAGCTCCATATTCTGCATCTCGATCTTATAAAGCTCTTGAGAGATGCTATGATGCGGCATAAAATCTTCAAGCAGGCCGCAAAACTTATCTTCTGTTTCTCTGAAAAAGGGTTCGTTTACCCAAAGGGTATCGTCTGCGTCCAGAGCAATAATGCTGGGCTTTGACATAGGAAGCTATTTTATCAGTAGCGCTCTTTAATGGTTTCCATCCCCTGTGTCAGCGCTTTGATGACGCCTCTTTCCCTGGGATCGTACAACCAGTTGGTATCGAATACGGAAAGCACATTTTCATTGGCGTCTTTACCCAGGGTAAGGCAGTGAAACTGCGTATTCTTATTCTGCTGGTGATAGCGCAGCTGGGTGAGCACATCCTCGTCCATACGAGACATGATAAAGTCAGATACCATCAATACATCAGCGTCTTCATATTCGTGAGTACCCAGCTGGCGCACGGCCTCGTACAAGGCGAGGGTAGCATCCGTACCGCCGTGAAATGACATGCGCAAGAAGTAGGCAATCTGGTCTATGCTACCTGCAATATCATGAAGGTCAAGCGTCTGGATTCCGCTGCTGAAGTTGATCAGAAATGCTTTCCGCCCCTGGTTCATGGCCATTTTCAGAATGCCGAGCGTAAGCACTTTTGCTATTTCTTCGGGTCGGCCTTCCATGCTCTGACTGGTGTCTACACAGATGATGAAAGGGCCTTTCTCTTTCTCGTTGACTCGCTGATTGATTTCTGTATAGTGATCTTCGCTACTCACGAGCTTTTTGTCTTCGTACTTGAAGGTCATCAGCTTTTTGTCGGCATACTTTTTGAGAAAAAGCAGCTCAGTTTGCCCGTCACTCAGGAGTCCGGCCTCTGAACTCAGCATTTGGGTCAGGTCATCACTTTCAATGACACCGGCGATCTCTGACTTACTGAATTCATCGGTCACCCACTCTTGCCGAATGATGGTCTTTTCAAAAGTCTCTTCTTCAATCTCGATTTCGGCTTCGCGCATATTGCCCAGGAGGTCGGCGAGCTCTTTGACAGATTGCTCGTTCTGGAGCAAGTCGTCATAGTGATACAATACATCGAAGGAGGTCTCTTGCCAGAGTTTGCGCGAAAGGTCCCAGCCCAGGTAGTCGGTAAATGGGTTTAAAAAGTCACGAATCTTGTTGTACTCGCTGACCTTCTTGCTCATAAACTCCAAAAAGCCTTCCTGTTCTTCTTCAAATTTCTCCAATTTGAAAGCCAGGATTTTAGCATAGAGTAAGGCATCCCACTGGGCGAGGACATCCTTGAAGAGTCGCTCTATTTGCAGTTGATCCTGCTCGGGAATCTGATCTAGCTCACTAGCTCGAATCAGCTTGTTGAACTTGTCTTGAAAAAACCGATAGTCCAGGTTGGTACGCTCATAAACGGTAGCTAGGTAATTGGGTAGAGCCGACCAGCGCTTGATAAAGACATGTAGCGGAGTAACCGCCCAGCCTTCCAGCCTATCCTGCTCATCTTGATAAGGATTTCTGGTTGTCGCTTTTTTGTGGGCTTTGCGCAGCCAATAAAGCACGTCTTGTATGACTTGCTTCTTCAGTTTTTGGTTGTAAGCCGTTAGCTTGAGCAAGCCGTCAATGAGAAATATCTGGTCCAATGCCTCTCGGAAGTACTCGTAGTACTGTTCTTGTAGTTCTGGAATCAGGTAGCGGTCTGGCTGAAACTTATTGCGCAGATACTGCACCAGATAGGTACGCATACGCTTGTCGAGCAAACCACCGAACTCGATGAAGCGCTCATATTCTTGTTCCAGTTCTTTCTCCAGATCTCGCACGCCTACAAATTGGTGTATGCAAATTGCAACTTTTCCAAATTGAGCTTCAGCTGCTCGAGTTGGGTGCGAACCTCTTCAAAATTTTTGGTCACTACCTCTGTAAAATCGGCACTGACAAAGAGATTTTGATCCAACTGCTCAATCTCGGCCGGCCGGTTGTCTCTCATGTTCTCCAGCTGCTGATCGATGAAGCTGTCGAGGCGCGCATAGCGATCATCCCAAAACTGTTGCACCAGTTTGTGGGGTTTTTTACTGATGATCTCCGTATGGTCTTGCAGCCTGGTTTCCAGGGTGTAGATTGCTTTAGCAGAGTCGTGTAAGACTTCTATTGTGTTTTCAGTTTTACCCTTGGCTGCGCGCACTCTATTGACCAGGTTTTTGTCTTCGTCATAGAAGTTGGTCACTTGTGGTTCGCCGATAGCCAGCGATCGGTAATGCTGAATCTTTACCAATACACCTTGAAACTTGCTGTCTCGCTTAACCAGTCTGAAATACTCATCATCTACGGGCATAAGCTGCTCTACCGGAACAGTATGTGGTATTTGAGTCTCTTTTTCGACTTCTTCCTGAAATTCTTTGACCTCCTTTTTGATAGAGACCAAATTGACAGCCATGGTATATCCGTGCTTGGCAATGGCATCGGTCAGGGCATCCTGAATGATCTGCTGCTGGTCCGGGCTACTCCACAAACAGTGGCGCATCAGGAAACAATCCATCAGGTCTACCTTGGGTCGGCCATTCAGAAAGGCGGAAGTACGCATGAGTCGCATCATCTTTTTCCATCGCCGATCGTGGACCACAACCGGATGGCCCGATCCCGCCAGTCGGGTGTTGTGCTCCTGGAGTTTGATTTTCATCAGCTGCACCGTATTGAGTACTTCCGGCCCTACTTCTATTTGATCGATCAATTCGCTCCAGCGGTCAAGTTCGTCTGAGTTTAGCTTGTAGTTGGCTGGGACATCATCTTCATAAACGTCTTTGGTGTCGACGATCATGGTCAGGAAGTTGCTGAACTTCTTGATGTTACCCAGCTCGAGTCGGAGTAGAAAGCGGTCCCAGATAGGAGCTAAGCTGGCGTTGCGTGCCGGCAGCTCATTGGAAGCAGTGATGATTCCTCGGATGTCTACATCGATATCTTCATCGCCATTGCGATAGATTTTTTCATTGAGGACGGTCAGCAGGGCATTTTGAATAGCTGGACCTGCTTTCCATATTTCATCAAGGAAAACGATGTTGGCACCGGGTAGGTAGCGCTCGGTGAGTCTTTCGTATTTGTCTTCTTCTTTGAGCTTCTTGATGGAGATGGGCCCGAATACCTCATCAGGGGTGCTGAATTTGCTCATCAGGTACTCAAAGGAGCGGCCATCGGCAAAGGCGTGCTTTAGCCTTCGGGCAATTAAGCTTTTACCCACTCCAGGAGGGCCAAGCAGAAAAATACTCTCACCGGCAATGGCACTGAGCAGGGCCAGCCTCACCGCTTCTTCTCTCTCGTAAAGGCCTTTGCCTAGGTACTCTAGCAGGCCCTTAACCTTATCGTGTGCCAGCACTGGCTGATCCTCGATTTTACTCATATCTAATTAGAAGAGGGCAATGGATAAATTGTTTGATTGGTCCTGGGTTTTTACAGGCTGGTTTATGATTTGATGAGCTTCCTTACAGTAAGGAAAGTCCATACAGTCCCTCAATATGCTCCGCCCCCGACCCCGACCTGCGCCTGCCTGCCTTGCGCCAGCAGGGAGGGCAGTCTAAAAAAAGCACCTATCGCACCAGAAAGCTGCGTGTCGCCAACTCATTGCCCAGATTGGCTCGCAGATAGTAGGTGCCTGCAGGCCAGTCAGAGACATTGATCGTTTGCTGCTCTGCCAGTAGAGTTTCTGACGCCATCGAAGTCCAAACCTGGCGCCCAGCGGCATCGTATATACTGAGCGTGCGCACCGGCAACCTATTGTCCGCTAGTCTGATCCTTAACTGCTCATTAGCCGGATTGGGAAACAGCTCCAATCCGATCCGGTCTGCATTGGCTATCTCGTTACTGCTCGATGGGTTTTCAAAGAGTAAATCCCGCTCGAAAGCACCGTTGCCATGAGAAGCGAGCCTTAGCTTGCGATTGACCGGAGAAATACTCAAATCAAAAACCAACAGCGCTTCTGGAAGCCCATCCTGGTAGGCCGACCAACTATCTCCGCCATTGGTAGAGGCAAAAACGCCAATGTCATTGCCTACGTAAATATGGTCGCTATCAAATGGGTCGACAACGACTGCATTGGTAGGCACATCTGGAAGGTCTTGAGAAATGTCTGTCCAGTCCTGGCCGTAGTTGACCGTTTTAAAAATATGGCCCGTGCCGAAGCCTGAAAAGACGACGTAAGCTGTAGCCGGATCATTGGGATCTACCGTCAAATCATTGGGAAACCGATTTGGAAGACCTGAGGTGATGTTGGTCCAGTCTTGCCCACCATTTTGCGTCACAAATGCTCCGGGGTCTTGTACCAAAGGAGCCGTAGCAGCATAGACTACATCCTCATCAGAGGCAGCTACTGCCATGCTCAGGATCGGGTTTCCGTCCAGAAACTCCTCATTAGGCAGTGACCAGTTGAATCCACCATCTTCTGATCTGTACACGCGTTGAGCGCCTGCATACATAATATCAGGATCGCTTTGAGCCACGACATATGGCGCAATAAAGGTGGTCGTTTCGCCTTCCGGCTGGAATATGGAAAAGAAATCTAATCCTCCATTATCACTTCTTGCAATGCGGAGATTCTGTGAAGAGCCGTACAGGATTTGATCATTTTCTATATTGATCCCCGACCACGAGCCATCTCCACCAACAGCTGTTGCCCAGCGCTTATCTCCCTGCCAAATAATGGTGTTGTTGTCTTGAAGACCACCAAGCGCTAGGGTAGAATCCTGATACGAATTGGAAAACCCATTGTAGAACTGAGCCGTCTGCAATTTGGCATTTCTGCCAATGAAGCTTGTGCCTCCATCTATAGACTCGGTAATACCGCCATCGGATGCGATGAATAGGCGATTGCCATTCTCAGGATGAAAAATGACATCATGAGCATCAGAGTGCACGTATTGTGGGTCTCCATCGGGGCCACCGATATCCGGGTTTTGAAAGCCAGTCCCTCCAAAAGACACTCTATCCAGGGTTTGTCCACCATCATAAGACCTCCAGATCTCAATACCTATGCAAATGATGAAATCTGGATCTGTTGAACTGACAGCCACATCATGTGAGAACCAGCCTTGCCAGCGGCTGTAATCGATATTAGTCTGCAAATCCCAACTACTACCGAAGTTAGATGATCGGAGCAACCAGGTCGCCCCGTCTGAAAAGGAAAACCCATTGCCGATACTTGCATAGACGATATCTGGATCAGAAGGAGCAAAAGCCAATTGGATCTTCCCCGCAAAATCGACAGGTATATCTGTGTCGGTTATCTGAACCCAGCTTACACCACCGTCTGAGCTGCGATAGATTCCTCTTTCTTCCGACAGGAAATTGCCGCAACCCGCCAGCATCAGATCAGGGTCGTCTGGATTGATGATTAAATCCATCACCATAGGCGCTTCGAGTGTCCGCTGCCAGGTCTGACCGGCATTTGTCGATCTGTAGACGCCTTCTGTAGTGGCAGCCATCACGATATTGGCGTTGGTCGGATCTACTTCTACAGACCAGACTCCTCGATTTTGATCCAGAGTCCAGTCCAGGCTAGGCGCCCAGGTTTCTCCACCATCAGTAGATTTTAAAATACCGATTCCGTAAGTACCTCTCGTTGATCTATAGGCTGCACCGGTACCTACTCCATTTCCATTGTATACCTCTCCGGTACCTATGTAGATGGTCATAGAATCATTGGGGGCATGGTCGATACAACTCACACCAAGCGCTGGAAAACCCGTTTCTATTCGCTCCCAGGCGTTGAGTCCGGCACCGGCATTGTAGCTGCGCCAGAGTCCGCCGCTGGCAGAACCCGCCCAGATGGTATTGGGATTTTGTGGATTAAAGTCTATGGCCAGCATACGACCTGCTCGGTTGTGCGGCCCTATGGAAGCCCAGGGTTCGGTGGCGGGTTTGGCCTGCTCTTCGGCAAACATGAGTTGCGCCGCTTCCCAGCCTTCGTAGTAGCTCGCATCAGCCAACTTATCACTGGGATATTGGCGTGCTTCAGCCAACCAGTTGAGGGCCTCAAAGGCGCCCGATATGCGATTTTCGTTTTCTTCTTTAGGACTTCCGCAGGTAGTCAGTAAGCTAGAAACCAAGAGTAAAGCCGGGAATAAAAATAGTGTGGGGTTAAGTCTACAATTCATTTCAGAAAATTAGTCAAAATTGCGCGCAGGATTCAAAAAACGCTGCCCAAAATAGAGCTTAGAGAGTCTGGCAGACAAATGCGCTTAGCGTTGTAAGTTTAATAGCTCCAACTCGGCATCAGGTTCGTATCAACTCTCGTACTACCCGCAATATTTCTTCTTCAACCCATCTCCGGTATTGTTCTCCACTGGGGTGTAGCCCGTCCCCAGCCACCAGATTGGGTAGTTCTATACCTCGTCTTGAAATCGGCGTTATGTTGATGTAGCTGACTCCATAGTCGTTAGCCGTTTGTGCCTTCACGGCATTGTAGGCATCTATACCTTGTGAGATGCTCATGCTACCGCCACCAAATGGCGTATAGGCGTAATCGGGTATACTCACCAGGAATACTCTACTCGCATCTCCATTGGCAAAAGCGATGGCCTGGTTGAGTAAAGTCTCAAGTCTCGGCCGATAAGCAGCCACGTCAAACCCGCGAAATTGATCATTGACGCCAATGAGCAGAGATACCAGATCGTAGGGTGGACTTAGCTCAGTTTCGGCTATGGCTTCATCTAGCTCAGTCGTTGTCCAGCCCGTTCTCGCCACAAAAGTTACTTCCGAAACAGGCTGGTCAAACTCAGCCAGCCTGGCTGCGAGCTGATTGGGCCAGCGTTGGTCTTCGTCTACGGCTTCGCCAATGGTATAGCTATCTCCAAGGGCCAAGAATCGAATGGGTGGATTATTCATCTCTGGTGGATTAGGATTTGGGTTGATCTCTGGTCTGGTATCATCGTCTTCAAATCCACAAGCTGTGAGTATGAAGACCGCTAATACGGCATATGTGAAGCGTACGTTTTTCATCAGGTACTATCCGATGGAGCTGAGCTCGGGTCTCGCCAGTCGTCAACTCACTCTGTTTAATTCAATGGCAAAGGTGGTTCCTACGCCCACCTCAGACTTAGCTACATAAATCTTCCCTTTGTGGTATTGTTCAATAATACGCTTAGCGAGACTGAGCCCCAGGCCCCAGCCGCGTTGTTTGGTCGTGTAGCCTGGCTCAAATACCGCCTTTTGCTTACCGGCAGGAATGCCTTTACCGGTATCGCTTAGTTGAATAATAACTTGACTAGGCTGAAGTTGGACCTCCGCCGTTATTTCGCCCTTACCTTCCAAGGCGTCAATGGCATTACGCAGCAGGTTTTCAATAACCCAGTCGAAGAGTAGGGGATTGAGTTGTACTTCCACCGCTGGCAGCTCTTTAGGGTCTGGGAAGTGGAGCGATACTTTTCTAGGCGCTCGTATAGCCATATACTCGTAATTGGTATACAATTGCTCGTAAATATTCACAGCCTTAAGGTCTGGATCAGCACCTATTTTGCTAAAGCGATTGGCCACCATTTCCAGGCGGTGCACATCTTTGCCCATCTCTTCGGTGACCATTTCGATATCTTCCTGACCTTCATAGTTCATCTTCAGGTGCTCGAGCCAGCCGATAATGGCACTGATCGGGGTGCCCAGCTGGTGAGCTGTCTCCTTAGCCAGCCCCACCCAGACCCTGTTCTGCTCTGCCCGGCGAGCCGCATTGATCCCCAAGTATCCAAGTAGAATGAATGTCCCGATCAAAAGAATCTGCCACACTGGAAAATACCTCAGCTGAGCGAGGACTTCACTGCGACCTAGATAAATAAGGGTGCCATACCCAGAGGGAATGGGCTCTGCTCCACTCTCTATCCATTTCTCCAGTGTTTTTTCGAGGTAGGCCGTATCCATGGGCGGGGCATCCTCAAAAGCTATAGTTGTGTCCTCGCCCATGTTAACGGCAAAGACGATCTTATTGCTGGGGTCGACCATGATGCCTGGAACCGTCGTGTTGTTTTGCACTATAAAAGCCTCAAAACCGGTGTCGCATTGTTCTTCGTATTCGTCTTTCGGTTCATTTAGCGTCTGGGAGGCCATGGCATAGATCTTGGTATAATTTTCCTCGATCCTGGCTAGTCTATCTGCCAAATACTGGGTGTAGTAAATCGTAATGGCCACGATGATTAAGCCAGCAATGGCCAGGTACCAGCGCCAGGCCGACGATGCTAAAAGTTTCATGCCCGAAAGTTAGATGTAAAAAAGAGAACGAAGTAGCATGGGTGTTTTGCATGAATGCTGGCTTCAATGGGGAATTATGACCAATAGATCTATTCCATCCGCCAGGCCAACCCCACCCTCAGGTCCCTACCTGCTGCGCTGATACCACTTCCGAAAGTGCGGAAGTGCTGATCGAATATGTTGTCTATGGCTATACGAAGTATCCAGTGTTGGCCCAGCTCTTTCTGTGCGTTTAGCCCAAGTGTCCACCAGCCGTATACGCCCGTAAACTCCCCGGTAGCTGGATCAATTGGGGTGAGCTCCAGATTGTCGCTTGTACCGGTTCGATCGAAGGTATATCCATCCTGACTTATTCCAATTTCAGCAACCGCATAGGTTTCTACAGGCTTTTGAAATTGGAATCGCATCTGCAGCTCCGCTTGCCAACTGTCTTTTTGATATCGTAGCCCAGCTCGCCCATAGGCAGGCGGTATGTGATCTTGAGCCAACCAGAGCAGATTGCCATCGGGTGCCCGCTGCTGTCGCCGGCCGCGTATCCAATGGCCTTCAGCGCTCAATTGCCAATCGTGTCCCAGCTGATACTGCACATTCAGATCCAGGCCTAATATGCGCGCTCGCTCGGCATTGACATTGGCCTGGGCGAAAAGTGTATCACCACGGTTGATGAAAAAATCATCTCCGTTAGGGAGCCTGAAGTTTGTACGGATGATGGCACTTTGTAAAAAGGTATAGTAAGCTGCAAAGTCTATGGTCAAGCCTCGTGCCCTGCTGGAAGAGGATGAGGAGAGCGGTAGGTTCCACCCCAATTCTATCGTATTCGCACGTTCTGGTTTTAGATCGGGATTGGGTACCTGAATAAAGCCGTTTCGCTCTCTGAATTTGGCAAAATCGTCTATGTTGGGTGCTCGGAAGGCCTGAGCGAATAATAGCCGAAGTCGACTATTTCTAAGGTAGCGTTGCAAACTCGCTGTGGCGACTACGGATGTCTGTTCGTTGCTGATGCCATCGATATATGCTTGTGGCCAGGCTATGGGGTCATCTGTGCCAAAACGTGCATTTAGCCATTGTGTATTAGCTCTTAGACCTGCGCTATACCACCACTCACCATGGCCATTGCTGTAATCTATGTATGCTCCAATACTGCTCAACCGGCTACCGCCACTCGGGTATCTGCTCGGGCCACCTGGAATGGCCGGGTTCTCATTGGAAAGATCATCTATGCTGGCTGATGAATTGACTTGGTCTGTGCGCCCATCAACACCGTACCCAAGCCGGCCTGTAGCCAATTGTTTGTCTAAATCGAGCTGAGCCGTCCATTGCTCAACATCTACCTCAGAGATTTCTCGAAAGGGATCATTCAAGCGGCGCTGAATGCGATCTTCAGCTACAAACTGCCTCCCGATGATCAAGCTGAGATAATCGTAAAGTGCAGTACTGTTCTGATGCTCGAATCGAAGTGCTGTTAGTAGCCGGGTCTGTGGACCGTAGTACCACTCTGCCCAGCGAAGTTGACCATCCTGGCGCTGGGTCAGCTGATCATATCGGGGAATGTCGCTGCTGGTAGAAAACTGAATATTGAGCTGGGCACGCCAGTTGTTGTCCAACTGAAGAATTTGCTTGTGCAGCAGGTCAAATTGGTCATAACCACTAAAGATCTGCCTATTGGGGTTTTCATTCTGTACCAGGCTGTCCTGACCGATTGGTGATGGCAGCACATACTCATCTCGGCGGCCGAACTGCGAGAAGGCCTTTGGTCTATTATCGCCCGCTCTGAGGTCGCCAAAGCTGTTGGCCGAGGCTACGGTTAAACTCGCCCATTTTCGACTGCTTAACTCAGCCGATACCTGGACTTGCCGATGCCGGGCAGCTGTACCATATTGAGTGGAGACAGATACATTTCGCAAACCAAATTCATCGCTGAATCTAGGCTGGCGTGTTCTGAAATGAACGACACCTCCAACAGCATCACTACCAAATTCCAGAGAGCCCGGTCCGCTGAGTACTTCTATTCTCTCGAGGGCGTTGGGATCTACCGTGATGGCATTCTGTAAATGTCCGCCTCTGAATATGGCATTGTTGAGTCGCAGCCCATCGACCACCAACAACACCCGATTGGCTTCAAAGCCGCGTAGTATGGGAGATCCACCACCTTGCTGCGATCTCTGTATATACAAGCCTCCAACGTTTTCGAGCACATCGGCTGAGCTGCCACTGAGGCTAGACTGAATATGGGAGGAGCGAATGAGTTGGACCTGGCCTGCTGCTTTATTGATGGATATACCCCGGCGCCCTACAACCTCTACCGAATTGTAGCAGAACACCATATTTTCGTCAATGGAGAGCTTGGCACGGATGTTGGTCGTAGGCAAATGCTGACTCAAACTGATGGTGTCAGTTTTGTAGCCCGTGTAGGAAATAACTAATGAGGACTCTTCTATGGCTTCCCTTGGAAGCTCCACTTGCCCACCTACGTCGGTAAGTGTCTGTATCAATTTGTCTGGCAGGGAGAATACGGTGGCATAGGGGAGGGGGTCTCCACTTTCTGCATCAGTAACAGTTAAGATAGTCTCTGTAGTCTGAGCAATAATCGCAGCTGGAAATAAGCCAGATAATAACAGCATCAGGCCGCAATGGAGAAGACCGACCATATTATTCGTAAACCGGAATCCAACCCAACCCAATATCTTCTTTGGTAGCATACGCGAGCGTCCCCAAGCATGCGTGGAAAGTTTCGGTCCCGTTACTCCTGCTACTAGCAGTTGCACGAGGATCAAACCTTTCGAGGAAAGTTTCGGTCCCGTTACTCCTGCTACTAGCAGTCGCACGAGGATCAAACCTTTCGAGGAAAGTTTCGGTCCCGTTACTCCTGCTACCAGCAGTCGCACGAGGATCAAACCTTTCGAGGAAAGGTTTGACCTGCGGAAGTACGAATAAAAACACACAGCTGCACCTTAAGAGTCACTGGCCACTTCAGGCTTGTCTACTTGCTCCTGAACGGCTTCTTCTGGTTTTGTTTCCGCTTTCTTTTCTCCTTTGATCATAGAAGGCAAAATAAGGATCATGCCAAAGACAATAGCCAGGTCGGCCACATTGAATATGCCGGTTTGCAGACCAAAGCCTTTCATGTGCATAAAATCGACCACATACCCCTGCGCAATGCGATCTACGATATTACTGAGCCCACCGCCGACTATAGAGCTGAGCCCGATTACCTGCAGGCGATCCAAAGAGCGATTGCGCAAAATATAGGCCAGCATACCAATCAGGAGTAAGGCCGGAAGTACATTGAGCAGCACCATGCGCAAGCCTGGAGCCAGGTCATTGCCCAAGGATAGAAATGCCCCCCGGTTTTCGACGTATCTAAGGTTGAATAGGCCGCCCAGGTACTCAATGGGATCCATGAGTCTCTGCATGTTGTTTACGGCCCAAACTTTGGTCAGTTGGTCAAGGGCAACCATGACGCCGATGATGCCAAGAACCCACGGCAGGCGCCGCTTCATGATCTGGTTTGTAGTCATAAGGAATGCGAATATACGACGGGAATCGGCTTACCTGCCGGCCCCCAATACTTCAGCTAATTTGGCCTCAAGCGCAGGACCTCTCAGTCCTCGGGCTACGATTTTTCCGTCTGGGTCGAGCAGTATGGTCTCTGGAATAGAAGTTACACCATAGGCACGCGCATGGGCAGAACGCCAGCCACCCAGATCGCTCATGTGCTGCCAGCTGAGCCCATCCTGCTCGATGGCTGCCTTCCAACGGTCGGCATTGTTGTCGAGACTTACACCGAGGATCTCAAAGCCCCGCTCGTGGTATTCATTGTATACCCGCACAACATTCGGGTTTTCGCGCCGGCATGGTCCACACCAGCTGGCCCAAAAGTCGAGTAAGACGTACTGACCCCGCAGATCGCTGAGCTTAATGGTCTCTCCTTCCGGAGATTGACCTTCTAACTCTGGCGCTTCGAAACCAGGTAGAAAGGTAGTAGCGGTTTCCATCTGTCTTCTGAGCTGTGCGATGGCGCTTGGCTGGGAGTCTGCAAAGCGCTCTATCATCATATCTGCCCACTGAACGGTAATGCTGTTTTTGGCCTGCATCAGTGCAGCAAAGGCGCCACCCATAGCGTAAAACTGAGCCTGACTGCCTTCTGGCCAACGGCTGACCGTAGCAGCCAGGGTATTATAGAGATTATCTCCACTAACTACTTTGACGAGAGGCGTGGCAAAGTTTTTAGTGCCTTCATATGTCCAGGGAAGGGTATTGTAGCCATCGTCGTTATGGTCGACAAATTGGAAGAAGGTATTGACGTAGTAGTTGATCTCGTTACCGTAGGTACCATCGTCTTGTCCCTGATAGCTTAAAAAGGTATTGATGGCAGCAATGCGCCCCAGTATCGGGTGGGTTTCTCGGGCGTTTTGAATATTTTGACGCTTCTCTTCGTCAAGTTCTTTAAAGCTGACCACTACTTCACCGAGCGCTTCTTCGTCGCCACTGTTT
>JBCBVN010000023.1:0-23033 GCA_039817625.1 Bacteroidota bacterium
CCTTCGTTGGGATCTCATTATTTTCAATTGTAGTCGGCTGGATTTTAATTAGCAGCAGAATCAAAAGTAAAAAACATGAGCACTGGATTAATCAGAATTCGTCTCGAAGAGTCAGGCTATATACAATTTTTGCAACCCAAATAGCACTGCATGTGATTTTAATACTTACTATATTGTCTTACAGGGAAACTGCTGGTTGATCACTTGTATTAAAATAGAGTATTGGTCCAACTATCTCTATAAAGACGGATATCAAAATCTCCAATCACATCCTTTGCTAAGCCGATGAAAAACAACCCCTTCCACTACCTCGCCATCGCCTGTCTACTGACCGGTGTAATAAGCTTGTTTGGCTTATTTTACGGCGCACCAAGCATGGGGATAGGATGGATCACCTTTGGATGCTGCACCCAGGCTCTAGGACTACTCATCAACTTCGGACTTACCATATTTTTAGTTAAGCCCGAAGTGGGTTATTCCAAGCTATCCATGCAACTGGCGTTCGCTATTCCAAGCTTGTTTTTATTATTGCTTATAATAATTTCCGCTCTCTAATTCCCTACCTCCCTTCCTCGATCTCGCTCAACAATACCTCAACGGCTCTGAGCAACTGAGGGTCTTCGCCATTGGCTTTGCTATCGGGTAGATTATCGACATCGATATCGGGTACAGCGGGGCCGTGCTCCATGTTTTCGCCGGTTGCCTTGACATACCAGGCGCGGAAAGGCATACGCACGAGGGAGCCATCCATCAGGCGGGCACCCCCGGTAGAGATCACGGCACCAAAAGTGGGCTTACCGACCAGGGTACCGATATCCAGTGTCTTGAAGGCATGGGAAAAGATCTCGGCGTTGCTGTAGCTGTTCTGATTGCAAAGGGCAATAGACGGACGTGTCCAGCTGCTGAGGGGCAGGCGCTCGCCGAAAGGATAGTGCTGACGGAAGCGGGTATGCTCATTCTCCAGGTTGCTGGCGGCACCTCGGGGTACGGTATAGGCATGCTGGCGTACATTGAGGACCGCCATCAGCATATCGGTGGTCCAACCGCCGCCGTTGAAGCGCACGTCGATGACGATCCCTTCTTTGCCCAGACCAGAGGCGGTCAGCTCGCGCTCAAAGCGCTCGAAGCTCGGCCAGTTCATTCCCTGAATGTGGATGTAGCCCAGGCGGCCATTGGAGTACTCTTCCGTCAGTCGCTGGCGCTCCTTGACCCACTCGCGGTACAACTCGGTGCGAATGGAGGCCGCAGGACGGATGATCACTTCTTCTGCCTGACCCTCGCGGTCGATCTCCAGCAAAATGCGCTCGTTGGGCTGACCGATCAACAGGCTGTAGAAGTTGGTGGCAGCGTCGATGGCATCCCCATTGACCGAACGGATCACATCGCCCACCAGCAATCGGCTCTCGCTGCGGTCGGCCGGGGTATTGGGAATAACTTTGGTTACCTCTACCCCATTCGCTCTGGGTAAGATGTCAATACCCAATATGCCCGTTTGCTCGCGCTGGGTTTCTTCCGGGTTACCACCGTACAGTCCCATGTGGCTGGCGTCTAGCTGGCCCAGCATTTCATTGAAGAGCAGGCGAAAATCCTGGGTGGTCGATGCGCTCATACAACGCGACTCGTATCGGGCCTTCAGAGACTCCCAATCGCGACCGTGAAAGTTGGGATCGTAGAAACCATCGCGCAAGCGGCGCCAGGCCTCCTGAAACACCTGCCGGCGCTCCTCCTGATGGTGAATGTCCATTTTGGCTTCAAATCCCAGAGACTCCGCTTTGCCATTGTCGGCATTGATCTTGGTGAAGCGGCCACCAAACTGAATGCCGTACAGAAACTTACCAGCTTCATCCATTCGCAGCGCACCCACCCGGGCCTTGGCCATGAGCGTCTCCATATCTTCTCCATTCCATTTCACCTTCATCAAAGCGGGATCACCGGGAGATCCGGCACGGCCGCCGCCATTGGTGGTAAAGAAGAAGTATTCGCCATCTTTAGACACATTGAGGTTGCGCTCATTACCCGCCAGGCGGGTGACCTGAGTCAGTCGCTCGTGAATATCGTCGAAGTCGATCTGGATGGGTGGCACCCCATCATCTTCCGACTCCTCCTCATCGTCATCAGACGCCTCTTCCTCGATGTCCTCCTCCCAGTCGCGTTGCGTTTTTTCCCAATCGGACTTCTTTAGCCACACAAACCACACATCGCTATCGCCATTGTTGCGGGTAGACAAAAAGCCCAATTTGCTACCGTCGCTACTCCATACGGGACTATTATCTCCGCGGGGATGTAGACTTACGTTGACAGGGGGCTGGCTGTTGTCTGCTGCGTGAATGTAGATTTCCTGGTTAAAATCCAGGTCGTCTAAGGCATAGGCCAACCAACGGCTATCGGGGCTCCAACTGATGCCGCTCGGGCTATCCCAGCCGTTGAGCAATTGCTTTTCATTGCTGAGGGTACCATCGGCGGCAATGTCAGCTACAATCAGCTCGCCGCGACCACGCCTGAAGGCAATCTGCTTGCGATCGGGCGATAGGTGAATATCCTCTTCATCTGCCGGATTACTCGTCAGCTGAGTCGTCTTCAGCCGGAAGGTTCTGAACAAGTCAACCTCCGACATATCGGATGACTGAACGGCGTACAGGTTGTAATCTCCCTCCCGATCCGAGACAAAGATGATGGTCGAGTCATTGAGGAAAACAGGATTGACATCATTAAATGGATGGTCAGTCAGCTGGGCGCTGCGCTTCTTGTCTTCGTCATTGGGCTTGACGAAAATCTCTCCTCTTACAGAAAACGTCATATACTCCTCATTGGGCGAGAGATCAAAGCTCCTGGCTTCGCCCGTATAGGTCTTGTGCTCGATCGGGTCATAGCGATCGTCGGCAGCAACACTGATTTCCAATTCTCTGGCCCTTCCCCCACTAGCCGACATGGTGTACAGGTCGATGCCTTTCTCGAAGGCGATCAGTCCCCCGTCCTGGCTGACATCAAAGTGGCGAATGCCGTCGTCGGTATAGGATGTCATAGCTACAGCAGCGCCACTGGCTTTACCGCTGGCATCCAGCTGAAGCTTGTAGATGTTATAGCGACCATTTTGTGCGCTCAGGTAGTAAAGCTGGTTATCGGGTCCCCACTCCGGATGATAATCCTGTCCTTCGAAATCGGTGAGTTGGGTATAGGTACCTTCCTGTGTATCGTATATCCAGATATCGCGGTTGGCCGGCCCCTGATAAGCTTCCCGTGCCACTCGGCAGGTTCCTCTTACAAAAGCGATAAAACGGCCGTCTGGTGATGGGGCTGGCTCGAGGGCTACCGCATCGAAGGCGCGCTGGGGGGTTCCGCCTGTGGCTGCGATTTGCTGGACTTCGCTTTCTCGTTCTACCTGAGCGAAGTTTCGGCGGGAACTGAAGTAGAGCTGGCCATTGGCTCCCCACCGGACGCCACCGTCACCTGCCGAATGATAGGTGAGTCTTTGTGGCATACCGCCATCAGCTGCCATGACAAAGATGTCGTCATTGCCGTATCTGTTGCCCTGGAAGGCCAGCTGGGTTCCGTCCGGGCTCCACTGTGGTCCGTACTCGTAGCTTTCGTGTATGGTCAGTCGGCGCGCTGTGCCGCCTGTCGCATCGGCTACCCAAATGTCGCCCTGGTAGGCAAAGGCCAGCTGAGTTCCATCGGGGCTGAGCGCCGGATATCGAAGAAAGGGATCACTCTCTGCCCCCTGGCTAAGGGTGAGAGACATATTGACAAACAGAAACAATAGTGGTGTAGCGACACGCAGGTATCTCATAGCTCAATCGGTATTTGGGGTGTGTGGGGCAAGTAGATATTGCACTTACCCAGGATCTAAATTAAGGCTTATTCCTCTGCTTCTACCAGAAGCTCCGTCCAGTCGGCATTTTCCAGCAGATCGAAGAGATAGGTTTCAATTTCCTCTAATCCGTCGGGCCCATCGAAGTAGTGGACCACCGAGTGACGACGCCCCAGGGCTTCGATTTCGGTGATGGTAGCCGACTCTTCACGGATCTGGTCGTTCAGCTCCTTGGGGTAGGTATCCTCCATTCTGCTGTAGCGATGCAGGTTCCACAAGCGCAGCAGACCAGTCATAGGATTGAAAGTCGTGGGCTGGCCGTGGTAGTGGCCGATCAGATCGACATTCTCGATGCCCTGGTAGTGCAGGGTATAGTCATTGAGAATACGCAACTGGTATACCGGGCAATCGCCCTCTTCGCAAGGGGTGGTGCGCAAAACTGCCAGATCAGCCTTAGCGATGACCTGCTCGGCAGTGGGGTTGGCAGGCAGGGGCTTTTTTTGCTCCTCAAATCGGGCTTCCGCTTCGGCACGCTGCTCGGGTGTCATGTCGGGCGTAATACCCATCTGCCTCAGCTCTTGTTGGGTTCGACCCATACGGCGGAACTCTTCCTCCATCTCCTCATCGGTGATGCGAGGAGCTGTCTCGGCGGTCAGTGCGAACTCATTGAGATCGCGTTCGCTGTTTCTGATAGGTTCTGGTCGCTCTGCATTTTCGGTTACCCGCATCTTGGGCTCCCTGGTTGTAGGCTCGGGAACAGTAACGCCCATATTGGCATCAGCCGTGGTTTTACAGGCTGTAGCCAGCAGAGCCAGCATCAGGAAAGGGACTATTTTGGTCATGCTAAATACAGTGATTTATCTACTGGGCTTAACGGCGACTTTTCTTGGCTTGTTGTTGTGCACGAACGCGCTCTTGTTCTTTCATGGCTTCTTCCAAACGCGCTCTGAAGCCGGTCTTTTTCTTGGGCTTCGCCTTATTGGCCTGCAGCTTGGTCAATAGCTTGTCTTGATCGATCAGGTAGTTCTTGGTGACTATAGTCTGGCCGATATTGAACAGGTTGCTGAACAGCAGGTAGCAAGTCAGTCCGGCAGCAAAGCTATTGAAGAAGAAGATGAAAATAATGGGCATGAAATACTGGAGGTACTTCATCATGGGCTGAGCGCTGAAGTCCATGTGCTTACTGTTGTAGTAAGCGTAGATGACCGTCGTAATCGCCCAAAGCAGGGCGAATAAACTGAGGTGTCCTTGCATTAAGGGTACCCACTCGGGCAGAGCCAGAATGCTGTCGTAGGTTGACAGGTCAGTCGCCCAAAGGAAGGATTCTTGTCGGAATTCGATGGCCGCCGGGAAGTATCGATACAGCGCAATCCAGATGGGCATTTGCAAAACCATGGGCAAACAACCGCCCAAGGGGCTGGCACCATACTCGCCATACAGCTTCATGGTCTCCATCTGCAGGGCTTGCTTATCGTCGCCCATTTTCTTCTTGAGCTTCTCGATCTCGGGCTTCAATACCTGCATTTTCATATTGCTGACCAACGACTTGTAGGTCAGGGGGTACAGCATCAGCTTGACGAGCAGGGTTAGCACCAGGATGGAAATACCGGCCTTGCCGATGATGGAGTTCAGGAAATTGAACATCGGCCGGATGATCCAGCGGTTAACAGCTCCGAAAATCGAACTGCCGTAAGGAATCACATCGGTGAAGCCATCGCCTATGGCTCGCATGCGATCAAACTCGTTTGGCCCCACATAAAAGCTCATGCCAAACTGCTCATTGGCCGATCTTCCGTAGGGAATGCCGACATTTGAAACCAGTACTTTAAGATCCTCCTCTTCCGGAGTCAATACCCGCGTCTCAAATCGACCGTTCTGAAATCGATCATCGGCGAAGAGGGCCGAGGTAAAGAACTGTTGGGTGTGGGAAAACCACTTGATCTTTTGATCGCCCAACTCTTCGACATCATCGCTCATACAGCCGCAGTGGTCGGGATCGTCGTCTACCGGCTTGAAGTATACCGAGCTGTAGTTGGCTTCGTACTGAGCGTTTTTTTCGATCTTCTCCAGATGATCTTCCCAGTACAGTTTAATACTACTGGCGTTGTTGGCAAAAACTTGCTGCAAGTTGGAGAAGGAGAGGTCGTAATCGATGATGTAGCTACTGTCTGTCAGGCTATACTTCTGCTCGAAGTAGCCTCCATTACTAGCTGTAGCCCTGAGGGTTATCGACTTATCGTCTTGAGCGACCGGACTGAAGGTAAGCTCGCTAGACCGAACCACCCCGTTGGGTGTATTGGCTACGGGCAGCTCGTACTCAAACTTGTTGTCTTCACCATCTAGCAGGATCAGCTCGGATTCGGTGATCGTACCGTTGTAGTCGATCATTTTCTTGTAGTCCTTCAGTTGTACACTGACGACTCGCCCACCCTGGCTAGATAGGTTGACTTTGACTACATTGTTTTCTACGGTGTAGATGCTTTCTTCACCACCAACGGCACTGGCGAAAGAACCGTAGTTGACAATTTGCCGTAGGTTTTTGATGGAATCCGATTCTTCTACCATCGAATCCTGGGCCAGCTCGTCTATAGTCTGCTCGAGTTCGAGCTGACTCAAGGCCTCCTGTTCGACCCGCGCCAGCGAATCTTGCATCCGTTGGCGGGCAGCCAACTCTTCCTGAGAAGGGGCAATGGTATATTGCCAGGCTACAAACAAAAGTGCGATCAATACAAGACCAATGATCGAGTTACGATCCATTTCCATAAGCAGAGCTTGGGTTTACTATACCGACATCTAAGTTAGTTGGAGAAAGCCAATCAGCTCGATATCGATTGTATACTCGCTAGTGGATGGCTTGAATGTTAAAGAAGCTCACCACTATCGGTATTTTGGACTGCGAAGGTAAAGAAAACGTTGTAGTAGGGGAAGTGGTTTGGTCAGAATGTAGAGTTACCGGCCGAGCCCCTGCATCCCGGCCGGTAACTTATGGTCTTTACTCCATGCGCAATCGATCAACCCCACTCTCTCGGAAGAGCTGATTGAACTGCGGAACATGAGTCTTTACGACCTCCGCCCATCGAGCCAGCTCGGCATCGATTTGAGCCGTCAGCTCGTCTCTTACTCCATATGATTGCTGGGTAGGTCGATCATTGCCGATACCGACCAGGCTATTGAGGTGGGCCAACTTGTTGGTTAGTCGGATGGGGAAGTTGAGTGGATCTTGTCGGGCCTCGTTCTGCGTTTGATAGAGGGTCGTCTCGATCGATTCGATCTCGTCGAGCATAGTCTCACCCAGCTCGACCAACTGCTCGGCCTGACCGTCTTCCAATCCAGCTAGCACCTGGCGAATACCGGTGCGCAATTCGCGCATATCGGATATGGCCCGATGGGCTTCGGACACCTTGTCCTGTACAGACATCATAAAGTCGAACTGCGCCTGTAAATCGGCAGCTGAGGAGGTCGCTCTGGGATCGGCCTTGAGCCTGAAATCGGTTGTCTGCTCTTCTTCGCCAACGCGCAAGCTGAGTCCGTAGGTGCCGGGAAGGGCTCTTGGCCCAGCCATACCGGCCCACCACAAAACCATGCCTTTAAAATCATCGCCGGATGGATATCGGAGATTCCAGTTGAAGTGATTGGCACCGGGTTCTACCTCCAGCTTATCGCCATCTGGTCCAGCTTCTGTAGACCAGGAACGGACGGTGTCGCCTGACGGGCTCAGAATGGTCAGACAGATTTCCAGAGAGTCTTTGGCGACTTCATCGCTCAGGTAGTAGTGAATATTCAGGCCTCCCGGGTGATTCTGCCCACGTGTACGGCTGGTGGCTGAACTGCCGCCCATACGCCAGGCGTCGGTCGGCTGATAAAGCACCCAGCTCTTGGACTCATTGTCGGCCGTTTGTTGGTGTAGGACACTGAGGTCATCGAGCACCCAGAAACTTCGGCCCTGAGTCGCTACGACCAGGTTCCCTTCCTTTACGGCCAGGTCGGTAATGGGCACCATAGGCAAATTGAGCTGAAGTGCCTGCCAGTCGCGGCCGTCATTGAAACTCATATACAACCCAGATTCGGTACCGGCATACAGGAGTCCGGAACGGTCCGGGTCGTGGCGGAGGACGCGGGTGAAATGCTCGCGGTCTATGCCGTTATCGATTCGGCGCCAGGTCTGTCCATAGTCCGTAGTATGATATAAGTACGGCGTATAGTCGCCCAGCTTGTAGCGCGTACCGGCCAGGTAGCAAGATCCATCTCGGCGGCTATCGGTTTCAACGCTATTCCACATCATCCATTGAGGTACATCAGGAGGTGTCACGTTGGTCCAGTTGCCGCCGTTGTCTCTGGAGATGTGCACCAGACCGTCGTCGCTGGCAGTCCAAAGCACACCTGCTTCTCTTACGGATTCGGTAGCGGCAAAGATGGTGCAGTAGTACTCTACACTGGTATTGTCTTTGGTGATTGGGCCGCCGCTGGGTCCGAGCTTGGTGGTGTCGTTGGTCGTTAGATCCGGGCTAATGATTTCCCAGGAGCGACCACCATCATAGCTGCGGTGCAGGTGATTACTGGCGGCGTAGAGTGTCGTCGGATCGTGAGGCGAGAAGAAGACCGGAAAATTCCACTGGAATCGATACTTCATACCTTCTGCTCCATGCCCCATCGGATTGTCTGGCCATACGTTGATGGCTTGACGCTGCTGGGTCCGGTGATTGTAGCGGGTCAGATAACCACCATAGCTACCGCCATATACGATATCGTTGTCGTTGGGGTCGATGGCCAGGTGGGCACTCTCGCCACCAGCCGTACTTTCCCAATCGGATTCGGCGATCAGGCCGCCATCTGTGCGGTGTGGGATGCGGACCGTGGAGTTGTCTTGTTGTGCGCCATAGATGCGGTATGGGAAATGATTGTCGGTAGTAACCCGATAAAACTGGGCGGTAGGTTGATTGAGGTACGTACTCCAGTTTTGCCCGCCGTCGAAGCTGACCTGGGCGCCGCCATCGTCGCCTATGATCATGCGCATGGGGTCTTCGGGCGCAATCCAGAGATCGTGGTGATCGCCGTGGGGGGCACGCCGGCTCTCGAAGGTGCGGCCACCATCGGTCGAGTGCTGATAGTTGACGTTCATGACGTATACCCCATCGATATCTTGTGGGTCGGCATAGATGCGGGTGTAGTACCAGGCACGCTGGCGTAGGGCCCGGCTGGAATTGGTCTTGCGCCAGGAGTCGCCACCGTCGGAACTGACAAATACCCCGCCGTTTGCATTTTCAATGATGGTGTAGATGCGATCTCCATCGACCGGCGATACCGCTACGCCACTGATGCCCCAGTCGCCAGCGGGCAAGCCGGGCTTTTCTTTGATTTCTTCCCAGTTGTCGCCCCCATCGGTAGAGCGCCACAAGCTCGATCCTTCTCCGCCACTTTCGAGGCTGTAAGGCGTACGACGAATTCGCCAGGTGGAGGCAAATAGTATTCTGGGATTGGTGGGATCGATGACGAGGTCTACTGCTCCCGCATCGGCATTGGCGAAGAGGATGCGCTCCCAGGAGCGGCCACCGTCAGTAGAGCGATACACGCCGCGCTCTTCGCTGCTTTTGTAGAGATCACCCATCACGGCGGCGTACACCAGCTGAGGATTATCCGGGTGAATCCGAAGTCGGGAAATGTGGCGAGAACCGGTCAGACCGGCTTGCTGCCAGGTCTTTCCAGCGTCTTCGGTACGCCAGACGCCATAGCCGAAAGAGACGTTACCTCTCACCGTTTTTTCGCCTCCACCTACATAGATTACGTTGGGATCTCGCTCGCTCACGGCAATAGATCCGATGGATCCGCCGAAGTAATCATCGCTGATGTTGACCCAGCTTTGTCCGCCATCGGTGGTTTTCCAAACGCCGCCACCAGTGGCACCAAAGTAGTATAGATTGGGCTTGCCAGGTACACCGGTTACCGCGCAGGAGCGGCCGCCGCGAAAGGGACCGATGTTGCGAAACTCGAGAGAGGCGTAGCGCGCCTCGTCGACGGGAAGCGAAGGCGTTTGAGCATGAAGTCCACTATGATATTCATGGCCTGAGTGTTGCGTGAGCGAACTCAGGATGTGGGAGATGCCTCCGACCTGCGGAAGTACAAAAAATAAAGACAGTAAAAATGGGAAAAATTGTCTCATAAATCCAGGTATGTTTTGAAAGGGAAAATTACAAATTGTGCGTTATGTCTAGAGTTATTTTCCAGTAAAAATGCCTGCTCCGACTCATCACGAGTACACATCTTATCTTAGCCCCTCAATGAACGAACATCTTCGACCGGACAAGGAGGACCTCCCTCAGGAGGAGTTGCAAGTAGAGAAGGCGCTGCGCCCAGATCGGCTGGGTGATTTCAGCGGCCAGCCCAAGATTGTCGAAAACCTGCAAATCTTTATCCAGGCCGCTCTGCAACGGGGAGATGCGCTCGACCATGTGCTGCTGCACGGACCGCCGGGCCTGGGTAAAACGACCCTGAGTCACATCATCGCCAATGAGCTGGGCGCAGATCTCAAAATGAGCAGCGGTCCGGTACTGGAAAAGGCCGGTGACCTGGCGGGGCTTTTGACCAATCTGAACGAAGGCGATGTGCTGTTTATAGACGAAATTCACCGCCTGAATACGGTGGTGGAAGAGTATCTCTACAGCGCAATGGAAGACTACCGCATCGACATCATGATCGATAGTGGTCCCAATGCCCGCACGGTACAGATCAAGCTCAATCCATTCACCCTGGTGGGTGCAACCACGCGCATGGGCCTGCTCACCGCGCCCATGCGTGCCCGTTTCGGCATTAACTGCCTGCTGGACTATTACGATGTGGCTACCCTGACCCGCATTGTGAAGCGATCGGCCGGTATTTTGGAAGTACCCATCACCCCAGACGGAGCAGCCGAGATTGCCCGCCGCAGCCGGGGCACCCCGCGTATAGCCAATGCCTTATTGAGGCGCATCCGCGATTTTGCTCAGGTCAAGGGCGACGGCACCATAGATCGGTCTATAGCCGAGTATGGCCTACAAGCGCTCAATGTAGACGAAGGCGGGCTGGATGAGATGGACAACAAGATTCTGTCGGCCATCGTCCACAAATTTAAAGGCGGCCCGGTGGGCATTACGACCATAGCTACTGCCGTAGGCGAAGAGGCCGGGACTATAGAAGAAGTGCACGAGCCCTTTCTGATCATGGAAGGCTATCTACAACGAACCCCTCGCGGCCGGCAAGCTACCGAGAAGGCCTATCACCACATTGGGGCCGATCCGCCGGGTACGGCCGGCACTCTGTTTGATCTCTAAGCTTCAAGATTATTCGCCTCAGGAGAACTGCTATGTTAATTTAACATTGCTTCCATTTTACCTTCAATCTAAGCCAATGTTAAGCCATGCATTATTGGCTATTCGCAATTGCGTGACAAATACTGGCCTGAAGGGGCTGTTTTTATTAGACTTTCGCAGGTGGCCACCCTACATATCATCTAATTGTTGACATCTGCTGTATAGGTAGATTTCAAAATTAGATTAAACGATAATTTAACAAAAGCGACAATTGGGGTTAAAACCCACTTTCCACCTTTGCGGCATAAATCAACTCTGCTTTTATGCTATCAAGGACTATTACACTATTAGCGCTTATGTTGCTCGGTACGAGCAGTTTGTTTGCGCAGCCTGAGGTCAGGATAACCGACAACGACCTCATGGGCAACACGACTTATACCTGGTCTTCAGATACTACTTACATTCTCGACGGATTAGTCTATCTGGAAACTGGCGGTGTGCTGAATATTGAGCCAGGTACCGTTATTCAGGCCGACGGAACACCTACGGGCGGCGACAATACTTCTGCACTCATCATAACTCGAGATGCTCAAATCTTTGCAGATGGTACAGCATCCGAGCCTATTATTTTCACTGTTGAGGGTGATGATATGAGTGATCCAGAAGATTTCACCTTCGAAGACCGTGGTCTTTGGGGTGGTATCATCATTTTAGGTGATGCTACCATAGCCGTTACTGGTGGTGAAACAGGTATTGAGGGTATCGATGCCAATGAAACTCGTGCCCGTTACGGTGGTAACGAAGATGATGATAATTCAGGCCGTCTCCATTATGTTTCCATTCGTCATGGTGGCACTGCCCTTACTTCTGATAACGAAATCAATGGTTTGACGCTTGGTGGAGTTGGCAGCGGTACTGAGATTGATTACATAGAGATATTTGCCAACTTTGATGATGGCATCGAGTTCTTTGGTGGAACCGTAGACGTTAAGCACTTGTCTGTTGCGTTCTGTGGAGACGATGCTGTGGACTACGATTTTGGCTACAGAGGTCGTGGTCAGTTTTGGTTTGCACTTCAGGAGCCAGAACAGATTGACGGTACTGGTCGCTGTGGCGAGCACGATGGAGCAAGTCCCGATGGCCAGCCTCCTTTCGCTCAGCCAAATATTTATAATGCAACGTATATCGGCGTAGGCACCAATGCCACTCCTCCTGGTGGAGATGCTGCCGACAACAATTCTTTCTTAGTCTTAATGCGCGACAACGCCGGTGGCTTTTATAACAACTCTGTTTTTCTGGAGGGCAATGGTGCCGCTATTGCTTTTGAAGATCGTGGAGATACCAATGACGGCGATGCATTCGCTCGCCTTCAGGACGGTGACATAGCATACAATGACAATTACTTTTTCGGTTTTGGAAATGGTTCTTCAGCTGCCGATATTTTCTTGGCCGTTGATGCAGATGAAGCTACTGTTGCCTCTTCATCCACTGTTGCCAGCATCCTTGGAGACGCTAATACCATTGCAGACCCAGGTTTAGCAGGTATCAGTCGTACGGCAAACAATGGTCTGGACCCAAGAATCAATGCTGGTGAAGACGCACTCGGTGGTGCCACACCAAGTGACGATGAATTCTTCAACCCGGTAACCTACAGAGGTGCGTTCGGCAACTCTAATCTTTGGCTGGAAGGTTGGACCGCATTAGACGCCTACGGATATCTCGGTGATTTAGTCACGCCCGTATCAACAACTTCTGATGATTGTATAACCATTACAGATGCTGACCTTGAAGGAGGTGAAATCTATACCTGGGGATCTGGCAACTGCTATCTACTCGATGGATTGGTTTATCTGGAAACAGATGGTACTCTAAATATTGAGGCCGGCACACCGGTATTCTTCAAAGGAACTAACAATGTAACTACCGGAGACAACACCTCGGCTCTAATCATAACTCGTGATGCCCAGATTTTTGCCAATGGAACGGCAGAGGACCCCATCATTTTTACTGCTGAAGACGATGATCTAAGTGATCCTACTGACTTCACCATCGATGATGCTGGTGCTTGGGGTGGCCTGATCATTTTAGGTGATGCTACTATTGCAGTTACTGGTGGCGAAACGGGTATAGAAGGTATCGATGCCAATGAAACTCGTGCTCGCTACGGTGGTAACGAAGATGATGACAACTCTGGAAGACTCCGCTATGTGTCTATCCGCCATGGCGGTACTGCATTGACGTCTGACAATGAAATCAATGGTCTCACCCTTGGTGGTGTAGGTAATGGCACAGAAATCGACTTTGTTGAGGTATTCGCCAACTTTGATGATGGCATCGAATTTTTCGGCGGAACCGTCGATGTTAAGCACGCAGCTGTGGCTTTCTGTGGTGATGATGGGTATGACTACGACTTCGGCTATCGTGGTCGTGGGCAATATTGGTTCAGCCTACAAGGAGTCACTCTTACTGGTACAGGGCGTGCAGGTGAGCACGATGGTGCCAGTCCCGACAATGAGCCTCCATTTGCTCAACCCAATATCTTCAATGCTACGTATATTGGTATTGGAGAAAATGCTGTGTCTACCGGTGGTGGCGATGCTGCTGACGATAATGCATTCGCTGTTATCTTGCGCGACAATGCCGGTGGTTTCTACAACAACTCCGTTTTCGCAGACTTCAACGGAGCGGCTATTGCCATTGAAGATCGTGACGACACCAATGATGGAGACGCTTTCGCTCGTCTACAGGCGGGAGATCTTGCCTTTAACAACAATTACTTCTTTGGATTTGGTGATGGTGCAACAGCAGATGATTTATTCATAGCTGTTGATCCAGATGAAGCTATTGTGTCGGGCAGCTCGGCAACTGTTGCGGCCAATTTCACAGCCAATAACAACCTGATTGCTGACCCAGTACTACAAGAATTGACTGACCGTGAAATGTTAGACCCAAGGCCAAATCCATTTGGTCCTGCCGCAACTGGGGCTCCTGCTCCAAGCGACAATTTCTTTGACGCTGTACCATACTTCGGCGCTTTTGCACCAGGTAATGGCAGTCAGAATCCTTCCTGGCTGGAAGGGTGGTCAGCTATTGACGAATACGGAGAGATTTTCAATACCGTAGGAGTTGGCACGGTAGAAAGAGCAGGCTACCTATTGGATTCTCCAGTGCCTAACCCAGCTCGTGAGTTTACCACCGTCATGATGGAACTGCCGTCAGCCGCACGGGTAGACCTAACCGTATTTGATCTAATGGGCCGACCAGTTCAGCGAGTCCTAACCAATGAAAGACTTTCAGCTGGTGAGCAGCAAATTCGCATCAACACAAGCAATTTGTCAGCAGGGAACTACTTCATTATGCTTCGTGCGGAAGGTGCCAGCCTCGTACAAAAGTTAACTGTAGGTCAATAGACTAGAAATAAATTAATCCTCAGTTAACTCAAGTATTATCACATTTGCGGCCTATTCAGATACCATTGGTTTCTGGATAGGCCGCTTTCTTTTCGATTGATGGTAATCAGTGCAAAATTTTTCATCAAGAATGAATAAGATATTTTTAGTAGCCAGCTTACTACTAGGCTGTAGTCTGGTTCATGCCCAACAAGGTGCCGTTAGCGGTACCATCCTAGACACCGACGGCTTCCCACTTATTGGCGCCAATATTGTGATCGAAGGAACAGGAACAGGGGCCTCCACAGATTTCGATGGCAAGTACTCCTTTAGAACCGAGCCAGGCACTTACACGCTTGTAGCCTCATATATTGGTTTTGCTGATCAAAAATTTGAATGGATAAATGTTGAGCCCAATGAAACTTTTATTCTAGACATCATCATGGATGAGGGTGGTGCCGTAGAAATAGATGAGATAGTTGTAGAAGCTACCCGAATAGAAAACAGTGAAGTAGCGGTCATGACGATCAGACGTGGGAGTGATAAGGTACAAGATCTTATCTCATCTCAGGAGTTGAGCAGAATAGGTGCCGGAAACGCTGCCGCTGCCCTGACTAAAGTGACAGGCACAACTATTGTAGATGGCAAGTATGTTTATGTACGCGGCCTGGGTGATCGCTATTCTGCATCTACCGTTAACGGCTTGCGCCTGGTAAGTATAGATCCGTATAGAAATGGGGCGAACTTGAGCCTCATTCCTTCAAGCATTATTGATAATATAGCTGCCAGTAAAACTTTCACTCCGGATTTGCCAGGTGATTTTACCGGAGGATCGGTCAATATCAATTTGAAGTCACTGCCCGAACGTTTCACCTACGGCTTGTCTGTGTCGACGACATTGAACGATCAGGCTAATCTCAGGAGTGACTTTCTCTCATTCGACGCTGGTGATCGGGCTAGCCTTGGTTTCAATGACGGAACCTTGGACAGGCCTGAAATTTTGACGGGAAGAGGGAGCGATTTCTTATTTGTAGACGTAGCCAGACAAGCGGAAAGAGACAACGAATTAGCCGGATTAGTTGATGATGTGGTTAACTCTTTCCCCACCCCCTTTAGTGTCCCTCAGGGCACAAACAGTGGACTCGATTACAGTATAAGTGGTAATATCGGCACCCAAATAGAATTGGGGAATACAAAAATTGGACTATTTGGTACTGGCTCATACAGCAGAAGTTTTAGTCAGTATCAAAACGGGGTAAATGCTAGCTGGGAGTTATCACCGGGAGAGGATGTTCTTTTTAGCTTATTTGACTTTGTGGATAATAGAAGTGTAGAATCACCAGAGTTAAATGGTATGCTGGGAATGACCATTAAACCAGGAAGAAATCATCAATTGTCCTTGTACACCATCTACAGCCGTCAGGCCGATATAGAGGGAAGAACCCTTCAGGGCGATCGTGCAGAAAATGGTATCGGAGGCGAATCTTTTTTCCGTTCAGAAGTTAGTTGGTTTCGTGCCAGGCAATTGGCTAGCCATGTTATAAGTGGTGAACATCGATTTGGCGCTAACCAAAAATCTCGTGGTGTTCAACTTGATTGGTCATTCAACTTGGTAGACACGAAACAAGAGGAGCCTGACATTCAGTTCTTCGCCTATATCTTCGACGGCATATTCCAAATTAACCGATCGATAATACCCGGTCCTCAAAGGTTCTACAGAGAGCTTAATGACGATTTCTACCAAGGAAAAATTGATCTAACCATCCCGATTCTGGAGGGGAGTGGCAGAGGAAGCTCTATTAAATTTGGTGGCTTTTACAGCAGAAAAGATCGAGATTTTCAAGAGCTTGCTTACGAGTACCGTCAAAGAAGAGGAGTTACACTCAACGATGCATTAGGCAATGCTGATGTGTATTTTGCTGAGGATAACTTAGGATTAATTGGCGTTAATGAATCTAATGGGAGAAATATCATTGCCCAGTATATCAACAATTTATCCAACCTATCAAACAGTTATGTTGGTGGACTTCGCGAAGACCTAGGAATACCTGAAGATTCACTGGCTGCCCCTTTGCGAAACGCACCTCCTGGTGGTACCGTTATCTCGGCTGCCTATGCTATGACCACGCTTGAAGTAACCGATAACTTCAAGGCCATACTAGGTGCTCGTTTAGAGACTACAGATATTTTTGTAACCAGTCAAAGAGCGCTGTTAAATCCAACAGACTCGATGGAAGTAGCAGGAGAAACAGCCAGAATCGATGAGGTAAATCTATTGCCAGCTGTCAACTTGGTCTATAAAGTTACTCCCAACAGCAACATGAGGTTTGGTTACTCCACCACTTTAGCCAGGCCCAGCATGCGTGAGGTAGCCCCATTCGGTAGCTTCGGTTTCGTTGGTGACCCCATCACCTTTGGTAATCCAGATCTGCAAATAACCACCATTAATAATTTCGATTTGCGCTTTGAGCATTTCCCTCAGGATCGAGGTGGCGAGGTGTATGCCATTAGTGCTTTTTACAAAGATTTCACTGATCCCATTGTGCGTACATTCCGTGTAGGTGGAGGTCAACAGTTCACCTGGACAAACTCTGAGTCAGCCAATCTGTTTGGCGTTGAACTTGAATTTAGAAAGCGCTTAGACTTTATCAGTCCAGCGCTGCAAAATTTCACATTCAGCAGCAATTTTGCTTACATCCAGTCAGAGCAGGCTATTGACTCTTTAGAATTCGAGCTGATCAGATCCATAGACTCAACGCGTACGGATACCAGAGAATTCAGTGGACAAAGTGATTTTGTTACCAATGCAAATTTGACTTTTGCTGATGCTAATGGCTGGGAAGCGACTATAGCGTATAACTACTTTAGCGATCGACTATTCTCTATCGGATCTATAGGAGCACCAGATATTTTCGAGCGCGGACGTAGTACCCTGGACTTTTCGGTGAGCAAAGAAATAAGCAATTTCAAATTGACATTCAGGGCCAGAAACCTGATTAATCCCAGGTTCGAAACCTTTAGCGAATTCAACGGAGAAACCTATTTGTTCAATTCCTATGAGCGCGGGCGAAGTTTCAGCTTTGGGTTGAGCTTCCAGCTATAAGAATTGCACTAGATTACTTCAGTAATCGACGCGCCTCCCGTCTTTTCGGGGGGCGTTTTTTGTTGGCTGATCTCCTTCCCCAGCCACCTCATCACATTGCCCGACCACATGCGCTCTCGGTCTTCTGGTGTGAGGATGCCTTCCTCTACGGCCAGATCAAGGATTTTTCCCGGATAGCTGGATTGAGCTTCGCTTTCCATTTCGCCTAAGGGATAAGGGTCATCGAGGCCTACCAGCACCTGGTTGGTGCCATTCATACGCTTGCACATCATCTCTAATGAGAGTGTATCGTGGACCAGGGTATCGAAAAAGATATTGGGGTGGCCGACGGCCTTTCTTGGGTGAGTCATGCCTGGAAACAAGTCGGGACGGCCATCGAAGCCTTGTATACGACGCCCCAGGTTGATTTGCGCCAACTGCCCACCGTGAGCAAAGCAAACCCGAATATTGGGGAACTTTTCCTGGTAGGCTCTCAGGGTGTAAAAATGATAGGCATCTGCGCACTGAGCCAGCATCCAGATGAGGTGAAAGCGCCAGGCGGTATTTTCCAGATTGATGAATTTATCTCCGTCGTAGGGATGAATTTCTACAGCCAGACTATATTCATTAGCCAGTTCTAGTATGGGTTCTACTTCGGGAATGAAGATGCTCTTCCACCCGCCGTCGGTATCCAAAAAATGGGTAGGTAAGCACAGCACACGCAGGTTCATCTCGGTTACGCAGCGCTCGATTTCCCAAAGGGCTCCGTTTATGAATCCGGCATGAACCACAAAACCACAAGTAAACTTGTCGGGATAATCTTGCTGTACCTTGGCGTTGAAGTCGTTCTGCCAGCGCAGTACCCGTTTCATCTCATCATGTCGCAGGCCATTGCCATAGAGCTGGGATAGATTGAGTACAACAGCGTGGTCTATATCGTTACGCTCCATCCAGGCCAGCTTCTCTTGCAGGAAGAAACTGGAGTCTGTAACCGGCCGTTTCCACCCTTTCTGGAGCATAAATTTGCGCTCTGGATCTACCCAAAAAATTTCCTTTTCCTTCATGAAGGAAGGGATGTCTTCTGGGTATGGAAGCAGGTGGGAGTGACCATTAATGCGCATACACGCAAGATAGTCCTAAAGCCGTACTTGTTGGTTTGTGAATGAAGCTAAGCGGTGCTTATTTGGGCGGCTCCATCACTGTTCCGCAATTATCGCAGGTCCGCTTCTCCAGATCGGTATAGTAATGCTTAAAGACCTTAGGCAAGTCGGTTTCAATATTCTCCAGCGTAAATGGTTCTCTGTATAGTTCATGTCCGCAGTTCTCACAGAACCAAGCGAGGCCATCTTCCATGTGTTCTTCGCGCTTTTGCTCGATGACCAGCCCTACGGTATTGGCTGGGCGCTGAGGCGAATGAGGTATGTTGGGTGGCAGGTAAAACACCTCGCCTTCGCGGATTGGAATATCTCGCTCTATGCCATCCTCCATCACTTTAAGGGTAATGTCTCCTTCTACCTGATAGAAAAACTCTGGCGTTTCATTGAGGTGAAAATCCTTGCGCGAATTTGGGCCGCCAACGACCATCACGATATAGTCTTCATTGTATATGGCCTTATTGCCAACGGGCGGCTTAAGCAAGTGGCGATTCTCTTCGATCCAGCCTTTAAAGTTGATTGCAGGAGGTAACATAAGCTTTATTGATGCATCCAATATAGAAACAAACCTACACATGACCGGTTGGCCCATCTGTACTAAAGGCGAAGCCGAGCTGCCTTTCCACTTCGTCGGGCAACTCAGGCAGCTCCGACCTGGGAATGAGCAGTGACGAGATGTTGTGCAGGTCGGTAAAGATCTTGTGGCGTTCTGCCGTTTGGACGAGGTATTCATGGCCAGATGATCCGCCTGTACCTATCTTATTACCGATCATTCGCATAACCATATGAGCATGTCGGTAGCGCCAGGTCGTGAGCAGTTCATCGATATTCATCAGCTCCGTGAGCAGATTGTAGGGCTGGTTGAGAATGGGGCGATCTCGGTACAAGTTGATGAGCAAGGCTCCCAAAGTAGCTTTGTAGTTGAGTCTGGCTTCACCTGCCTCAACCAGACGTTCGTGTTCCATCGGATCGAGTACGTGGGCGAAGTAATCGCCATTGGCGCCCAATACGCGAAGTCGCATCTCCTTCATTTTAGGAGACAAATAGTCTGTGGCTTCGATGTTGGATTTTTCACGTGCAATCATACGGTCTACCGCTTGTTTGTAAGCCGCCAGAAATTCAAATTCTGGTAGATGCACGAAGGGTGTTCGTTCAAGCCAACGCTCGACCAGCTCGAATAAACTGCCCCCTGCTTCTATCCGATTCAAGCGTTGTTGCTGCTCAGGGGTGAAAACAATTTTATAGGACTTTCCATGATAGGTGAGCCTATCTTCATCGCGCAAGCCCAGTGTCGTCTCTACTAATCTGAACTGCAAACTCTGGAAACCGGATGCAGGAAAGAGCAAGTCCCGAAAGTCGAGAAAATCAAGTGGAGTGAGGGTCTCCATGACGTAAATCTGCTTGATCATCAACTCGAGGATCTCAGAAATCCGCTTTAGCCGCAACACGATAAGGTTCATATCCTCTGCCTTGACCCGATTGGTCCTAAAGCGATCGCACACCCAGTCCAGCTCATGTAAAATCTGCTTAAACCAGAGCTCATATACCTGATGCATGATGATAAAGAGGGTCTCGTCATGCGCCTCCTCTCCTAACCCACTCGATCGGGTCACCTGGGCAGATAGCAGCTGATCCAGCTCCAAATATTGGTGATAGTGGATGGTAGTATACTTTTCGTTGGTGGCTTCCATGTCAATTGCTTAGATAGAGCGGTAAAAGTAACGAACACCCAGCTTTCGGAGGTTCTTGAGGGTTTCTTCAAACTCGCGGTTGTGGGCTTGTGATTCTATCCTCATTATCTTTATCACTACTCATGCTCGATACCCAGAGGCTAGTCAAACAGAACAATAAAAACAGCCAAAAGCCAAGTCCCAGCTGTGTATAATCGGTAGCAATGAGCTCAGTTTCCGCACCACCTCCGCGTATCTGCTGCAACTGGCTACCCACCACGCCTCGCAATCCGATGAAGGCCATAAAAATGGCCAGTACAAACACATCGGCCATAGACCATTTACCTGATCGATAGACCAGAAAATGGATGGCAGCTTGTTGCCTCATTCTGGCAGGCAGCAAGGTAGCTAGGAGCTTGGCTACTGGGAAAAGCACACTAAATAGAGCGATGAGCAAACCCACCAGGACAAGATCCAACTTCCCCTCTTTTAATAGCAAGCCAACAACCTGCAGGATGCTCTTGGATTCGTAAAAGAGAACTTGCTGCCCAAACTCCATGGTCGAACCAAATAGCTCGAATCGCAGGCTTTCGATACGGGCGTCTATAGCTATGGTTGGGAAAGTGAGACCGCCGATCAGGAATGTAGAGGCGAGGATGACGGCGGAGCGGGTGGGCCAGGAAACGCTAATATTTTTGCTAATTTGTATATTTAAGAAAAGCCCGAACAACCAAACCCCAAATGGCAACAAAAACAAACCAATAAACAATAATCTACTCCACTCATATTCTTTTTTCAACTCGAACAACTGTTCTCCTAAATACACTCCACAAGTCCTAAGATCCGGACAATCATACTGCTGGCTAAAATAAGTTCTAGCTGCCTCATCCTGGCGAGATTCGCTTTCATTCAACAGCACATCCATCTGCCCAAGAGCAAGATCAGCCAGGGCTTCCGGGTCAATCAACTCGTCAAAATCATCAACCAGGCGCTCACTCATCTCTGGGACCCGCTCGCGAAAATCATCAAAATCAACAATATTACCACGAACGAAGGATTGTATCCCCGACAGTAGTGGGTTATCCTTAGCCTTAGCCTCCAAAGTGAGTTCGAATTCGTCGATTAACAGATGAAGCAGGCGCTCCGCATACATTTGTGTATTGGCTTCATCGCCCAATTCGAGTTCAACATCCGCCAACCTATTGGCCAGAATAATTTTCGCCTGATCTCTCCATTCGTCTACACTCAACAAACCGTAGCGAACGTGGAGCGCTTCTGCCTGCTCCAGAGCCAGCTGATTCATTTGCTGTTGGATGGGCCACAAATAAAACATGAGGGCAGCGGCAGCAATGGCGCAAATGGTAGTTATTAGAGTAATGGCGTTATTCATCAGCGTTTTTCCATGAAAAAATTGGTGTATTCTGATTCAAGACTTTCGGTCTTATTGATGTTTTTGTCCATTTATCCGAGGCCTAGTCAAAACCTTAATTTTTAAGGGCTAAATGTTCTCATTCCGGCAGTCCTATAACCTAAAGTAAGCTTTTGGATCGGGACATCTCTCAGCCCATAATTCCTGCTCATCGGCATATCCTACCCCCGGGAAGTCTCCAATCCGCCCGCCTAGATCGAGAATGACCTGAAAGTGCAAATGAGGCACCCATCCTCCATTAACGGACAGCTCACCGACTGCTGCGATAGGATCGCCTGGCTGAATTTCCTGCCCAGGCACAAGTGCCAAAGACGCTCGACTCAAATGCCCGTAAAGGGTATAAAAGATTAGCCCAGGTAACGGCTCATGCTCCAGAATGATGGTTGGACCATAATCTCGTGGCAGGTCATTATCCTGTAAGCTATGCACTCGTCCAGCTAATGGGGCATATACTATTGTTCCGGCTTCAAAAGTCCACATGTCGAAACCCAGGTGTAGATTCCTGCGCCGAATCTGTCCGTTGACTACCGATTCGTAGTTGGCAGCCGAGTAGACTGTTCGTTTTTCGAGGTAACCGCCGTAGCCATATTGGCCATCTTGCTGACGACATTGCTGAAAGAGTTCGTCGTGCAGCCAATCCATCTCGACTTGTTCGGAATCAGGAGCTGGAATGATATGCGGTAAATCCAGATGAACCGGCACCGCTTTTAACTCACTTAGGTCAATTGGCGAAACCAGTTTATCTAATCGTTTGGCCATCCATTGATCATAGGCTAACCGCCTCTGGGAAACTTGTGCCTGGTCCATCAATTAAGCTTGAAATCGACCTCCAAACGCGTCATATTTTGACCATTTCGGATTTCCAACTGGTCAGATTTTCGGTTTCGGATGATCTCATCTGGCCGAAATTGCAAGGTGAAAAACGGACGATCGTATAAGGTGACCAGCTCAAACTTATCGGTCACATCCAATCTGACTAGTTGCTGCGACATTAAGCTGTCACTCCTGAGAATGGCAATGGGCGACCTATTGGCATCAAAGTCATCCTGAGTCAGATCATCACCAATATTGACTTCCTCAACTATAGCACGACGCATTTCCCGATAATCTCCACCACTGCGGCTGACGAACAACTCTGCGCGCTCAATCTGTGCACCATCCGGGATCCGATCCAAGGGAAAACTGAGGTAGGCCCTGATTTCTCTATTCTGCTCCGTA
>JBCBVN010000024.1:0-21928 GCA_039817625.1 Bacteroidota bacterium
CCCGTAGAGCTGACGACAGACAACGGCGGGGCGGGCAATAACAATGCTACGGACGGATATAGAGATGCGTGTTTTAGACCTGATGCTACAGTGCGAATCGCGGAGCCCGGCCAGCAAGCACCAGATTCCTGGGTGCCCTTTACCGGCGACTGGCTGCCTGAAGGTGAACTGTCAGACCTCTGGTTTGGCGATCAGCCCGCCAATGGTACCTGGACTCTGCGGGTGCGCGATGATGCTGCACTGACCAATGGAGAATTGAGAGGATGGTCGATCAATTTCCAGCGACCGTATGAAATCCAATATGAATGGAGTTCTGAAGCTGCTATTATCGACTGCCCAAGCTGCCCGGATACAGAAGCGACAGCCATCAGCGAAGGACCGGTGATTTTGCGGGTCACAGACAGCTACGGTTGCCAGCTGGTCGATAGTTTCCAAATTACCTTTGATGACCTGCCCAGCTTTGATCCGCCCGTTTGCGATATGGTGACGGATAGCAGCATCAGTATAGATTGGGGAGATTCGCCGGAAGCGCTTTTTTACGAGGTGAGCACAGATGGCATCAACTGGACGGCCATAGGTACTTCAAGTGAGTTCACCCTAAACGGTCTGGGTTTCAACGAAGAAACTCAAATCTATGTACGCGCCCAATTCCAGAACTGTGCAGGACCGGCATATCCGATTAGTTGTATTACCACATCGTGTGTGCCCCCAAGTATAGAAACCGTGGTAACGACGACTTGCGCAGGTGGTACCTCTTCCTCCGTTGAGCTGATTGCCAGCGGTGGTCAGGCGCCTTATACCTATTATATCGATGGTGTTCAGAATGCGAATGAACTGTTTGAAGGCCTCGATGAAGGGGTTTATGTATTCACGGTAGCCGACGATCGATCTTGTAGCGACAGTGTCGAAATAACCATTACTAACCCACCGGCATTCGATGGTCAACTCGAGGTGCTGGAAACCATCAATTGTAATGGTGCAGCTACCGGGATCCTGGTCGCCACACCAGATGGAGGCGAAGGACCATTCCTATACGAGTGGAATGGCACAAGTGGAGATAGTACCCTGTCGGATTTGAGTGCAGGGGAATACGAATTGGTCATCACTGATGCCAACGGATGTGTATTTTCTCAATCAGTAGAACTACAAGAGCCCGACCCTCTCGAAGCTCTGGCCAACAGTACCAACCAAAACTGCGATGGATCGGAGAATGGCACGGCTTCTGTATTTATGGATGGAGGCACGCCATCTTATACGTATAGCTGGAGTATACCTGGACAAGGGAATAACCAAACAGCCACAGGCCTGGTTGCTGGAGATTATACCGTAACAGTCACAGATGCCAATAGCTGTGAGATAGAAGTCGATATTTCCGTAGGATTAGAACCACCGGTCGAAGTAGAGACTACGAGTATTGATGCCACATGCTCCGGAGAAAACGATGGGAGCATTAGCACAACTGTAAATATCGGATTGGCCCCTTTGCAGTACGACTGGTCTGGTCCTGTCATACCTGCTGGCCCCGATGCGAACAACCTACCCGCAGGCACTTATAATTTGACCATCACTGATGCACGGAATTGCCAATTTGAGACGAGCTTCAACATCATGGAGCCCGATGAAATCCAGGTGGCAGCCAATGTTGAAGACGTTAATTGTGAAGGTCAATCGACCGGCCTGATAGAGCTGACACCAAGCGGTGGAACGGAACCATACACCTTTGCCTGGGACGATGAATCGGATCAGGAGGATCGCGAAAACCTACCGGCAGGAACTTATGAACTGAATTTGATAGATGCTAATGGGTGTGACTATTCGCAGACCTACGTTATAGGCGAAGAACCGGCTATTGTCTTGAGCTTTGATGTTAGTGGTACCGATTGCCCAGACGATAATACGGGAAGCCTGACCACCTTGATCGAGAATGGAACAGGCCCTTTTGAATACGATTGGAGTAACGATGAAGTAACCCCAGACCTGGATGGCCTGGCAGCAGGAACGTATCAATTAGAGGTAACGGACGACAATGGCTGCACGGCCCTTGCAGAAGTAGTGGTGCCTGGTCCGCCACCCTTCGTGGCAGAGGTAGTTACGGAATCTGTTCGTTGTCATGGAGGAGCAGATGGGCTGATCGAGCTTGACCTGAGTGGTGGTACACCAGCCTATCGATTCAGACTGGATGGTGGTGCCTGGCAGCGTCCCAACAGTTTCATCGGATTATTACCGGGCAGGTATACTTTAGAAGCAGAGGATGAAAATGGATGTACCATCCAACTAGATGGACTGGTCGTTGATGAACCGGACCCATTTACTGTAAGCCTGGGCGAAGATTTGATTATCGACTGGGGGGATAGTGTTTTGCTTTCTCCAGTATTATTGGGCGGTACTTTGCCCGCGGGGCGCTTTGAATGGTCGCCGGAAGATAGTTTGTTGTTCTCTTGCTTGAGCTGCCCGGAACCGTGGGTAGCCCCATTAGATCAGACGAGTATTCGACTTAGAGTATATGATGCTCTGGGATGTATAGCTGAAGATATTCTGACTATACTTGTTGAGAAGTCTTTCCCGGTTTTGGTCCCTACGGGTTTTACGCCCAACGGTGATCGATCAAATGATATTCTGGTGGTTCATGGTCAACCGGGTGTAGAGATACTGGAGTTCCAGATATTCGACAGATGGGGCGAACAGGTCTACCAGAACGGTGGCTTTGAAGTCAATAATGAACTACTAGGCTGGGACGGTACTTATCGCGGTCAACCTATGAACGGAGGCGTCTTTTTATGGCAGCTGGTTGCCTTGCTCCCAGATGGCTCTGAAGCAGAGTTTTATGGGCAGACCACCCTGATCAGATGATGAAAAGCAGCTATAGCTGTTTATCTGACAACCAAACGTCTGGTGGTAAATCTTCCGTCTTGATCGAGTATACGTAGCCAATACACACCGCTAGTATTTGGTAGTTGTATGGACATACGCTCGCTGGTCAAGCGACCGACCTGCGGAAGTACCAATTGACCAAGAGCCGTATACGCCTCAATCTGCACTTCGCCCGCTGCATCTGGTATTTCCAGCCATACCTGGCCTGAGCTTGGATTGGGATATACATTGAGCTCGGAAGCCCAGACGGGTTCTGAGTTGGAGCTGAAAATGTAGGATACACAATCAGAAGTGGAGATGCAGCCAGCTATGCTTGTCAACACGTAAAATTCTCCATTATAAGGAGGCGTGAAGGTGGCATTAGTTGCACCTGCTATGGGTTCGTCAGTATTGCAATCGATCCACTGATAAGACTCGGCTGCCACATCAGCTGTGAAGCCCAGGCTGTCGTTATTGATGATGTTGAAATCTGTCTCCGGCACAATGACCGTAACCAATAGCAGACTGTCGCAGCCATCAGCGGTTTGCATGAGCAGGTCAACTTGTTGCGTTTCTTCTATATCCTCTAGGATAGATCCGTCTGGGAGACTGATGGTTTCGCCTGGGCAAGCGTGCAGATCCAAAGCTCCTTCCAGAGGAGCATCTGGAGTTACGATCAATTGGTAGGTACTGTCGCAACCATTAGAAGCCAGCCCATCTACCTGATAGACATAAGGCGATTGGATATCCATGACCACAGAGCCGTCTGGTAGTTGGAAATCACCGCCACGACAAACACTAGCCTGATCCTGGATTAATGGACTGACCAATACCGTTAGGTTGAGGGTGACATTGCTGTCGCAGCCAGCTTGAGTGAGCAGATTGAAGGTCTCTGAGAAACTTTCTTCCGCTATGATCTCTGTACCATCGGGTAGTGTGACCACGTCACTGGCGCAAACAGTAGACTGAACACTCATATCATATGTCTCTCCAAGTTCAAGCGTAAGTCGATCAACAAGTAGGTTTCCTTCGGAATTTGTAGTTGTATCCAGATTGTAAACTCCGGGCTGGGTGAAGGTCTCTCCATTGGGAGCTATGTAGGATCCTTCTGGGCAAATGATGGCCTCAATATCATTGAAAACGACCACGGGCTCAGAAACGACGATGGTTTGGTCTATGTCTGGGTTGTCTATGCGAGATATAACGCCAGATGGCCACTTGACAATGAGCCTGTCTATACTCGTGTGGCTACCCAAGCCAAAATGATCGGTGAGGCTATTCATGATACCGTAGCTTTCACCCGCACGCATTTCGCGTATTTGCATTCCCCAGTCTCCGTAGATTTCCATGCGAGCGCCAATTCCGTTGGTATTGGAGCTGCTCCCTTCCAGACGTACCCGCAGGTAATGGTTGTCATTGGGGACCCCTAGAAGTAGCATGTCGTCAGAGCTTCCTTCTCCGATCAATCCATTGCTAAAGCCACAAAGTAGATCAAGCGTACCATCGTTATTGAGGTCGCCGCAGGCCGCAGACTGTACATTGTCAGAAAGAAAGTCTAAGGCATCATTGAACTGAAAATTGAAACCGCCAAGGTTTTCCAGAAGGTAATGACCACCACCTGCAGTCAGTAGTACGTCCAGGTCGGTATCGTTATCGAAATCTTCGCAGAAGACTTGTATACCATTCCAATCTTGTATTTGTCCTATTGGATTATTCTCTGTGCGATCTGTAAAGATGCCTGGTGCTGTTTGCTCGTAGATACGAGATATGGCACTATGGTTGACCATCACAACGTCGAGGTCGCCATCATTATCCAGGTCTGCAAAATCTGTCGCCCAGGTTTGATTGTAAGGGCGAAGGCCTGCCTGTACGGCTACATCTGTGAAGGTGCCATCCCCATTGTTGCGGTATAGATTGTTCATACGCCGAGGATCCTGGGGGTCATCGACACCACCGCGGCAGCGACTCATGTACATATCCAGGTCACCATCGTTATCGTAGTCGGTAAATAGGGAGCCGTAGTTGCCAGAATCGTCAGATTCGCCGTCGCCGTAAGCAGGCATGAGATCTAGATTGTAGACAAATTCTCCGTTTCCGTCACCTTCGTAAGGTGTTGATAGCCCTACATCGTGGCATACAAAAAGATCGAGCATGCCGTCGCGATTCATATCTACCATGTTGTAGCCCTGCGCAAACACAAACTCTGAAAGCAGGGTACGCTGATAAAAAGGGCTGGCGTTGCTCATCAATACCGTTGGCTGGCCATAGGTTCCGACTCCGATATCATTAATGCCGTCGTTGTTGACATCTCCTGCACAAATGGACCATACACTACCCGTCAGAATGGCTGCGGTAGGTCTGTTTACAAAAGTATCAGCCTCAGCACTTTGAAGGTCGATAGCTACGCCATCTCCATTACGGGCCCGCATGATGTCGTCTAGACCGTCGCCATTTAAGTCTACTACGCCGATCGCGGCGCCAGATCTAAAGGTATTGAACAATCGATCTGATTGATCAGTAAAGCCAATTTGAGCGAGGAGTAAGCTTGGGAAAAGACAAGCCAGGAAGATAAATAGTCGCATATTCTCAGGGGTGTGATAAGACGCACAAGATAGAAACAATGGTGTTAGATGTCCATTGTTCACGCCTTGCAAGAAATAGAGATGTCATAAGGAAGACTTGATAGGAGCTAGAAAGATTCTATGTTAACTGTCCTCTTGTTGACCGCCCAACCAAAAAGCTGATCAGACTTTACCAGGAAAGGATCATTATATTGAGTACCAAATTAGTATACACGATGAGGTTCTTTTCTATCCCGTTAGTCTTATTATTTGGGTGTTCAGTCTTGCATAGTCAGGGAAGACTTTTGGAGAAGGAAGTGGTTGATTCCGAAATTTTAGGTGAGGGATCAAACTACAGCATCTATTTGCCGGAAGGCTACGATAACGATACTCGTTTATATCCGGTTTTGTACTTGCTTCACGGTTTTACGGATGACGATAGTGGCTGGACTCAGTTTGGGGAAGTACATCTGGCCGCTAACCAGATGTTTGGACAGGGAGAAGTCTCACCGATGATCATTGTCATGCCGGATGCAGGCTTGAGCTGGTATGTAAATGACGATTTGGGAGAAATGCGTTTTGAAGAATATTTTTTTGAGGAATTGATTCCGCATATCGAGTCTACTTACCGAGTTAGAACGGAACGGCAATATCGGGCAATAGCGGGCTTAAGTATGGGGGGCTTTGGTTCACTTCTTTATGCTTTGAAGCATCCGGATATGTTTAGTGCTGCTTGTCCACTGAGTGCAGCGGTCAGAACAGATGAGCAAATGCTCAGAATGGACCAGGCCAGATGGGATTTTGTGTTTGGCTTACCCTTTGCAGAGGGTTCATCGGGCGAAGATCGCCTGAGCGATCACTATCTGGCTAATTCACCCTTGAATATCATCATGGCTTCTGAGCCTAATCAATATTCGGGTGTAGCCTTCTACATCGACTGCGGGGATGATGATTATTTGCTGGATGGAAATCTAACATTGAATAGCGTCATGCGGGAGAAGGGCATCGCTCACGAATTCAGAGTCAGGGACGGTGGACATACCTGGACTTATTGGCGTACAGCCCTACCTGAGGTTTTTAAATTTGTCAGTGCCAGATTCAGAAGGTGAAGCTTACAATTCTATTTTTCGTTCACAGGCTTCATTTCGCCGGGGGCGTTCTGAATCCTTACTTTCCCAACAAGCACCATAAATGGAGCAGTAGCAAAACCTGACGTTGATTCTGTCTGGTAATTCACTGATTAGATCCACGGTGCTTTCATCAACTTTCATGCGAAGGATAATGACTTCGATGGATTCACCGGGGGAAATAATGCCGTCATCAAAGCCGGTAACGGTGAGTAAGTCAATCTCCAGAGAATTCAACTCGGGTTGTAGCGCCTCTATCCAGCCTGTGAAGTCGAACGTCTGCTCGTCGAATATGTACTCTACATTTCCAATTATAGCAGGGCCGGTTCCATTGTTTTCTAGTTTGAAGGTCCAGTAGGCAACGGTATCGTCTCGATAATTGGAATTGTAGGATCTGTCTAGATATGGCCATACACTTGCAGCCATTTGATCGGCGGCCATATCTTGCTGTCGTCTGAGGATACTGGTTTCTACCACAGAGATAATCGTACCCACCAAGCTTATGATTAAAGCGATGATACTAATCAAAACAGCGGGGTCGATTCTACCTTTTGCGGGTGCTGAGGTATTTGATCTTAATCCCTGCTGACTTCTGTTTTCCTGCTTACCCATAGAATATCTTTATTCTGGACTATGGTTAGTGAAACTTCAATTAGTCGAATCTGTTCCTGAAAACGTAAAATTCACATTATGAAACAAGCGGGATTAATTACGGGGGCTTCAGCAGGTATAGGAAGAGCCTTGGCTCATGAGCATGCTAAGCGCCAGCGAGATGTCATTTTGGTTGCGAGGCGGGCGGAAGCGCTTCAAGATCTGGCCAAGGAGCTAGAGGATCAATATGGTGTTCAGACCATGGTTGTTGCAAAAGATCTGACAGCTGAGGGAGCTTGTAAAAGTATCTATGATGAGGTAGTTGCTGCGGGTATTGAGCTAGACTACCTTTTTAATAATGCCGGTTTTGGTGGCCATGGCAACTTCCACGAGCGCGACATTCAGTCGGATCTAAAAATGGTAGACTTGAATATCAATGCCGTCATAGAGCTGACCCACCTCTTTCTTCAAGATATGGTGAAAAGGGGTCGTGGTAAAATCTTGAATGTAAGTAGTACTGCTGGTTTTATGCCTGGACCACTTCAGGCCACCTATTTCGCTACTAAGGCTTTCGTCAACAGCTGGAGTCAGGCCATAAACGAAGAGTTACAAGGCAGTGGTGTAAGTGTGACGGCTCTATGCCCGGGAGCAGTGAATACGGAGTTTGCAGAGGTAGCCAATCTCGACAAGGCAGACATGTTTAAAAATGCCAAGTCAGCCGAGTATACTGCACAAAAGGGATACGAAGCGATGGAGGCCAAGAGATTGAAGGTAATCAGTGAACCCAGCCTGAATTTTGCCATCAAAGCACTATTCCCGTTTGTGCCTATGCGGACTATGCTGAAGCAGGTGAAAAAGATGCAGAGTATGTGATTTGACTGGCTGTGACCATCGCGTGATACTCTCGCTGCGCTCGTTGGGAATAGCTCAGCTTCGCTATCGCTGGGATAAACTCGGCTATCACCTCGTTGGGATAATGGTTTACTTTAGGATTCCAGTGCTGCCGATAGGCGCATGAGTCCCGCGACCGAAGGCAAGGCAGTTCCATAAGGGCCGATAGGCCCGAGTTATCCCAATGCTGCGAGGATTTGGCCAATCGCCTCATCTGCATCTGTGGCCTGCCAACCGTATCTCGCCGTGAATGCCGAATCGTCCAGTCGGTAAGGATTTTGATATTGATAGCGCATTTTGTGGAGGGACTTTAGGTCGGGAATAAAGAGGCCGATGGTCTGCATCAAAAAACCGCCTAAGGTGCTCATTTTTGGAGGAGCATCAGCGTGCTTTCGGTTTTGAGGATATAGCCGACCCCGATTTTCGGGGGTCTCCGCGATGCTCCGACCCGCGGAAGTCCAAATCTTCTGCATCCACTCCCAGCCGGTAAAGGCTTCGCTACTCGGGAGATGCCAGACTCTGCCGAATGCCTCCGGGTCATTGCCTAACTGGGCGGTAGCTTTGGCTGCGTCGGGCGTATAGGTGAAATTGTGTGGCTGAGATTGATCGTATAGCCAACGCATGGTTTTTCCTTTCGAGGCTGCAACAATGACGGTTTCGTGAATGACACTGCTGGTGCAATTGGGGCCATAAAAATCAGCTGCCCGGGCGATTAGTGTCTGAATGCTGCCCGAATGATGAGCGTCCAATACCTGCCTGGCTACCTCTGCTCGTATTTGACCTTTGACAGTAGCGGGATTTACGACGGCGTCTTCCGTCATACCATCGATTTGATCTGGGGCATACATGTACACATTGTCGAAAAATACCAGCTTGGCCTTGGCCGCTTTGCAGGCAGCGATGACACTTTCGATCAGAGGAACCCAATGTTTTTGCCAAATATGATCTCTATAGGGTAGACCTATAGTCAGATAGACGATTTCAGAGCCTTCTACGGCCTTTACGACTTCCTCGGGATTCAGCAGGTCAGCAGGATGAAGTTCATCATTCGGATTGACCTTCTGAGGGTTTCGGCTGACCAGCCGTATCCGATCAGTATATTTGGAAAGTTCCGCGCCGAGGGGCCTGCCGATGTGCCCTGTGGCACCTAGAATGGTTTGCATAGCATACTATTTGAATGCAAACCTATTCCCCTTTGAAATGTGTCAAGCGGACATATGTCTATAAAAGCCCATTGCCAAATTCCTTGCGTACTCGACTCAAGTGTCTGGGGGCTATACCCAGCATTTCGGCCACATATCGCTGTGGTACGTGCAAGATAAACTCGGGGTAGTTGTCGATCATGTGCTGATACCGGGCCATGGCATCCTTGTAGAGCAGGGCATGTACTCGATCTTCGAAACAGCCAGCCAGAGTCTCTAAAGTTCTGGTCCAGAATCGGCGGATGATATCGTGCTCTTCGTAAAGCTCCATCCAACGATCGCGATTCAGGGTGTAGATCTCACAGTCTTCTATAGCAATGATGTGCTCGTTTGATGAGACTTGTCGGGTGAAACTCTGCAGGGACAGGAAAAATTGACCTGGCAGGTAAGCCCATCTGGTGTGTAAACCTTCGTCAGTTTCTATGGCCGCCCGCAGGATCCCCTGCTTCAAAAAGCCGATATGCTTGCAATATTGGCCTGGGCTTAGCCAGTGTTCTCCTTTGCCCAGAGTCTTCCGCTCAAACACCCTAGCCAGTCTATCGGCAACAACATTGGGATCGGGTTGCTCTTGACGGAATAACTCAACTAAAGCGGTCTCTGCACTTTGTGACATACACGAATGTAGGGATAAACTCGCTTCGCTCGTTGGGATTAGCTCAGCTTCGCTATCGCTGGGATAAATCGCTTCGCTCGTTGGGACTAGCTCAGCTTCGGCTTTGTTATGATAAACTCGCTATCGCGAGCTGGGATAAAAATCGCTTGTTAAGAGTTGATCGCGCATACTTTAAAGCTCCAGCCCACATTTGATTACGGGCTAAGAGACTTTTGACTTTGCGTATTCCGATCTTAGCTTTTGGATATATCTATTGAGCTTGAATTCTAGCTTTTTAGACTTTGCTTGAATCATTACATGCTGATTTGGAGAAATATAGCCTCGTTTCAGCATGGTATCTGCCCAAAATATAGATGCCTCTTTTAATGACCCTCTGCTAATATAGAGGTGTCGTATTCGATTCATGTAATGATATAGGCCATAGCTTTCGGCAATATTGGCCCCAACTGAGTCTATGGATCTAATGAACTGGTCGCCAAGGTGCTTTTGCTTCGTCCAATGAAGGGCACTATATATCTCCCAACCTAGATCGCTCAGATCCACTGCAAGCTGGTAAACTTCTAAATCTTTGAGGGTTTTGCTGGTGCTCATTGTAATACTTGTTCATTGAAGATAATGATATAAAATTAAAAATTTATTAAATTAAAAAAGAAAACAAATTAAGTTTAAATTTAGCGCTGAGTAATAATCTCATGCACAACCACCGATCCCACTCGGCGATAGCCGAGTCTTCCCGCGCCGCCGATAGGCGCGCAAATCCCGCGACCGGAGGTAGTTATCCCGCCGATGCCGAAGGCAAGGCAGTCTCATGAGGGCTGATAGGTCCGAGTTATCCCAGCGCCTTCAGCACTTTCCTTCCTCGACTCTTAAATCCATTACTGCCATGTTCCATGCCCGACTCAATAGCTGCTTTTAATTCGGGAGCAATGTCTGGATATTTTCTACACAGTTTAAGCGCTGTCGTCATAGAGAAAACGCGACCGGTGACCGGCTCATTTTCGTCTACGATCAATTTCAGGCTTAAGTCCAGTAGAAGCCCTTCCAAATCTTCATGGATATCAGCAGGGTACTCGCTAAAATATCTTGTAATGGCTCTCCTGACAGCGGGGTGTGGTGGCCTGGTCGCATAGGCAATCAGCTTGCCGTGCTCATCGTCTAGCCAGTAGGGCTTCTCACGCCCCAGGTCGCCAACTACCATGGCTGCACGTTGGGTGATCTTAATATTCTCCGTTTGATAAAAGCAATCCAGTAACTCGCGCACAAGGTTCTGATTTTGAAGAACCAGGCCAAGCACCTCATCTGCAACTTTTCGAGAATGAGCAATAGCTAGTCGGGAGCGAATAGACATACACGAATGTAGCGATTACTCGGCTATCGCTATTGCGTGATAAACTCGCTTTGCTCGTTGGGATTAGCTCGGGTATCGCCAAAGCGGAGGGAGTTTTCCCACTGATGCCGAAGGCAAGGCAGTCCCGCGAGGGCCGATAGGCCCGAGTCATCCCGGCTTTAGCTGATCACGACCCCCTTATTCTCCGTTTCTGTCTTGAATAGCGTCTGAAGTTGGTCCAATACAGACTCCTCATGCTTATTCACAATCTCCCGGCCATCAATTTCGCGTACCCGTGTCAGCTCTCCCATGGTGCCTGTCGTGAATACCTCGTCTGCGGTGTAAAATTCGGTGAGGCTTAGGCGCGCCTCCTGGCAGGGTATTTCGTTTGCTGCACATAGTTTTAGGATCAGCGCACGAGTAATGCCCGGCAGACAAAAATCAGCGAAGGGGGTGCGTACCACTCCATCGCGAATCAAGAAAACATTGACGCCGTTGGCCTCGGCTACATAACCGTCTTTGTCGAGCATGAGCCCGGCATCCGTTCCCGCCTGATTAGCCTCGATCTTGGCCAGAATATTATTGATCAAATTATTGTGATGGATTTTGCTGTCGATCGACATCGGACTATTCCGCCGTATTGAGCTGGTCGACAACCGGATCGATTCTGGGTAGACCGGTGGTTTCCATTCGGCCAATATGATCAGACTACAGCCAAACTGATTGAGGCGTGGATCCATTCCACTGGTGATTTTTTGACCACGTGTTAGGGTCAGCCTGACGTGCACACCATCGTGCATATCGTTGGCTTTCAAGGTGCGGAATAGTGCATTTTGGACTTCCGCAGGTGGTGGCACTTGCTCGAAGGCCAGGGCATGCGCGCTATCTACAAGTCGCCTGAGGTGTTGATCTAAACAAAAAACTCGACCGTTGTACACCCGGATACCCTCCCAGACCGCATCACCTCCTTGTACTACGCTGTCGAAGACGCTAATTTTAGCTTGGTCGCGAGCTAGCAGTTCTCCATCTACATAAATTAGGATGTTGTCGTTGCGGCTGTCATATCTTTGTAGCATGCATTAATATTTATCGATCTTTTAATTGTTGTTAGGATCAAAGATTGATAAAAGATCTCAGGTATGACCTCGCTGCGCATCAATTTGTGGTCTAGTCCGCGCAACCTAAGTACGGCTCTTATGTACAGCTTCGCGCAGCGTGCTGATACAGTTGTATTGGATGAGCCACTATACGGCCACTATCTCAGGCATCAGCCTACGAAGGCAGAGCATCCCGGGCGCGAAGAGGTGATAGAAGCGCAACCAGAATCAGGTGAAGAGGTCGTGGAGAGATTGCTATATGAAGATTTTGGCAAGCCGATTCTGATCTGCAAGCAAATGACTCATCACCTGATCGATTTATCGGCAGACTTTCTGCTCAGCATGCGCAATGTCTTACTCATCAGAGACCCAAGAGCCATTTTGGCCTCTTACAGTCGGGTAGTAGATGAGGTGACCGCCTATGATGTCGGCTTGTCCCGGCAGCTTTGGCTATATGAATTTTTGCGCGAGGCCGGTATGCCTCCAGTAGTTGTCGACGCCACAAGGCTCCGAAATGATCCGGAAGCTCAAATAGCTGCCCTTTGCCATAGACTGGGCATCAACTTCGAGCCCACTATGCTGCATTGGCCCGACGGTCCCAAACCCTATGATGGTGTTTGGGCTAAATACTGGTATGCGGGGGTACATAAGTCAGTCGCCTTCAAACCAATTAGCGATTCGAGAGTTTCTCTTCCCTCTGATCTCGAGACAATAGCCGACCAATACAAAGATCGATATAATACACTGTTGAGGCAGGCCTTATAAACCAATCATTTCATGTCGAATATTGATTTTCTATCGCTCGTAGCCGAGCACGATGCACCGCTGTATGTGTACGATTCTGCCATTATGAAGCGCCAGTATGATCGTATGCTCGCCAGTTTTTCTAGTGTCGAACGCTTACGCATACACTATGCTTGTAAAGCGCTTTCGAATGTGAGTGTACTCAAGTTGTTTCGCAAATGGGGAGCCGGTCTCGATACAGTTTCTATCCAAGAGGTTGAAATGGGCCTGCGTGCAGGTTTTAAACCCGAAGATATTCTGTACACGCCCAACTGCGTGAGTTTAGAAGAACTGGAGCTGGCGGCACAGTATGGAGTGAAAATCAATATTGACAACATCAGCATTCTCGAGCAATTTGGAGTAGCCCACCCAGATGTACCCATTTGCCTGCGCCTCAACCCACATATTATGGCCGGCGGCAACAGCAAGATTAGTGTCGGGCATATCGATTCTAAGTTTGGAATCAGTATTCACCAGCTACCCCATCTGCACAAAGTGATCGAAGCACTGGGTATCAAAGTAGCGGGGGTTCACATGCATACGGGAAGTGATATACTGGATAGTGAAGTTTTTCTGAGTGCCGTGGAAATATTGCTCAGGGCAGCCTCAGAGTTTCCTGACCTGGAGTATATCGATCTGGGAAGCGGCTTCAAGGTACCCTACAAGCCGGGCGGGATAGCTACAGATATGGAGGATCTGGGGGAAAGGTTGGGTGTGAGATTCAACCAGTTCTGTAGCGAATATGGCCGACCACTGACCTTGATGTTTGAGCCTGGAAAGTTCCTGGTCAGTGAAGCGGGTACCTTTCTGGCAAGGGTCAACGTGGTCAAGACGACTCCGGCTACGGTTTTTGCAGGAGTAGACTCGGGCCTCAATCACTTTATCCGTCCGATGTTTTACGATGCGCACCACGAGATCGAGAACATCAGTAAGCCCGAAGGGCGTCAGCGTATATACACAGTAGTAGGGTATATCTGCGAAACAGACACCTTTGGGATCAATCGCCGACTGAGCGAGGTGCATGAAGGAGATATTCTGGCTTTTAAAAATGCTGGTGCTTATTGCATGATGATGGCCTCCAATTACAATTCGAGATTCCGACCTGCGGAAGTCCTAATCCACAACAATCAGGCCCATTTGATCAGGCGGCGAGAGAAATTGGAAGATTTGCTAGCTACGCAGCTAGAACTGAATATTGAATAGCAACTTTATTGATCCCGTCTACAAATAACCGAAGGCCTGGGCAGTACTATTTATCTTTCGTCGGTTGCTGTCGACTTACCATTGACCAAGGTGTATGCCGGTGTAGACTTTCCTCCAGCAAAAGAGGCCAAGAAATAGGATTAAGAGCTCAACAAGCTACGGAGTGCTTTTAAGCTGCGCAGACCAGCTAATAAGTAGTAGTACTTGTTGTGTAAAAAAGGCTTCTATCAATTAGTTTAAGAACGTCACAAGCGCTACCTTTGCACCCGATTTAGGAATGTGCTAAAATCAGACGTTTGTGAACAGAAATTTCAGGTACTTGTTTGCGGCAATTTTGCTGGGCTTTTTTAGCCTGAGCACAGGTCTGGCGCAGCAGCACGACGAAGGTCATAGTCATGACCAACACGATGACCACGAGCATGCCGATCACGACCATGATCACGGTGGAGATGATCACGCTACTCACAGCCATGATGGCCACGATCACAGTGACCATGCCGATCACGATCATCACGATGGTGTCCACGATCACGGAGAGGGTTCTCACGATGGCGACCACGGTCACGACAATCACTCAGCCTGCGGTCATCACGAAGATGAGGGGTATGACCCCGCCACAACTACCCTGGGTCACATAGCAGATGCCAATGAGTTTCACTTGTTTGGTCACTTTGCAGTACCCTTACCAATAATTGCCTATGCTCCGGAATTCGGATTGACTACCGGACTTAGCTCCATGTTCGATCATGGTGCAAAAGCCGTAGACGGTTACGTGCTCAATCACGGTCGTTTGAATCGAGTCAATATAGAGGCTACTCCTGGTTTCCCCATGGAAGGGGAAGTCGACTTCGGGCACCATGTTCATGTTGTAACTAAATCTATCGAAGTAGACGGCAAAGCAAAAGATGTTGGTTTCATCTGCTACGAAGGCAATGAGTATCAATTAGATGCACCTTCTACACTAGACGGCGGTCTGCTTGGAGGAGGTATTACCAGCTTTTACGATTTCAGCATTACCAAGAATGTCTTTACGATGATTCTGGCCTCTTTGCTACTTATTTGGTTGTGGACATCCATCGCGCGCAAGTACAAGCGGAGAGAAGGACAGGCACCATCTGGTATTCAAAGCTTTTTCGAGCCTTTCTTCGTGTTCATTCGCGATGAGGTAAGTATCCCCATGATTGGCGAGGGCAAGTACGAGCGCTTTCAGCCGTTCATCATGACGATATTCTTCTTTATCCTGTTCTGTAACCTTCTTGGCTTGGTTCCGATTTTCCCTGGTAGTGCCAACGTTACGGGAAATATCGCTGTGACCCTGGTACTGGCCGTTCTGGCTTTTCTGGTGACCAACCTGAATGGCAATAAGCACTATTGGGAGCACGTCTTCTGGATGCCAGGTATTCCGGCTTGGGTGAAAATTATCCTGACCCCGGTAGAGATATTGGGCTTATTTATCAAGCCCTTCTCTTTGATGATTCGTCTGTTTGCCAATATATCGGCAGGCCACATCATCATCTTAAGCTTGATTGGACTCATCTTCATCTTTGGCGACAATGGCCAAAGTATGGGTGGCGGTATCATGGGCGCCATTCTAGGTGGAGCCTTTACCGCCTTTATGAACCTGATCGAGCTATTGGTTGCCTTCTTGCAGGCATTCATTTTTGCGATCCTTACGGCCAGCTACATTGGTGCTGCTGTTGAGGATCATCATCATGATCACGATGAGGATGTGGCTCATGCCCATGCTCATTAAAGACTATTTCTTCACCCGCTAAATTCATATGACATGGGTGCTATTGGTGCAGGTATTGCCGCTCTTGGAGCCGGAATCGGCGTAGGTTTGATTGGTAGCAAGTCTACTGAATCTATTGCTCGTCAACCCGAAGCTACGGGCGACATTCGTACCGCAATGATCCTAACGGCTGCATTGGTTGAGGGCGCTGCCCTTTTCGCCATCGTAGTCGGTCTGCTAGACGTATTGGGTTAATCAACCCATTGCTTCAAAAGCAGTAAAGACCCTCGACCGAAGCCGAACCGCGATTGGCGGCGGCTTCGGTCAAACTCAAAACTAGAAGTTGTCTCGTAGGTCACTGGGACTTATTCGGCAACTCGAAAAGACAAAACCATGTTGAATCTGTTTCTAGTCGACTTCTCTGTACTCAAGCCTGATCCGGGACTATTGTTCTGGACGACCATCATCTTTCTCCTGGTTTGGGGATTGTTGGGCAAGGCTGCATTTGGCCCGATCCAAAAGGCGCTAAAGAAGCGCGATGACGATATCCAAAACAGCATAGACGAGGCCAAGCGTGTGCGCGAGGAAATGTCTGCTCTACAGGCTGATAACGAGCGCCTTTTGGCAGAAGCTCGTGAAGAGCGTACCAAGATGCTGCGCGAGGCCGAAGGACAGGCTAGCCAAATCATTGCTGCTGCTAAGGACGAGGCTAAGCAGGCTGCACAAAAAGTAGCTGCCGATGCCAAGCGAGATATTGAAAACATGCGCCAGGCGGCCATCGTGGATCTCAAGCAGCAAGTCGGAACCATGGCAGTAGATATTGCCGAAAAGATTTTGCACCGCGAGCTAGATAGCAACAATGACCACCAGACCTTTATAAAGGACATGGTCAGCAAACTCAATTAAGATTCTGCTCAGAGGTAGAATCAAAAACAGAAATCGATAGTCGATGAAAAATCTGAGAGTTGCCGGCCGTTATGCCAAATCACTGATTGATCTAGCGATAGAGCGAAATCAGCTGGAAGAGGTAAATAAAGATATGGAAACCCTTCGCGAACTTGTCAAAGTACGCGACTTCGCCCTTTTGCTGAAGAGTCCGGTTGTTCCACCTTCTAAAAAGAAGTCCATACTCGATACGGTCCTTGAAGGTCGCGTAGGCGAAATGATGATGGGCTTTGTGCGCATCTTGGTCAATAAAGGACGGGAAAAGGACCTGATTGATATCTCTGATGCTTTCAGCGACCAGTATCGAGCCATTAAGAACATTTCGGCAGTAAAAGTCACAAGTGCTAAGCCTGTCGATACCACTATTCTACAGCAAATTGAGCGCCAGCTTGTTGCTGCTGGAAAAACAGAGAGCCAAATTGAATTCACAACGAAGGTAGACCCCGAATTAATCGGTGGTTTCATCATTGAATTTGATGGCAAGGTCTACGATGCAAGCGTAGCCCACAAATTGAATCAACTCCGCAAGGACTTTGATCAACCAAACGTATACATTTCGCAAATAGACGCGAGCTAAATAAATAATTGACTCAGCAAGTCTTTGGACTTGCGGGTATAAAACATCTTACAGCTATGGCTGACGTAAAACCAGATGAAATCAGTGCTATCCTCAAGCAGCAATTATCCGGCTTTGATTCGGCTACTGAACTTGAGGAGTATGGAACCGTACTTCAGGTAGGTGACGGTATTGCTCGTGTTTATGGTCTGAACAATGCTCAGGCAGGTGAATTGGTACAATTCGAGAACGGCACAGAAGCTATCGTTCTAAACCTGGAAGAAGACAATGTCGGTGTCGTATTGATGGGAGCTTCTGAAGGTATTCGCGAGGGCTCTCGCGTACACCGCACCAAGCGTATTGCTTCTATCAATGTGGGTGAAGGTATGGTTGGCCGCGTGGTCAATCCACTGGGACTGCCCATCGACGGTAAGGGGGAGATTCAAGGCAAGACTTACGAAATGCCTCTGGAACGCAAAGCACCAGGTGTTATCTACCGTCAGCCAGTAAATGAGCCTCTTCAGACCGGTATTAAGGCCATCGACTCCATGATACCCATTGGTCGTGGTCAGCGTGAGTTGATCATTGGCGACCGCCAGACAGGTAAGTCAGCTATTGCCATTGACACCATTCTGAATCAAAAGGAGTTTTACGAGCGCGGAGAGCCTGTATTCTGCATTTATGTAGCCATTGGCCAGAAGGCATCTACAGTTGCGCAGGTAGCTAAGACATTGGAAGACAATGGTGCACTTGACTACTCGGTCATTGTATCTGCATCTGCTTCTGATCCAGCGCCTCTGCAGTTCTACGCACCATTTGCAGGTGCTGCGATCGGAGAGTTTTTCCGTGATACGGGCCGTCCGGCGCTAATCATCTATGATGATTTGTCTAAGCAGGCTGTAGCTTACCGCGAGGTATCTCTGCTACTTCGCCGCCCACCAGGCCGTGAGGCATATCCTGGTGACGTATTCTACCTACACAGCCGCCTGCTGGAGCGTGCAGCGAAAATCATCAACGACGATGAGATCGCTAAGAATATGAACGACCTGCCCGATACGCTCAAGAACTCTGGTTTGGTGAAAGGTGGTGGTTCTCTAACTGCCCTACCTATTATCGAGACTCAGGCGGGAGACGTATCAGCTTATATCCCCACCAATGTAATTTCGATTACAGACGGTCAGATCTTCCTGGAGTCTAACCTCTTCAACGCAGGTGTGCGTCCGGCCATTAACGTAGGTATCTCCGTATCTCGTGTAGGTGGTTCTGCCCAGATCAAGCCTATGAAGAAGGTATCTGGTACGCTGAAGCTAGACCAGGCGGCTTACCGCGAGCTGGAAGCTTTCGCTAAGTTCGGTTCTGACCTGGATGCAGCTACTCAAGCCATTCTGGAAAAGGGTAAGCGCAACGTGGAAATCTTGAAGCAACCTCAATACTCTCCGGTAGCGGTAGAGAAGCAGGTCGCTATCATCCACCTTGGAACCAAAGGCGCCCTTGCTAAAGTTCCCGTAGCAAAGGTGAAGGAATTCGAAGAGTTCTTCCTGGGTGAGCTAGAGCGCACGCACCCTGAAGTACTTGAAAACTTCCGTGCTAAGAAATACGAGAAGGAAGACTTGGCCAAGATCAATGCACTGGCCGAGCAGGTTGTACCACAATTCTCATAAATCAAGTAAAGCGAAGGACGTATAGCGTATAGCGATCTCAGGGGTCGCAGTCGCTATACGCCTTTCGCTAAATCGCAATACGCAATGGCTAACCTCAAAGAAGTCCGCGAACGTATCCGCTCAGTTCAGAACACCATGCAGATTACCTCTGCCATGAAAATGGTCTCTGCAGCTAAGCTTCGTCGTGCTCAAACGGCAATTGTCGATATGCGCCCCTATGCAGATAAGCTAGATGCCATGTTGCGCAATATTCTGGCTAATCTGGAGGGCGATGCAGATACTTCATTCAATCAGGAAAGGCCAGTCAATAAGGCCGCCCTGGTAGTGGTAACCTCAAATCGCGGTTTGGCCGGTGCCTTTAATACCAATGTGATTAAAGCCGCATTGGCTGCCATCAGAGGCGAGCTGGCAGATGCACAGCAAATTGACTTGTATGCCATTGGCAAGAAGGGAGCAGACTTCTTCCGTCGTAGGCTGGATGAGTATCCTCGACTGAACCTGATCGAAGATCATATTTTGCTCTTTGAGGACCTTTCTTTCGATAATACGAAGAAGGTACCCCAGATGCTTATGGATAGCTTTGAAGCAGGAGAGTACGATCAAGTACGCGTTTGCTACTGCCGCTTCCGCAACGCAGCCGTTCAGTACCCTACAAATGCGCAATTCTTACCCGTTCCTCCACCAGAGGTAGATGAAAGCGAAGAGGAGAATAAGATGCGTGCAGATTACATCTTTGAGCCTGGTCAGCAGGAACTACTGGAAACGCTGGTACCTAGCATATTGCAGACCCAGTTCCAGAAGTACCTACTCGATACCCACGCTAGTGAGCATGGTGCTCGTATGACCGCTATGGATTCCGCTACAGAGAATGCCAAGGAACTGCAGCGCGAACTCAAGATTAGCTACAACAAAGCACGTCAGGAAGCCATCACCAAAGAGATCCTGGAGATTGTCGGTGGCGCAGCTGCATTAGAAGACGGATAATAAAGCTGATTTGGCCACTAATCTGGAAGGAGGCCAGTGGCGATTTCTCTGATTTTGGCTTTTTGGGCAGTCTCATCTCCATTAAATGAGCTTGGGAGTACAGCTTCTATGTGCCCCAACAGATCATCGTTATCGTCAAGAACTTCAAAAGTCCACCTTACTTCGTCGCCGCCGGCAGAAGTACAGTTATGAAGGTATTTGATATTCCCTGACGCACCTGATAGCCGGTCGCCGTCCTTATAGCAGCCCTGATTAACTACTTGACCTAATTTTGCCATGTTGATTAGTATTTTGACTACCTATCTAGGTAGCTGAGTGATAAGATTGTTACTAAGCTATAGCCTGATGAGCATCTATTTCAGCATGGCGATTGAATATAGGTAAAAATGCTAGTCAAAACACGTATTTATACCTGCTGCAAATGACTCTTCGATGTCAGCTTGTCCTGAGATTCGATAGTAATAGGCGAGCCCTCAACCAACAAGACGGAATATGGATCTTGATCATTTAAGAATCGGAACTTGGATCCGTAGTTGAACTCAAAGTCAACATCGATTTGGTATTCGCTTACGGGATATGCTTGCCATTTGGGGTGAGTGACTTCGTATTCTGTAGTCTTTTGGTCACTTAGCTTATTGTATCCCCAGTAGTGTTCGGTTATGTATTCTTGATGACTATCTTCCTGAATGACCTGACTTTCTGTAGTTGCTTTTACGGATAGCTGCTGCCATTGCTTACCCACTTTCCATTCGTAGGAAATAAGCTGCTCTTTTGCATCAATTTGCCAATGGTGTTTCATGCGGCGGGTCTCGTACGCTTCTCCGTATAAAGTATTGGCTACCCAGCTGATCGCTGGCTTGGGTACGATTTCCTTTATGAATACTACTCCTCTTCGCCACTTGCCGTCGACTATCCTACGTACATAAAACCGTAGATTCACTTCTTCAAAGTTGATGTGGAATGGGATGGGCATACCCAATAATCGCACACGCTTGAACATGAAACCGATCAGACTCACAAAGTGGTTCCCGTCCCAGGGATCAAGCTCTGTAAATGGTGGGAGGTATTCTTGAAGCAGCGCGGGCTCTATGGTGTAATTGGCCATAATGAGCTTGCGCCATTCGGCAGTTAGGAATGACATGAAAATAGAAGGCAGAACATCTGACTTTTGTTCTCCTTTATGGGACTCAGTCTATATAGATTTACCTCCTTTTTGTCTGTCAAGACTTAATGTACCCAGGTAGAATGCTATCGGACGGCGAGGCTTTACCTTATTTGTCAAGCTCTGTCAGTAAATAATTAATCGATCCTAAATCTCTCTCCATTTCTTCTACTGTTTGCAGATGAATATGAATTTTGTTTTCTCTTCTACTGATGTCGTCTTTCCAAATTTCTCTTTGATCTCTTATTCGAATATCAATGAGGTTTAGATCAACAATTTCACCACGGTTCAGAATATTTCCCTGATACCAGACTACATACTTTTTACGGTTTCGCCATTTTCGGACTTCTCTTTCTGTGACTTCGATATTTAGTCTTTGAATTAAGTCTGTTTTTTCAATCAGTAGGCCATCTATATACAAGGAACGGTAGCTTTTCTCTGCTACTAAAGCCACATAGTATTGTTGGTTGGCAATAGTTAGCCATTCTGCATCTTCATATCTTTTGCATAGGTTGAGCATTTCGGCGATGGTCAAATTGTTTTCCAAGGCTTGTTGTTGTGCTGACCTGAGGCAAGCAAATTCAGACAGAATATTCTCTGATATTTCTGGAGCTTGTTGAACTTGTGCAGCCAAAAACTGAAT
>JBCBVN010000025.1:0-21888 GCA_039817625.1 Bacteroidota bacterium
CTGCTATCTACTAGATAGCAGACTGACCAATACCTCAACGGGCATTATTGAATTCGATACAAACAACCAACTGGATAGATGCCTGATTGTAGCTAGTGGAGGCAGACTCGACAACTTCGGGCGGCTAGGTATGATCGCAAATGGAGATGTCGGCATCGAAATTGTCGGCTCCTCTATGTCTAATACTGGCCAGATTCTAGTCTCGGGAAATCCCCAATTAAGTTTAATGAACATCAACGGGACCAGCGCTTCCTTCCTCAACCTGGGCGGCCGGGCCGATTTCACCCATACAGGTGGCAGGGCATTGGAAATTATATCTCAAGGTTTTGAAAATGATGGTTGTGGAACCATTAACATCAAAGGTGATATTTTCTTTGGCACTGGAGGACGACTAGATAATCAGCAAGCCTGGTTCAACCATTCTTCGGGTAGCATATTCTCTGCGGGGACCTTTCAAATCTTAAATAGCGGGCTGTATTTCGATGGTGAAGATGCCATCAGCAACGCGTCTAACCTAAACTTGTCTAATGGATCATTGATATTGAGGCAACAAGACTATCAGCCCGTGTCCGGAAGTACTCAAGGCAATGTCTTCCGGAGAAATCCAAATTCAAACGTAACTGCAGCACCCACCTGGCGAGCGCTTCAAACAGGTGGTCAAGTATTGGCTAATTATAACCAAACTGCTAACCAGGTCAGCTTTATCAACAATCTGCCCGCGGGCGTAAATACCATGTATACGCAAGCCAATCTACCCGGATGTGGGAGCAATATTTATAAAATTGCCTTTACTCAGGCTTCGCCCCGTATCGGTCCGATTTCCTCACCAGATTTCAATCAAATATCAGATGAAGGCGATTTGATGGTTTACCCCAACCCAGTCCAAGACCAAATCAACATCCAACTCCATTCACCAAGTCTTCAAGATGTCTCTATTAAGCTGTACGACATCCAGGGTAGAGAAATGGCGCTTTGGGCCAGTACGGCAGGTCGTAATCAAATCACGCTTCCAAGACCAGCTCATGCTGTAGCTGGCATCTATTTCCTACAATTAGCATATGCCGATGGGCGTATTGAGCAAAAGCGGCTAGTATTAGAGTAAAACCATAAGAGCGTCTCAAAACTGAAGTTTTGAGACGCTCTTATGATATTTGGATATATTGATCTATTGTATCAATAGAACTTAATATAATCCACCTCGAGTTCAAAGGGACCTTCCTTCTTGCCAGTATTGATAAATGACATCTGGATGGTTTCTCCTAGCCAGTCTGGATTCATTTCTCGCCCGGTAGGTTCCGCCAGTCTGGTATCCTTGAAATCTGCCAGTGGAATGCGGACTGTAGTCCATTCATTGTCCTCGCCCAGCTCTAAATTATGCTTTAAGTAGGGCTCCCACCAGGCTCTGCTACGGTACAGCTGCAAGGCAAAGTTCTGTCCTGTTGTACGAGCGCGTACTTCTACAGTTTCATACTGGCTGAGATCAAACTGGCCATATGGGCTTCTGAAGGATGCGAACCCTCCGTTATTTCTAAGTGAAATAGCACCAGTAAATTTTACTGTTCCGTCTGTCATTTCGACCATACCACGAGATAGTCCGCCCATGACACCGTCATTGACAGCCCTCCAATTATTTCCGTTTTCTTCAGCACCAAACTGAATGGCTAAAGGCTCGTTATTTCCAGTGTAAAGCATAGTAGCCAGAATACATATCAAGATTCGCATATTGCATTGTTTTTAAGACGAGGGTTAAATGGTTAATCTGAACAATGGTTATCATTTTTAACTTTATTTAACCTGATACGCCAACAAAAAAGAGCGCGCCCGTGGGCGCGCTCTCAAACACACTTCTACATAGCCTTTGCCGAGTGCTATGATAATTAGAGTTGGCGTTGGGTGACGGCTTAGCCGTCACCCAACTTAATTAGTTTTTAATCAGTCGCTGCACAGCCAATCCTTCTGGCGTACGCAACCTGATCAGGTACATACCAGCAGGCTGACCACTCAGATCGAGACGAAGCTGATTGATACCTGCAACTGCATTTACACGACCGTTCAGCGCCATTCTGCCCTGGGCATCTATTAGTTGATAGTCGACATTTCCAGTGCTCAGCGACTGCCATCTGATCTGAACATCAGATTCCGTTGGGTTGGGGGCAACGGTCATTTCAAGGGCCTGAGCTCGATCCAACTCGCTGGTACTGCTCAATACCCTGAATGTAGGCTCAGACACAAATCCTTCTTCCTCTCCGCCAAGCGTAATGGTTGCTGAGAAGGTATTCTGGCAGCCACTCTCTGTTTCAATGGTCAGTGAAACGGTGTACGTACCCGGACCAGGGAATTCGTGGTAAGCCTCATACTCTGAGCTGCCCGTTCCATCACCGAAGCTCCAGGCGTAGCTGATGGCATCGGCAGATGACAAGTTGAGGAAGAAAGCCGAGGTATCGGTTGTAATGATCGGTAGGAACCACGCACGGCAATCAAAGTCACCGTAATAGTTTCCTTCCCCTACATCAAGGGTGATAGACACTATAGACTGACATCCATTTCCTGTTGCCGTAAGGGTTACATCATACTGGCCGGGCTCTGCATACTCGTAAATCGGGTGCTGCTGATCTGAAGTTCCACCGTCTCCGAAGTCCCACGACCAGCTTTCAACGGCACCGATGGTAAAGTCGACGAATTGGAAGAGCAGTAGGTTGGCAGGGTCAGGTTGCTCCACAAAGAAGAATGACTGACACTGGATATCCGTCTGACCAGAACCATTGTCTTCACCGGCAATAATGCCAAAGGCTACTGTGGATGTACATCCGTCTAGGGTGACAATAGTGAGAGAAACTTCATACATACCAGGCTCGCCATATGTATGCTGAGGATTCTGTTCGTCAGAGGTGGTACCGTCACCAAATGTCCATGCCCAGCTTATGATTGGTGAATCATTGTTGCTGTAGGAAAAGCCTTCGAACTGGAAGGTCAAACCGTCGTCTGAGATGGGTCCACCTGTAAACTCTGCCTGACAGTCTGGCGTAGTGGTCGGAGTGGTATCGCAGGCGAACAGAAGATCTAACGAGAAGCCTGCAATAGCCGCATCACAGATACTTTCGAAGGTCACGATTTCGTCAGTTTCTGAATTGACCACTGCACAGAACAGGATGTCTTCAGGCAAGTCAAATAGATCGTCGAATGGACATGGGTCGCAGCCTACGAACTCAGAGTCAAAGTGACCTGCGCATCGAGCCAGGCATGGGTTGTCAAATGATATTTGATTGCCCTGGTCATCAAGTACGCAAATGGGTTGGAATGGCTGGTCACCACACCCACAGGAATCGAGTGGGTTACAGCTGGTAAATTCATCCTCTTCGAAACCTGCGCAAGTCGCAAAACAATCATTCTCAAACTCGATGATGTCTCCTGTTGTAGAGTCAACTACACATACTGGATCATAGTAGTGGAAGCACTCACAATCTGTTCCGTTGCCGCCACAGAAGAAGATGGTTTCTTCAGTATAACCGAGGAAAAAGGCTTCACAGAGGTTGGCAAAAGTGATGGTATCGCCAGAGTCATCTAGCCCGCAGAAGACAGAATCTGTCGGGAACCCGAAGATGAAGTCGAAAGGACATGGGTCGCACAGGACAAATTGATCAGCTGTAAATCCTGCACATTCTGCCTGGCAGGCATTCTCGAATGATATTTGCTCTCCTTCTTCAGTCTCCACACATACAGGCGCAAAGTCATGACCACAGTCACAAGGATCATCAGGGACACACTCTATAAATGTTGATTGGTCATATCCGGCGCACTCTGCGAAGCATGAGTTCTGGAATTCGAAGGTGCCACCACCGAAAAGTTCTACACAAACCGGATCAAAAACATCAGGGCAGGTGCTGCAATCGAAAGTACCGCAAAGGAAGAACTGATCGGTATCGTAGCCGTCGAAAGTAGCCTGACAGAGATTGGTATAGGTTAGGGTATCTCCCTCATCGGTAAAGACACAGAACTCGTCAATACCAAAAATGGTCAGATCAATGGGGCATGGATCACAAACGACGAACTGGTCTTCGGTATAACCAGCGCAAAGGGCTTCGCAGGAATTTTCAAAGCTGATTTGTTCTCCGTTCTCATCAAGTACACAAGTTGGAATGTGTTCCTCGCTACAATCGCATGGATCAACTGGGCCAGCCTCACACTCGATCCACAGATCGGCGCCGAAGCCTTCACATTCTGCAAAGCAGTGATTCTGAAAAGTCAGGGTATCGCCTGAATCATCAACCACGCAAACTGGAGAGTAGAAAGTCGGACAGAAACAATCCTCGTCGCAAGAGAACTGGAATTCTTCTGGGTAACCTGCACAAGTCGCCAGGCAACTATTATCGAAGGTAACGAGTAGTCCCGTATGGTCTATCACACAGACAGGTTCCTCTGTGTCTGGGCAGTCGCAGTCTACAGGATTAAAAACGCTGAGAAAAATCTGTTCTTCATCACTGCAATCACCAGAAAAAATAGCCAGCGATACGCCATACAATCCTCCGGTCTGAAACACATGAATTGGATTCTCTTCGGCACTGGTAAAACCATCTCCAAAGTCCCACAAAAACTCATCGATGGGATTTTGAGAGCTAGATAAATTGGTGAACTGAAATCCGAGTGTACCGTCATTCAGTGCTTCTACAGAGAAGAAAGCCTGACAGACGGTTGAAGTGTCGGGCGGATTGATATCTGAACATATACTTAAATCTACCAGATAGTCAGCTTGTGAAGGCGATACAAGTAATTCGGCCTGAGCATTTGCGCCACCACAGATATCTATAGTAGATACAATGACAACGGTGGGGCCATCTTCTACGGTACCAAAGCTGATGTTGTAAGTACCATCCTCCATAGTTTCTGACATGCCAAGGAGCTCGCCATCAACTGACTCTACTCCTACCGGCCAGTCCGCCAAAGGCGTATTAGGTGGTATGGTTACACTTCCGCTGACCGTGTATTGAGCCGTGAGGGATAGCCCAAATCCGATTGACAATAAAAAGATTAATAAAGAGCGATTCATTTGGTTGTTTGATTAGATAATTTGGAAAATTATCACTCGGCGGAACGTATAAAGCGGTAAGTACCAAAACCTGCAGTCCCTTGCAGACGTAGGAAGTAATTTCCCGCCGGCAAGTCGGAGGCATCTAGCGTGTATGATCGGAGCTCTGGGCCCCGATACAGGTTTGTTTGTCGGCCTAGCATGTCGACTAGGTCTATTCTTTGGAATCCTTGCTGGCTTTGGAGATTGACTTCTGCTCGGCTAGGATTGGGGAAGATGGTGGCCTGGATCTGTTGTATTTCTGGCTCTGTGGATGAGACGGCACTGATGCCATTAAAAAATAGTGGCTGTCCTCCGGTTTGTAAGGGAACAAAATCGCCATCGAAGGAGCTTATTCCACCTACTTCAACAAAAGGTATGGTTATGTCGGGGTCGCTTGGCATCAGGTCTACCAGATCTTCAATGATTATTACACTGAGTGTGCCGAGTAATCCTCCGCCCACCATTGGATCAGAACCTAACCTACTAGCTGAAAACTGAATGTGCTCATCATCTGCATGCAGATAGGAAACGGCCTGCCCGTCGAAAGCCATCCAGGCGGGGTTATACTCAAAACTGGCACTAACTACAAAAGCCGGATCCCAGCTAAACTCAAATGCTATACCGTTTATCTCATTTTCGGGGTCAAGAGGAGCCACGAAAACCGGAATTTCTAGTACGCCAGATATGCTGGTTGGATCGATGTTTTCCCCGTTGTTGAGTATTACATTATACTCATCAGAAGACACAAAAACCTGAGGTGCTCCCTGATCTCCTGGGTCGTGTATGATTCCCCGGTTATTGTATAGTAAGCCAAAATCAAGCAGGTCTACAAAACCATTGCCATTGGCATCTGCATGAATGTAATTGGTGCCATCTGGGAAAGCATCAGACCACAGGGCCAAAATATCTTCCGCCTCTTCACCATTACCATTATGCCTGATTGGACCATTTGCCCCGAAGGCATAAGCCATAGGCAATAAATCATACTGATTTACGCGACCATCTGCATTTGCATCACCAGGAAAAACTTGTCCCTGGGCCAGAAGAGATTGCCCAAGTTGAAGTAAAAAAACCGTGATTAGCAGATAGCGAATAACCATATCTTGATTGATTGCAGTGCAAACTTAAGGTGAGTACAAGGCTCGGACAATTACATTTTCCTTAATTTTCCGCGAATAATCTATATTTATACTTTTATAAAGTATTGATTATCAATTAAAAGACCCCGTATTTTTCCAAATAACAAAGCATACCCTTGGCATGAAAAACAGCAAGTTGTATGATCTCCTAATCAGTTTAGACCCTGATCAGTTGAAGACTTTCGCTGATTATGCACAATCTCCGTACCTAAATAAGCAAGAGGAGTTGGGAAAACTAGCAGCCGTCTTTGCAAAAAGTAAAGGCAATCGAGTGCCTGATCCCGAAAAGTGCTGGAAAGCTTTACATCCCAATAAGGAATTTGATAGCAAAAAGTGGTCTTACTTAGCTAGTGGATTACTTAGACTGGGTGAAGATTTTATTGCCATCGAGGACCTCAAACAAAGGAAAGAAGAATGGGCGTTGATCAAACTGCGCGCTACCGCCAGGCGTGGATTAGACAAATCCTACAGACGCCAGTCCAAGCAATTTTCCACTTTGATGAGTGAAGCGCCTTATCACACACAGGATCATCAACGACTGAAGCACGACTTTTTACGACTTGAAATCGACAGAACGAGTCGCATGGGAAGGAGAAAACAACAGCCTACCCTCCAATCTATGCTCGATACGCTCGAGGCCGACTATTTGGCCCGCAAATGGCGAATAGGCTGCGAAATGCTCAACCACCAAGCTATACTCCCGGGTGAATTCAGGTTCGACTGGCTGGGACCTGAAGATGATTATACTCACTTACCCGCTAAGGAGCGAGCTGAACTCTTCAGACAAGCCTACAACCTATTAAACCAAAGCGATAAAGGCAATAAGCTCCCTGATTTTATCGCCAACCTGCAAGCCTCTGCTAAGAGGCTGGATCAAAATACCCGTACGGCACTTTTTCAAATGGCCATCAACAGCTGTGTTCGCCAAATACGAGCGGGGCGAAGAGAGAATGTCGAAATTCTATTGGACCTATATCGAATTGGGCTGGAAGAGGCATACCTTCTAGTAGATGGCCAACTGGCGCCACTCAATTACAAAAACATCATTAAACTAGGCCTTGGGCTCGGCCAGTTCGAGTGGGTACAAAACATCATCGAACGATACACCCAACTACTCCCTGACAACAACCGAGAAGACGCCTACCACTACAGCCTAGCCGACTTATACTACTACCAGCACGAGTACGATCAGGCACTAACCCATCTGAGGAATACGGAATTCAGTGATCTGACCTATGCGCTGGGAGCCCGAGCTATGCTGCTGAAAATTTACTACGAGCAGGAAGAAACCGAGGCACTGTACGCCCTTTTTTCTTCCTTCTATATCTACCTTCTCCGCAATAAAGAAATCAATAAAGTCACCAAAGACGCCTATCTCAATTTCCTCCGATTTTCCAAGCGGCTAGAGCGGACTAAGAGTCAGGAATCTCTGAAAAAACTACGAGATCGGATAGTCAAAAGCGGGTCGCTCAATGCCAGGAACTGGCTGCTGGAGCAAATAGATGTCCGTTTAGCCAGCTAGGTCAGATTCTCATTTTAGACTTACGCAGGTGGAGGCATGTCCAGAAAACCTATTCTCCCCCGCCACCTTGCAATTCAAATTCCATTTCTCCGTCTGTACCGGGTTCGAAGATGGACTCATCGGCATCTAGCCAGTCGGTTGGTTCTTCGACCATTTGGATCACGGTGCCAAATCTGCGTTCGAGCGATTCGCGTATCGCTTGCCGGTGAGCTTCCGACCTGCGGAAGTCCGACTTAACCTCTCGCTTGGCCCGTTCGTAAGTGAAGGTGTCCAGAGGACCGAAGATTTTAAAGTACATATTGAAGAAGCCGTTCCGCCTGGCGCGAAGCAGACTCAGATCGGAATCGTGACGTCCAATCTTGTTGGCTAAGACCTGACTGGCATTGACTTTTATGTTGTAGTCTATGTAATTTTCGAAGGTATGATCGCCAGAGATGGTCATGTTCATGGCGCTGGACTGAATAAACATCGTAGGTATTGAGACACTTCCGTTTTTAATCTCCAGGTAATTTTCGAGTTGACTAAATCTGACTCGCTCCAAGTCTCGGGTTTTCAAAAAAGCAGCGAAGTTTTCGAGCATTTCAAAGTTGCGCAATTCGCCGTCGTATATACCGATACCCGCCAGAATGTGCAGTCGATCGTAGTCGATATATCCAGCTTCGTCGAAATAGACTTCGATGGCCATTTTGCTGTCCAGATTACCCCTGAGGTTGTCTGATGTAAGCACCTCCTGACCGAAGTTGTTGCTTTGCTCAAAGAAGTCGGTCACATCGACCTGATTTGCCGTCACCCGGGCGCTTATGCGCTGGTTGGGTTGAAAGTACATGCGGCCATCGAGTTGAAAATTGCCGTCCATAGCTTCTGTTTGACCGCGCAGCAACATGCCTCGCTCATCAAATTCAAGCTGGCCGGTAAAGTTTTCGCCTTCGAGCTTATCGTAGTTCCACTCATCGACCTGAACTTCAAACCGCCCTCTGAGCAAGTCGGTCAGTCTGGCTTGCTCGGCTACGTTTCGACGGCGGAGGCTATCTCCCTGGCCTGTGGCTTCTGCAGCTTCTACTTCTTCGTCTGTGGCCCCGTACAGCTGAAACAGTTCGTCGAGATCTAGGTTCCTGGCCACCATCATGGCTCGAAACTCCAGGGCAGCATCCTGGCTGTTGAGCGAATCGGCAAACAGCACCGGGATCAGGTTGGTGGCCTCACCCGTAAACTCCAGAACGGTACCAGGTGCCTCGACAACGAGTTCTCTCATCGTCATCTGGTTGTCGTCTATCGTAAGGCTGCCCGAAGGCAATCTGATGGGGCGTTCATTGATCTCAAAGCCCGCTCGGTCTAACCTCAATCGACCGCTGGCATTGACGCGACCCATTTGTCTAGGTCTGAGCATATCTTCGTAACGGCCACTGAGCTGCAAGTCCTGAACTTGCAAAAAACCTCGACCGCCAGCTATGTTATCGAGAGGCAATAAGCCTGGAAGTGCACCTAGTGCAATCTTCCCATTAACGACCAGATCCAGGCGAGGATCATCGAGGTTTTCAACCCTGGCTTGGAGGGCAAAAGGCTCTCCATCAAATTCGCCACTAAAGTCAGAAATACTCAGAACCGTACTTGACATACGCTGCAAGTCACCATTGGTCAGAGAAGCTTCAAAAGCGATATCGCGAGCCCGAGCGTCTATCATCGGGCTAGACAAACGGCCATCGCCAAAACTGACATTGGCATTTATGGCCGGGCTGAGTCGCTCGGTATATGGACCAAGTACGCTTCCGGTCAGGGACCAGTTGCCCCGGCTTTCCAGCTGGGCGAGTGGGCCGAGGTAATCATCGGGGATCAGGCGGATCAGATCGGTCAGGCGACCTTCCTCGGTCCCGAACTTGATGTCCAGGTCCATACCATCATCCGTGAGTCTGATGCCGCCTGTCAGTTCCAAATTCAGGAGGTCAAGTCCTAAATTGAATCGTTCGAATTGATAGAAGTCTTCCTCCGTATCGACCAGCGTTTGGGCATCTAGCTTGAGGTAAGTGCCCATCAGATAACGAGAGCCTTTGCTTTCGATGAACTTGACCTCGGCCAGTGCTTCAGAGGTCAGCTGGTAAATAGACTTGTCGAAATCGCCGCTGAAATCCGCCCAGTCTAAATTGAGGACACTGGTATTATCCAGCTGTTTATTCTCGTAGATCAATTCGATATTGCGGAGACGGGCATCATCTATCGACAATTCGGTGCCTGATTCCTGGCTGGGTTCTTCACCTACGGGGGTAGCACCTGCTATGAGGTAGTTGGGGTTGCCGTCTTCATCGATGATGATGTGCAATCCTCCGCCTTCGATGTAAATGCGCTTGATGTGCGTTTTCCCAAATAAACTGGACAAGCCTATGCGGCAGCTGACCTTATCACTCTCCAGCAATAGACTGCCATCGCTGCCGCCCACTTCCACATCTTCCAAATTGACCGACAAATTGGGAAAAGAGCTCAGCAAGCTCAACTCTGCTCGCCCGACCTCAATGTCAGAAACCAGAGAAGAATTGATAGATTTGATGACCGACTGCGTGATGCTGCCACCGAAGAACTGCACGACGAGTAGCAAGAGCAAAAAGAGGGAAGTCAGACCAATGAAAAGATACTTGAGGAATTTTCGCATGTAGCAAAAATACGGTCTTTAAGAGCTTGTTGGGAAATTAGAGATCGGCCAGAAAACCAAATTCCCAACAAGCTCTAATTGCTCTGAAAGAACCACTTGACCATCAGTTTCAGACTGCCTTTTTTGCCATAGTTCAGTATACCTATCCGGTAGATTCGGCCACTCATCCAGACCAGACCAATGGCGGCCAGTATGAGCAGCAGTATACTTAGGCCCACCTGCCAGACGGGCGGATCGAAGGGCAATCGGGCAGGCATGACAATGGGACTGAACAACGGGAATAAGCTCGACCAAACGGCCAGGCTACTATTGGGCGCCCGCAAAGCCACGATCATGATATAAAAGGCCAGGGCCACGGGGATGGTGATGGGAATGGTCAGCGCCTGGCCTTCACCCAGGTCGTCACCCATAGCTGACCCTACGGCAGCGAACAAGGCTGCGTACATGAAGTACCCCCCCAGGAAGTAGATGATAAAGGCCGGGACGATGAGCCACCAGTTGATAGAAGACAGGCTAGCCATCATCTCCTCAACCATAGACTGCGCCTCAGCCTGGTCGATACCGGCTCCACTTTGCTCGGCCATAGCCTGAGCACTCTCGGGGTCCAGGCCCACACCAAAGACGGCTACCAGCAAGAGTATGGTAAGCGGAATGGTAATGGCCCAGGCTACGACCTGCGTAAGTCCTACTGCACCAACCCCAATTATTTTGCCCAGCATCAGGGTAAATGGCTTGACGCTCGATACGACGACCTCTACGATGCGATTTGTTTTTTCTTCCATAACCGAGCGCATGACCATCATGCCGTAGATAAAGACGGTGATGTACATGATGAAGCCCATGGCGGTACCGATGGCTGCTCCGATTTCGCTGGCAAAACTGGTGTTTTTCTCTTCGCCTGTGGCCGAAGGTGTGATCGGGCGGGCACCAATGCGCACGTCGGTATCGAGGGAGGAAATAAGCTGCTCGTTGAGTTCGTAAGCTTCGAGCTTGTAACGCCTTAAGGCCTGCTCGATCCGGCCTTCGAGTACCGATTGAAGATCGATGGCCATTTTGGCATCGGTATAGTAGTTGACACTAAAGTTGCGCATCTCCGGCTTGTCAAAGGCAGGAACAACCAGAATGCCTGAATAATCGGTTTCATCGTTTTGGGTCGCCTCCCGCAGCTCATCCAGACTCTTGTCGCTGAGCTCGAAGTAGATGCCGCTCCCATCTGCCAGACTACCTTCAAAGAGGTTGCCTTCGTCTACCACAGCTATTCGCTGTACCTCATCATTCTCGTAAGAGAAAATGAGGGTAACAACGAGAAAGAAAACACCCAATCCCAGCGGGGTGAGCAAGGTGGCCAGGATGAATGCCCTGCGCCTAACTCGGGTAATGTACTCCCGTTTGATGACCAGCCAGAGGTTTTTCATGCCTTATGCGATTTGGGTGACTTGCTTAATGAATATATCGTTGAGGGTGGGTAGTTGCTCTTCGAAGGCGCGCACACTTAGTCTGCTATCGATCAGCGCCCGCAAAAGCACATTGCCATCCTGACCGGGCTGAAGCTGGAAAACAACTTCGTGAACGTCTTCCTCCACGACCTGATAATCGGCTCGTATACTCGACGATAGCTGCCCCTGATAGACGAGGCGGAAGCGATGGGCTCTGAACTCTTCGCGTATATCGGTTACTCGCCCTTCGAGTATGTTTCGCCCCTGGTTGATGAGCACAATATACTGGCAAATTTCTTCGACTTGCTCCATGCGGTGGGTGCTGAAGATGATGCCGGTACCCGCCTCTCGGAGATTGGCAATTTCGCGGCGCATACGCCCGGTATTGACCGGGTCTAGCCCACTGAAAGGCTCGTCGAGTATGAGCAGGCGCGGATTGTGAATGACCGTAGCAATGAACTGCACCTGCTGCTGCATCCCCTTACTCAACTCCTCTACCTTCTTAGGCCACTGATCGCCCAGGCCAAACTTATCCAGCCACTGTTTGGCTTCTTTTGTGGCTGTCGCTTTATCCATGCCTTTGAGCCTGGCTAGATAAAGCAATTGCTCGCCCACGTACATTTTTTTGTACAAGCCTCTCTCCTCCGGTAGGTAGCCGATTTGGGAAGGATGGTATGCACTCAATGGTTCGCCTTCAAAGTAGATCTTCCCCTGGTCAGGGCGGGTTATGGTGGTGATCATGCGAATAAGGCTGGTCTTTCCAGCACCATTGGGGCCCAGTAAGCCAAGGATGGCATCGGGCGGCATGCTGAAGCTGACATCGTCTACAGCCACCTTAGAGCCGTATTCTTTGCGCACATTTTCTACACGTAGGATGGATGAGGTCATAGGGGCACAAAGATAATCAGTGAGATGATCATCAGTAATTACCTTTACTTCATGCATTTTCACCACTCTTGGCGTGCGATCATCAACCCGGCAGCGGCAAGCGGGCAGGCGCGCAAACAGTGGCTGGCCTGGCTACCCCAGCTAGAAGCTAAAATCCCTCAGCTGGAGTGGGCTTTTACCGATTCGCCAGGGCACGCTATGGCGCTGGCCCGGCAATGGGTGGAAGAAGGCTGCCGCTACCTTATCGCCGTTGGCGGAGATGGTACCCATCACGAAGTGTGTAATGGCATCATCGCCGCTCTTGGGCCTGAGCGCGCTAAGGAGGTTTTGTATACCCTACTTCCCCTGGGCAGCGGCAACGACTGGATACGTACCCACAATCAGCAACGCGGCTTGGAACATTGGATCAGGCTACTGGAGCACGGAAGCCCAAGACTACAAACCGTTGGCCTGGCCAAATACACCAATCAGCATGGACAAGCCGAAGAACGCTACATCCTCAATGTTGCCGGTATGGCCTATGATGCGTTTGTCGTGCGCCAGGCGGAGGGGCATCCGCTAAAGCGCAAACTGCTCTACCCCATTCTGACCCTTTGGCTACTCCGAAAATTTACGCCTCCTAGCCTAAGACTAGAATACGACAACCACCCAGCGATAGAAGACCACTTCTACACCATCAATATTGGTCCATGCCGTTACTCGGGTGGTGGTATGCGGTTGGTGCCCCAGGCCAATCCTCAATCGAATGTCCTGGCGCTCACTTTCGCCCGTTCCCTACCCATTTTGCGCATCTTGCTCCACAGTTGGCGATTTTACACCGGCACCATTGGTCAGGTCAAAGAAGTGACTACGACTCAGGCCACCCACATCCGCGTTTCCGCTCTAGATCCCAATATTCCACTAGAAGTCGAAGCCGATGGCGAGTGGCTCGGCTATGGACCGGTAGAGATTTTTGTACTTCCGCAGGTCGTTAGATTTCTTGGGGTGGGGTGATCTGAACGTTCAACTAAAAACACCACCCTCTCTCCTCGGTCCTCTCTCCCATATAGTAGATGCCGCCTACTGTAGTGCATTAGCTGCCTGGGAGAAAGGATGGCAGTGGCTCAAAAGGAATAACCTTTTAAAAGAGCAGCTTTAAGAAGTACCAGAGATCGACCAGATCGCATATAATCATGTCTTCTTGCTCCCGAGGGGAGTAAGACCAGAGAAAGAGGGGAAACAAACGGAAGAGTGGATCATGGGTTCACAAAAAAACCTAATACCCCCGTCGCCCAAAAGCTACACCTAACATCAACAAAAACAGCAGCAGCACAAAACCCAGTCCCAGCTGTAAGCCAGCCCAATTGCCGAGCCAGCTACCGGCAGGGATAGCTAGCAGGTCTTTTTGATATTCCGATAAATAACCGATAGCTACCGGACCGATAAGAAAACCGGCATAACCGATAGACGTTACTGTGCTGATTCCCACGCCTGCGGGCACACCTGGATATTTACCCGCAATGCTGTAGGCGATGGGCACAATATTGGACAATCCGAGCCCCACCAGCAAAAAACCTATAGTAGAGACCCAGACCCCAGGACTGAAAAGTGCGAAGAACAATCCTGCGAAAGCAAGGAAGGACCCAACGCGAATGAGCATCTGACCGCCGAATTTGGCCCTGGCCCAGTCGCCACCAAACCGGCCCATCATCATAGCACCTGAAAAGGCAGCTATGCCTAATGTGGCCTGAGCTTTGGTCGAGTGGGCAACTTCTTCGAGAAAAATGGATGTCCACTCCGACATGGCACCTTCGCCCATCATACAGCAAAAAGCAATAAACCCAATCAACAGTAAGCCAGGCTCCAGTCGCCAGCCTTTACTGGCAGACTCACCTTCGGTTTCTTCAGGCGGATCATCGACTAGATAGCGCTGACTCATCAACAAACCTGCGATACTAGCCACACCTACTATGATCATGTGTAAGCGAAGATCTACACCTAGTGCAATAAATGCATAACCACCAGCAGCCCCGGCCAGCATACCCAGGCTGAATATGGCATGGAAGCTCGACATAATGGGCTTCCCCATTCGATCTTCGACGACGATGGCCTGAGCGTTCATGGCTATATCCGTAGAGCCGTTCATTACACCCAGGCAAAAACCAAAACCCAATAGTCCTATATATGAAGGGCTATGCAACAACAGCAGCGTGAAAACCACAAACAGAATGGCATTAATGGCCGTCAGGCGTCGGCTTCCGGTTTTGACAATGATAATGCCAGTAAGCGGCATAGCTACCAGAGCGCCAATGGCAATTGTCAGCAGTACAGTAGACAGGTCTGCATCGTTCAGACCATACATTTCCGTCAGGCGCGGCAGCCGGCTGGACCAACTGGCATAAATAAAGCCTACAGTGAAGAATGTATAGGCGACTGCATACCTGGCATACTTAATCAAAGGAATCTAGTTTTCGTTTACGCCCGTGTAATAGAAGTACAGATACGCATCTCTAAAATCGCCCGGCTCGTCTTCGTTTTCGTATTTGGTAGTTACGCGAAGTCTGTTTTCGCCAGCTTTAAGTCCAGCCGGATTGCGCAAAGCAGTCAGAAACCCATATTGAGATCTGCGCCCTTGTTCGTAATGTCGCCTCAATTTATAGTCGGACAGTAGCTGACCATTCAAGGCGATTTCGACATAATTTGCCCCACATTCGAGCAGTCTAACATTTTCAGCCATACTTTTCTTTCGTCTCGACAAAGTGTCGGCAGGCATCGGGATATCGCATATTTTCTCGAGGACATCGAGTTCTCTTTGTGGCAGGGGGATAAAAACCTGGAGTGCTTCACCGGAATGCACTTCTCGTTTGTCGATAACAGGCTGGAAATAGTATACATCATCGTCTTCACCCAGATAAGCCAAGTCACTTACCAAAGTCGTATCTGCCGGACGGTGAAAATACCTGCTACCACCCCATCTCATCGTCAGATTATCTCGGGCTGAAAAAAGCCCCATGACAAAACTGAAAACCATACTCAAAAGAAACATTTTCCCCAGGTAACCTTTCGTATCCGCTGCTGCAGAAGTGAACAAGCTGGAAATAATCATGACCGGGCGATGCCCAAGGTTGAACATGATCTTACTGGCTACTTGATTCATGGGATATTGCCAGCGTCTGGTGAGTGGCTTATCCTTGTTTTGCTTCATGCTCATCCACACACCTATAATCGCAAAAACAGCAAATGCGGCATATACCGTCAAGCCCACAACCTTTAGAAAACCGTCAGGCAAATAATCATAACCGAAATGGGCGATCAAGCCCATAACCAGTAAAATGACAACGTATCCCAGAGAAACCAGGCAGACGCTGAAGCCAGCTCCGAATATGCCAGAACATGTTCGATCCAGTTTCTTTATGTAGCCGGTGACATCGCCATAATCGGCAATTAGCCGATCTTGGTACTCCTCGCTGTAGCGTTCATTACGTGTGATGCCATTGGGAAAAATAGAATTAATGCCAATGATTCCAATCCAGAGTGTGCGCAGCACAAAGTGCGCAATGAAGGTCAGTATGAGTAAATTGACCCCGATCTGCATGAAGGTCATAATGAAACCCCAGAAGAAAATTTCTTCCCGGTGTAGCGTATCCAGCAAATAATACTGCAAATCATTGACCAATTCAGGTAACTGTAGCGCCCCCAAAATGGCTATACCACTAATGATGAGTTCTGCTTGCCAGCTCTCTTGTTCGAGCTTGGCCAGCCATTCCGGTTTATTGGATTGGGTTGTCTTCACGCGCTAAAGGTACGGTATAGCCTTCCACTCCATTCCTGATCTTCAAATTCTCCGATCAACTCAAACCCCAACTTGATCAGTACCTGCTGGCTAGCCAGATTGGCGGGCATGGTGCGAGCTATGACGCCGCTTTGGTGAAGACCGACGGACTTGATATCTGATGATCTCCGCGATGATTCGATCTGAACCTGACTGCCTTGCACCAGCAGGCAGGGAAGTCCTGGCTCCCCGAACCCCCATTTCAGGGAAGCTATCCCAGCTTCTGTAGCATAGCCATTACCCCAGTATTTTCGATGGAAGCGAAACCCCAGATCCACCAATCCCGTTCTGGGAGATTTTCGAAGTCCACACCAGCCCAACCAGGCGCCATCTTCTCTCCTGATTACCGCCCATCTGCCAAATCCGTGTTTCCAGGCATCGTAATGCTGTAAAAATCGTTTGGCTTCCAATAAATCTTCGAATGGCTTATCGGGCACAAAGCGCATGACTTCGGGATCTGCATTGAGCGACAACATCTCAGCGGCATCGGAGATTTGAAATGGTCGCAATAATAACCTTACAGTCTTCAGGCTGGGTATATGCACGATACAAAATACAATAAGCCTGCTGAATTTCGAAAAAGCTTGTTACCCTAATATGGTTGCCACTCCAGCTGCCTCCAGTTGTGTCGCCTCACAATGTCAATCCTCACGGCATCTTCCAGGATAATAAGTGGAACGGTCCTTAGACTGATATCACAATAAAACAAATCGTCCACCCCTCTATCAAAAGCAAAAACCACATCCTTGTTCTCTATAAATTTTGTCCCAACCAAGCGATTGTCGGCATCAAAAAACTGTAATCGATAATCTCCAGGCCCGGCATCCCGAAACTCTACTCCCTGTGTTTTTTGAAATCCATTTTCAGCGGCCAGGCTCAGATGCCACACCTCATAATTCGTGGCTCCATCTGTCCACGTATGATAGTTTTGCCGTTTGACCATATACTGCCTTAATACCCCAATAGGTTCTCCGTTTGTCGTAATATCATACTGAACAGCAAATCCACCAAGTCGCTCGACTAATGATTCAGTTGATTGAACATCCCGGGCAATCAATTTAATATTACCAAGTAAAAATATAGCCGCGAATACTATTATCTTATTTTTCATTTAGAGCGTTTATTTCATTCACAAAATATTATGCTAATTATGAAATCATTTCAGCACCTAAAATAAAAAAACTATAATTAACTGAACTTTAAGATAAAGCTGAAACATCAATAGACCTGAAAAAACATGAATTAAGGATTAAACTCTTTATGCAATGGCCAATTCCTTCTTTGAGCCAGGTCAATTCGTTCAGCAAGCTCTAGGACAGAAACAGGAACATTCCTTAAATCAATCTCGTAGTGATACAGCCCACTCGATCGCCCATTAAATATGGCTTTTACTGATTGATGATGCAAATATCTTCGGCCGATTTCCTGGCCATTTATATCGTAGAAAATCAGTCGAATGTTATCATTCGGCTGGCTTTGAAAATCAGATCGATCTTCCGGTCTTTGAATCCCATTTCTAAAGACAATCCCTAGATGCCAGGATTCGTATCCCATACCTTCATCGTCATCATCAATTACACCAGCACGCTTTATTAAAAATTGATCAACCACCCCCAGAGGTTCATCCAGTGTAGTTAATGTATAATCAACTGGCAGGCCACCCATAGCTTCCACTAGACGAACAGATGACGGTGTTCCACTCTGCCCATTTAGTCCGCAAGGGAATACGACAGCAATAATTAGGAATATATTAAGGAATATTTTCATAGTCTGAATATTATTTCAAAAGTATTAGACTCCATACAGACAGCTATCTCTTGCAACCCCAGTGTATTTCACTTACACTTTATTGCAAAAGCAACACTAATAGAAAACCACCTATTCCCCTTTGTTTATCTTCAATTGGGCCTTAACAGATATTTAATACCGACAACAGTTAATTCAGCCTAAAATCGCATACAACACCACTGCTCCTACACCCGCTACTAATGCATAAGGCAGCTGAGTTTTCACGTGATCGACATGATCAGTTGTTGACGCCATACTTGACAGAATGGTCGTATCGCTGATGGGGCTACAGTGGTCACCGAAGACACCACCACCCATGACAGCCGCAACCGTCATGATAATCTCCGCGTCGAGTTGTTGGGCCAGGGGAACGGCAATAGGTAGCATAATTGCGAAGGTACCCCAGCTGGAGCCCACGCTAAAGGCAATAAAGCAAGTAATGATAAATACCAGGGCGGGCACTAGGCCGGGCGAAAGCACATCCCCAACCAATCCTGCCACATAGCCGCCCGTATTCAGCTCTTGCTTGCAGAGGGTCCCGATGGCGAAGGCCAGCATCATAAGAATGGCCAATGGCATTAGGCCGGCTATACCCTTGAGGATCAGCTCGACCGATTCGCGAATACCGAAGATGCCTTGGGCTTTGTAAAGCAGCATAGACAAGACCAGGCTGGTGGAGACGGCTACCAGTACCGCCGTAGAGCCACTGCCCTTACCAATGGCCAAAAACAACAGGCTACCAAAACTTCCATTGGGTTCCAGCTCCAGAGCCGTGGACCAGCCCGTATAGGCCAACATGATGGGCATGAGAGCGACCATAATGACAATGGGTAAGATCATATTCCCTGCCCAGGGCTTGACGCCTTGTTTGGCAGGCATAGCCGTAAGTTGCTCATCGACCATGGGCGTAGCGCCCTCACGCAGTACCTGGCCTTTTGCAGCGCGAGCTTCTGCTTGTCGCATGGGGCCAAAATCTCGGCGACTCAGTATGATGGCCGGCACGATAAATAGCGCCAGCAATGCATAGAAGTTGTAAGGGATGGTCTGAATGAGGGTGCTGAACGGATTTGCAAAACCCTCTGCAGCGAGTAATCCCATGAGGAAAGCGCCCCAACCATTGAGCGGAATCAGAATGGAGCTGGGTGCCGAGCTGGAATCAGCAATGTAGGCCAGTTTCTCTCGACTTATGCCCAGCTTATCGAATAGTGGACGGTATAGTGCGCCTACCGTCAGTACGCTGATGCTGCTCTCTACGAAGATCAGCGCACCAGTCAGCCAGGCCAGCAACTGCACCATCACCCGACTCCCTATGCCTCCACGACTTTCGTAGCGCTCCAGTCGGCCACTTACCCAATCGATGAAGCCCACTACCCCACCCGATCGCTGCATAAACACAATCAGGCCACCAACCAGCGCACAGAATAAGATGGTCCGTGTATTGCCAGCATCCTGAAAGACGGCTACACAAGCTTCAATGCTATCCAGAAAGCCCAGCATGGGGTTCCAACCGGCCAGCATGGTGTAGCCCAAAAATATACCCAGGCTAAGCGAAAGAAACACCTGTCGGGTCAGAATAGCGAGTGCAATGGCCACCAATGGCGGCAGTAGTGATAGAGGCCCCATAGGCCGCTAATATCTGAATTTGTAACAAAGGTTATATGGCGACCATGATCTCCGCACCCCTACTTTTGCGGTACAACAAGCAAAAAGGTGTTACATTGGCTTAGTTTCTGTACGCACCCAATCTTTAAACACATAACCTTAAACTCATGTCCCCTCTACGTTTTTGTGCCGTTCGGGCACTTGTATTCGTTTGTCTCATTTTTTGTGCTTCCCTGCCTTTCGGCGAATGGCAGATAGGCGCAGGTGGTAAGCTTGGCGCACAAAACTCGCTCGTTTTTGCTCGTGCCAATCATTTCCTTGGAGAAGTTGGATTGAATACACTGAGAGTTGAATCTACGCTCGACACCTTTAATCAGCTGATCGACAAATTCAATTTAGAAAACCCAAATGAGGAAATAGCAGGCTTTTTGTTTGTTCCCCATTTCGAATTTACAGACACTATTGCTTGGGTGGACTCTGTACATGTTTATCCTGATTGGTTTCCAAAATTTGGCGAAGACCAAAATCTGATTAGGTACAAGCACCCTACATCGAGAATAATCCAGGTGAGAGCGAATCCAGAGCAGGCAGCGCTATTCGAATTCTACCCGGCTACGACCACAGGCCTAAATGTATTCATAGCTTCCTGGGAAGATGGTGATGTAAATAATAATGAACGTACCCTGAAAGTCTTTGGTCAAGGATTTGACGAATTTGAAAATATTCTTGATCCTACTCTAGATCCTGCAAACGCCAATGGCGAATGGTTCAGATTAGAAACCACTAATGCAACTGTGTATTCAGATACAGCACATGAAAATAATATGGCGGATGCGGTCGAGTTTGAAGTAACCTATTTGCCCTATGATGAATACTTGTATTTAACTACAGATACAACATATTTCTCACCAGTTCAGAATCAACGTTTAATTGACACTCCCGACCTAAGAGGATTAGTTATAGAGCGAGCCCTTGCAGGCCAAACTTTTGATCTGGCAATTGGCAGTACAGACCAGTTAACTCGCTACCGAACTTTGAGTATACGCCCAGGAGTTTTAAGGCCTGAAATCAGTAATAATATGGAAGCTGGTGTAGCCTTTAATCTGATGTACTATTGTCCGCCATACTGGTTGGAGGATCCTGGTGCAGGCGGATCAGGCAATTTAACCTCACCACCAGATGAGAACGACAATAACCAGGGAAGGCCCGCACAATCATCATTAAGACTTACCAGCAATACTCAAGGCAATGTTGATATACCCTTACCACCAGACCCAGGCTCCATAGAAAAAGCCATTACCCTACAAGCTGTATTACACGAACAGCAGCTCCAAAGCTCTGTAGAGCACAAGCTGACCTCTCCTTCGGGATGGTCCTATTTTGGAATATTCCTGATGGCCAACTGGTGGATTCTGCTGATCATACTTCTTTTGCTGATCATTGCCTATTTCATCGGCAAAAGCAGTTAGTAGGAGCTCGTGAGCAAGCTGTATTGGCATATTCTTTCCATTATTTTACTGGCTGCTACTAAAGGATACATATATAGCCAGGTGCCTCCTTATTTCAACCATCTCAATGTAGAAGATGGATTGAGTGAAAACACCATTTCTCAAATATTTCAAGCATCTAATAATCTTGTTTACCTAGGCACCTCGGCAGGTCTTAACGTATATGATGGCGCCAGAATTAAAGTCATCAATCGATATACTACCGATCAACCCGTGCTAAAAAGCAACAGCATCATGAGTTGTTGCATGGAGCAGTCAAATGGCGATATTTGGTTTAGCACAAACAGTGAGCTAGCCAGATATCGCCCTTTAGACAACTCCATAATTTCCATTGGACTTGACGACAGTAGCTCTCCATACTACCTACTCGACTTGGAGGCAGATCGGTATTTATGGTTCAGCTACGACAGTTGTACTTACAGATTAGATACCGAAAATCATAATATTTCAGACACAACCCTTTCAGCAAGAATAAGGAATGGCCAGTC
>JBCBVN010000026.1:0-21748 GCA_039817625.1 Bacteroidota bacterium
CGGCCCTCACGTTCAAAATATCGCTCCTGCGCTCGTCTTCCGTCTTCTATATCTCGGATGATGGAATTGAGTCTCTCTTTGGGCGCGATATATAGGTTGGCCGGGAAAATAGCCACATGGGTCATAGGCTCAATACGCTTGCCGGTCTCCGTCTCGATTTTATCGATCTTCTCGATTTCATCTCCGAAGAAAGTGAGTCGATATCCAAAATCTACATAAGGCAGGTTGACATCGACGGTATCTCCTTTTACGCGGAAAGTGGCTCGGCGAAAGTCGGTCTCTGTACGGCTGTACAGGCTATCGACCAAGTCGTAAAGCAATCCGTTGCGACTTTTCTGCTGCCCGACTTTGAGCCTGATGATCCCACTCTGATAGTCTTCCGGGTTGCCCATACCATAGATGCAGGAGACCGACGACACAATGATGATGTCTCTTCGGCCACTCAGTAAGCTAGTCGTTGCCCGCAGTCTGAGTTTATCTATCTCTTCATTGATCGACAAGTCCTTCTCGATAAATGTATCGCTGACGGAGATATAGGCCTCAGGCTGATAATAATCGTAATAAGACACGAAATACTCAACGGCATTGTTGGGAAAAAACTCTTTAAACTCTCCGTATAGCTGAGCCGTCAGCGTCTTATTGTGGGTCAGCACAAGAGTTGGTCGATTTAGCTCAGCGATTACATTGGCCATGGTAAATGTCTTACCCGAACCCGTTACGCCCAGTAATACCTGGTGAGCCTCTCCTGAATTTACCCCTTGAATGAGCTGCTCGATGGCCTGCGGCTGGTCGCCCGTTGGGCTAAAGGGAGATTCGAGCTTAAAGGCCATGTATTTGTTTTTTTAGTCTAAAGAACTTTATTCCGTTACTCTTACTATCAGCAGTCGAACGTGGATCGAAACTTTCGGGGAAGAATTCCATCCCGTTACTCGATCTACAAGATCTCGAACGTGGATCGAAACTTTCGGGGAAGAATCCCATCCCGTTACTCGATCTGCAAGATCTCGAGCGTGGATCGAAACTTTCGGGGAAGAATCCCATCCCGTTACTCGATCTACAAGATCTCGAACGTGGATCGAAACTTTCGGGGAAGAATCCCATCCCGTTACTCGATCTACAAGATCTCGCACGTGGATCGAAACTTTCGGGGAAAGTTTCGACCTGCGGAAGTCCAAAAATAAAAACAAAAAGTTGCATTTAAGGTTTCGGCCTACTTGTCCAACTTTAAAGTAAATAGCATCGCCTACTAAGCCGTACATTGCCCTAAAACCAGATAAGGCTATGACCGATCAGCTGAATAAAATGGCGGACAAACTGTGTGACAACCCGCCAGCCAAATACGACGACCTAAAAGTGCTTTTCCTGAATTGCACCTTGAACAGGACGCCGGTGCTGTCACACACAGAAGGACTAATCGGTGTCGCCCAGCGCATCTTTCATTCTGTGGGGGTAGAAACCAAAGTCATTCGACCAGTCGACTACGAAATTGCAGCTGGGCTGGGTCATGACATGTCTCAGACGCCGGAATGGGAAAAGGACGATTGGCCCATTATCCAGAAAGAGGTAGACGCTTGCGATATCTTGATCTTATGCACCTCCGTTTGGCTAGGCGAAAAGTCTTCGGTATGCAATCGCACCCTGGAGCGCATGTATGGCTACACCCACCAGTTTAATGAAAAGGGGCAGTACCGCGACTACGGCAAAGTCGGTGCTACGCTGATTACCGGCAATGAAGACGGGGTCAAGCACTGCGCTATGAATATTCTATTTTCGCTATCCCACATCGGCTACACGGTGCCGCCGCAGGCTGACGCTGGCTGGATGGGTGAAGCAGGACCTGGTCCATCGTACCGAGATCCAGGATCTGGTGGGCCTGAAAACGATTTCACCAATCGCAATACGACTTTCCTCGTTTGGAACTGCCTCCACCTGGCCCGCATGCTTAAAGACCAAGGAGGCGTACCTGCATACGGCAACCAACCCGATGAGTGGGAAGCTGGCTGTCAGGCTGGTTTCGATAGTCCCGAACACAAGCGCTAGCGCTTATTGAATCAAGACTCGCCGAATAATGGGATTGCCATCAATCTGTATAAATACATAGTAGATCCCGGCGGGTAATCCATTTAATTGAATAGAGCGGCTCCCTTCCTGGAGGATGTAAGTATCTATATGTCTGCCAAAACTATCTCTGATAAATAGGAGATCGCCAGCTTTTGGCGCTCGATTGAAATCGATATGAACAGGTTGAGTACTTCTCAGCGGGTTTGGGTATATGATAAATTCTGTATCTGGTCTTAACTCCGCTGTACTGGTCATAGTAGAAATACTGAAGGGGATGTCGCTTTCATCCCAGCAAGCATCAGGCAAATAGAGCACTCTAAACAGACAATTGCTGGAGCTGATATTCGGGACAGACCAATTGTAAATTGATATGGAATCTGTTTCGAAAACCGTCGTATCTATTAACATAGAATCTATTAGCTCCCAGTTTTCTCCACCATCATCGGAAAATCTAAAGTAAACCTCAGGGCTATCTGATACACAACAAAACCCGTAATTAAATTCAACTTGAAATTCGGTACCCCCGATTAATTCTTCCCCGCTATTCAGTGAGATTAGATCTGGCGTTCCGCATTGCGCATGAAGAACAGCTCCCAGAAAAATGTATGTCGTGCAAATAATTATTTTCTTCATGCTCGGTCGAATTTGTTGCTATCCAAACCAGCGGCAAAAAGATAAAATTGTGATTTAACATAAAGACGATATGTATTTAGCTGGGTGTGTAACAGCCTTGAATTTGCATGTATAAACAGGTGATAGTGTAGTGCCAATGCACTGCCACCCTATTGATTATATCACCAATCATCCCTAAATCATGGCAAATTCCCAGAAACCAACCAATGGGGCCAAAAATGAACTAGTGGCCCTGGCTTACGATCCGCTCACAGAAGAGATTCTAGCCACTGCTCGACCTTCTAAAGGTATCGTAGACTTCGACCTGGATCGAGAAGCGCTGAAAAACAGCAAAGTCGTTATTCTGCCCAAACCACCTATCGATCCGAAAGAAATCGACATCGCTCGACTGGAGAAGTTAGTTGGCCTACGCCCACCTGTTTTCCCAGACCTCAAAAACAGGCTGGAAATTGGCCCAATACCCGATAATATTCTCGATCGGTGGCGCTGGTTACGATGCTGCGTAAGCGGCACTGTGAGCAAGGACTTTAACATAGATGGCCAAATAGAAAATCAGCCTTTATGCAATGCCGTCGTACATATTTGTGAGGTTGACCCTTACTGGCCCTTTCTACAGCGGATTCCCGACTACGAACTCATTCGGTTTCGGGAAGACTTGTTTCGGGAAGTTCCCCGCATAGCCCTTCCACAACCAGAGGAAGTATACAGCCTAGACCGGCCAGAAATTCCAAGGCCCATTCCTGTATTACGCAGCCTGGTCGATAACATCGATCTCCAGTTGGTCAGTGAAATCAAGCGAGCCTCCCCGGCAGAGCTTCGTCAGATTATCAGGAAGGATTACCAAATCCTGCGCCCCATCCTTTGTTGGTATCGCCCCATCTGGTCATATTTCCTCAGATGCGATGAGATTGCAACTGTCACCACAGATGCCAACGGCCGTTTTCAGGCTTGTTTCCCTAGGCAGTTTGGCAGCGACACCCCCGATCTCTATTTCTGGATCGAAATGGACATAGACGGGGAAATGACCACTGTCTATCGGCCACCTCTCTATTGCAATACCTATTGGAATCACGACTGTGCAAATGAGGTAGACATCAGAGTAACTGACGATCGTGTCGAACCGCACTGCAGCCGGGTCCTTCCCGGGGAAATCATCTGGATCAAGCGCATTGGCTCAGGAACCGATATTCGCTCGATTGCGCAAGACTTTGGAGATGCGATTCCGGTCGCAGGAACAAATATGCGAACCGTTGGCCTGAGCAGTTTTGCTACAGGCGGCTTGTACGCTCCACTAAGAAATAATCCGGTGCGCCCCTTTACAGGAGTGCTTCCACTGGTGGTGCAATTTGGTAGTGGTTTCCCAACGAGCAATGCCACCCACTACCGCTGGTCTTACCGAAAAACGCATACAGAAAAACTGCTTACCGCCACTACAGCAGATCGCGAATGGCGTCCACTAGACAATAGGGGCATGCACAAGAGCTATACCGTAGAAGTCGGGTCTGGAAGCAGTCTGAGATTTGAGCGCCGCCAATTTGAACTGGGGCCGTTTAATGTAGGTGGTGTGCAAGCTTATCGCATTCCGCCTACCTCGCCGAAAGGGCCAGGTGTAGCCAACGATCCCACGGCCGAGTGGAATCAGGACACCGTGACTTACTACATAGATACACGTTCCTTACGAGGAGACGGACTGTATGAATTCAAGCTCGAGGTCTTCGACAACAGTGGTAATCGAATCGACCTGATCGATCAGGTTTATCACATGACCTCACCTACAGACCGCAATCAATCTGCCCAGGTCGGCAGTGAATATCTGTTGCCAAGCAGTCTGGACCCACAAGAGAGCTATCGGTTCCGTTTGCGGGTAGACAACCAGCCCTGCGAAGCCTCGATCGGAAATGTAGCTGTAGACGGAAATGAAGCCGGCACCGACTGTGGCTTTGTGCCTTATATCAGTCGAGTAAGTTCTCATGCCTTATTCAGTTTTCGGGCTCAGCACCCAAATGGCTTTGCCACCTGGTCATTTAACGTAACCCGTGGCAACACGGGTAATGCGCTGACGGCTCCTGACGACCGAGGAAGCGTGCTGGGTAATTCCGGAAAGTACACGCTAGGCGCCGACGGCAGCTTCAGCAACTCCACTTTCCCAATTACCGTGGCTGATCTGCTACAGACTTGTCCGGAAAAAGCTGCCTTTGCAGAATCGCTCTACGTAGCGGCTCTCCACACCAATGGCAGTAGCATTGTGAGAAGCCTGGACAGAAGCGCTAATGCTGCCTTTGCCCTGGAACCAGAAACTTCCGCGTAAAAAGGTAGTCTTCGTATAACGTATTGTTTTCATAGTTCCCCTTTATGAGGCTGTTGAATAGGTCCCCTGTGACTTATGAGACAGCCTCATTCTTTTTATCTTACGATAAATTAAAACCCTCCGCCTTGAGTCAGAAACTAGAAAACGCTAAAAGATTATACCTCGAAGGAATCAGAGATGGAAACGCACGCGAAGCTGTTACCAAATACACTGGTCACCGATATACTCAGCATAGCACCGGAGTAAGGGACGGCATAGAGGGCTTCGTAGAATTTTTTGAGCCTTTTATTGAGCGCAATCCTATCAGGGATATCCAGATCGTGAGAGGCTGGGTCGACGGGCAGTACGTTTTCATTCACGCCTATCAAAGCCTTAATCATGGTGAAGCGGAATGGGTAACAACAGACTTTTTTGATACCGACGATCAGGATAAAATTATTGAGCATTGGGATGTCATATCTGCTTTTTCCAGCTCGACTCCCTCTGGTCACACTTCAGTCGATGGCTTCACAGAAATAACAGCCCTCGACAAAACAGAAGAGAATAAAACCCTGGTCAGGAACCTCATCAAGGACGGCTTGATGCGCGGAGGGAATCCTGAAAACCTTCCCAAGTATATCTCCAGCAAAAAATACATCCAACACAACAAGGAAGTCCCCGACGGCTTAGAGCATTTTCAAAAACTAGCCAGCGATCCGAATCGCCCGCTCAACTACAAGGACATCGTATTGATGGTTGGGCAGGGAAACTTCGTGGCTACTCTATGCCGAGCCAACTGGAATGACGGAAAAATCAACCAAGATTATGCTCAAGTCGATATATTCAGAATCGAGGACGGCTTGGTCGTCGAGCACTGGGACAATGTAGAACCGGTACCAGAAAACGATGTCAATGGAGGCAAATTTTAAACACCAATCATGAGAATTTTAATCAACACACTCGCTATCCTGACCCTGGTCGCTTGTGTAAGAGAAGAGAAAGGAAGCACCGGTGTATCAGTCACCACCAGTGATCAAGGTTTCAGTCAGACTAATGAAGATGGCGACACCCTGGGCTTGATCACCCGTCCATCCGGCGTATTGATGACCCACAATCCCAATTACCGACTCACCCCCATATACAAGCTTAAATACAATAAAAGAGGTGATTATTACTACATAGGATCAACAAGGTTCCACACGAATTATAGCTCCTACAGCCGACTCGAAGAAAACCAGTGGAACAACAACTTCATGCCCGGCTTCGCCGCGGCTTATGGCGAAGACATGCTCAATTTATCACACTACGATGTAGAGCAAAAGCAAGAGAAGCTATTCTTTGAAGAATTGGTGCTCATCAAAACCGTTTACTACCCTTCCTATTCGACAGACACTCTGAATAGCGAGGCCGTATCCAGAGATTATTACATGATATCGGTTTACGATGAAGACACCAACGAAGACGGTTACATTAATTGGAAAGACTTACGCAGGTTGTATCATTTCGATCAAACTGAGGTGACTGGTACTCCCCTTATTCCCAAGGAATACGCCGTGCTTAGCTCAGAGTACGACCCTGGCAACGACTTCATGTACGTCTACGCCCGCAAAGATGAAAATGAAAACGGACAGTCGGAACTAGAAGAGCCCATTTCCGTCTGGTGGATTGATTTGAAAGATCCACAAAGGACCGGTTTTCTCTATGGGTGGGGTAGATAAGGTCATTCCAAGTGAAATGGTCATTTAATATATGGCGGGGACTAAAGCTTTTGGCTTTCTTGACAGCCTTAATTACTGCTAGCTATTACCTTATCCCCAGTTTTAGAGAGATTGTTCTTCAAAACAGATACGATTGGGAGCATGACAACCCTTTTGTCTCAAGCCATTCAGACATAGATCACATTTTAGATCGCTTTACTAAGAAACGATATTCTAACCTGGAACCGTCCTATTTGATTTGGTCAAACTCAGATCAACCTAAGTTTCAAAAATTACTTTCCGACAAATCTTACACCATTATCAAGCGGGAAGACTTCTTCAAAAAGATTGCCGGAGACTTTAGAATTAAGGACTTTGTTTGCAGAGACTCTTTGTATGAAGCTTGCTTATTTGATCCACAATTATCCTACCACTGGTTAATTGACAAAAAACTTCTCTATGCACTTGTCGATCTACAATCTGCGATAGAGGCAGAGGGTTACGATCCAACTGCTTTTACAATAAGCTACGGCCACAGACACCCCAAAGAAAATGCTAGTGCCGGAGGAGCCAGCTTAAGTCGGCATATATCGGGCCAAGCCATAGATATGCTTATCGGAGATATTAACCAAGACGGCCGCTACACAGATATAGACAAGCAAATCGTCTTAGATATAGCGAATCAAGATATCATTGGTGACCGAGGCGGCATAGGCAGGTATCCCGGCACCAGAACTGTTCATATTGATGTTAGAGGGTATAGAGCTCGGTGGGATAGTTATTAAGTAGCTTAAATTATTGTCTAATCCTTAGTCCAAATACTCAAACTCTTGTTTATCCTCATTAAAATTGACACTTTTCAACTCAACATTCCTGCCTGTTCCCGCATCGATTGCGATGGGCAATGGGCCAAACAGAAATCTCATATTATCTGACCTCCAGTCATATTCATACAACGAGTGCATTTCTAGCCCCCAATTCCGCAGACAATTAGAAAAAAAGGCCAGTTTATTTACTCTAGGTTTTAGCCACTCGCATGCTGTCATCCAGGCACATGGAATTTCCCCCTTAAGCGTACGCAAACAGTTCCTTTTTTTTAGGTCGAATACTGATATCCGTAATTCTCCACGCATGCTGAATATCTTTCGTTCTACAATTAGAACACGCTCTTCAAAAAATTCGAAATAAACAAGGTTCGTTCTATTTTGCCCGAACTCAATCAATGGGTACAGTTCTCCCTCCGGACTCAACAACCCAAACTTTTTATTAGGCGTATATTGGAGATTAAGCCGGTTATCATCTGCTATTTGCTGAATTAAAAAATGCCCGTTTACTCCATTTAGACCATTCAAATTGGCCGTTTGGATGATCTCGTTCATTGTTACACCCTGCCTTAACAACACCTCTACTGGCAGTGTCTGTGAAGACCCTATAATATGGTTCGTTATCAGACATAGAAATAGGCCGATCAGTCTCATCCTTTTTATTCCAAATATACCGATTTCAGATACCTTCTCTTACCTTGCCATAATCCAGTATCTATAAATCTCCATATGCCAAAAGAAAAACTCCTCATCCTGGGCGGGACAGAATTTGTCGGACGCCAATTGGTAGAAACTCTTTCGGGTTTTGATCAGTATGAGCTTTACTTGTTCAATCGAGGTCAGACTAATCCCAATATTTTTCCCCACGCCAATCGAATAATAGGTGATCGAGAAACAGATGACATTCGGAAAATCGGGCAGTACAAGTGGGACTATATCGTAGACTTTTCCTCCTACTTTCCAGCTTCTTTAAAACGCACCCTGGAGCACGTCAACAAGGACGTCAACCGATATATCTACATCTCAACCATTTCGGTCTATTCCCTCGCACACCATGATGGCCTGTCTGCAATTGATGAATCTTTCAAAAAGAAGCCTTTCGAGGATGAGCAGTTGGAAACTCCCGGCCTGCAATTCTACGGAGAAAAGAAAGCTGCCTGCGAACAAATCCTCAAGCGAAACAGCTGGTTGAAAGCCATCATACTCCGACCGGCCGTCATCTATGGCAAGTACGACCCCACCGACCGGCTGTACTACTGGATCGAACGCATACAGAATAAGCGTCAGCTCATCTTGCCAGACCATGGAGATTACCGCATGTCATTAACTTATGGGCCAGATATGGTTAAGACCATCATGAGCGGATTGAGTGGAGATTTGAAGCCCGGCACCTACAATTGTGTCTCTGACCGGCCCTATGCCTTCCGGTTCATCTTAGAAACGATAAGAGACGAACTGAAGTCGGATTGTGAATTCATATCGATTCCTGCCAACTTACTCCGGAACCGAAAGCTTAGTACTCGTGAATTCCCGCTCTGGTGGGGATACGATGTATGGATCGATAACGGCCATCTAAAAAATGCCTCTGATCTCGATTTCTCTGATCCTGAGGAATCATTTCGAAAGACGGCTCAATTTTATGCTGGGCTCTCTTGGCCCAAGCCCAAAGCCGGGTTTTCACACGAAGCTGAAGACCAGGTATTGACTGAATTAGGCTTAAATTAGAGCAAGTCATCCCACTTATCAGATGAACATGTCCACAAATCAAGAATCCCTAACCTTCAGGCCTACCCCCTGGAAGATCGTCGGGCTTTTAGCTATTTGTGCAGCCTTTGTAGCTGTTGGTGTTTTTATGGCGCTGGGGGATGAGCTCTTTATGGGTTGGGCGATCATTGTTTTATTTGGAATAGGTGGCCTTGCTCTAGCCAGTCTACTACTCCCCGAAGCCAACCACCTTCGACTCACCCCGGAAGGCTTCGAGATTAAGAGTTACTTCCGAAAAGACTTTATACGTTGGGAGGAAGTCTATGGATTTCAGGTGGTATATATCACCGCCAATAAAATGATCGTATTCGATTATACAGAGGCCTACACCCGCCAAAAGAATGCCAGAAAGGTCGCTAAGCTGATTGGAGGTAGTGAAGGTGCCATCAGTAATCATTATCGCATTAAGACGGAAAAATTGGCAGAGATATTAAATGAATGGAAGGATAGGTATGGGTAGTAGACTCCAATCTGCGCCTTCCCATTCACCACAAGCAAGCAAGGAAGTTCATTCAGATCGGTACACTAAAACTTGGGGAAGTGACGCCCTCAGAAAATGGCGGATCTTATCTTTAGATGGTCAATATCTCCTGATTGAGAGGCTACTTCCTCCTTATATGCTAAAGTGGGGAGAAACAGAAAGCGTAACATTTAAAAGAGTAAACTGATCCTATAAGCGTTATCCATAAAGAGACCACCCTACCGATCCACAAAACCACCTATATGATCCAGAAAAGAAATGCGAATGGCCTTTTAGAACGATTCCGCCCAAGTCTTGAGAAGCTCGGTCTGATCGACTACATGACCTTATCGCTAGACATTGACATACTGGAATTTGTCAAAAGACTAAAGGCCCAGGTAGATGAAAGCAATCTCGGCATTATGTCTGATGTAACTGATCCCTTTTCCTCCAGTAGAAATGAATTCAAGGGCGAGGTAGATCGACATGGCTTTAAGATAAAGCGCAGACGAAAGCTGTTTGATGTCAATGCTAATATTGCAGTAGCCAAAGGACACTTCCGGCAGGAGCGAGAGCAGTTGATCATAGATATAGAAATCGATAGTCTTAGTCGACAGATGGTGTTTTTCTATTTGATCATCACATTCGCTTATATATCTCTCTTTACCACCATGATTGCATTTGGAAGTGAAACCGACATGCCAGTCTTTGTCCTTCCCTTCATGCTGATACATGCAGCCCTCATGTTTGGCATCCCGTATTTTCTAATGCGCCGAAGCGTGAAGCGCATGAAGTACGAATTGGAGCGCGAGCTATTCTTCATCGCCAATAAATAGCCATATGTACAAAGCCCGAACGATCGCTTTTAAAGAGCTATATACCTATGCTAACTGGACGATAAAAGTCTACACCATCTCCAAACATAAAAACTTCGACCAGCTAGACATTTATGAGCGAGCAAAGCAAGAGATACCCAAATGGCTCTCTATGGAAAACAGCTTTGACGCCAGCCACGACAACATGGCATTCCTGATTGTACATGCTGGAACAGAAGGCATATTTTCCATCATCAATTGGTGGGTAGGCACCAATATGCTCAACACCCACATCTTTATCACTAAATACGAAAACCCCTCTCTATTCCGCAAAATTTCGGGCGATGGGCTTGCTCCTTGTATTTGGGAAATGGAAGTGATCAACCACGAGCGTATCGTCTGGACGGAGCAGGTGCTCAAAAAGGACGAACCTGATTACCGGGCCTATTTAAATACCGTTTTTTCTAAAACCATCTAATCCAGCAAGTCTTACCCTGGCTGCCTGGCAAGAGCGTAAGGCAGCTTTGAACGCCTGAAAAGCAAAGCAATTATGGAGAAGATTACCATCAGAGCACCAAGGGAACATGACATTGAGGATATCGTAATCCTCTGCGCCTTACACGCCAAATACGAGCAATCAGACTACGACCCAACGGGCAAAAAAGAAGAACTGAAAAAGCATCTATTCAGTGATTCACCCAGCTTGTATGCCTTGGTGGCTATGGTCAATGACGAGATTGTAGGTTATGCCACCTACATGAAACAATTTTCTACCTGGGATGCTACTCACTATATCTACATGGACTGCCTGTATCTGCGTGAAGAAGCCAGAGGGCATGGGATAGGCCAGAAGCTGGTAGAACGAATTCAGGAAGAAGGAGAAAAGCTTGGTTGTTCATTGATCCAGTGGCAGACGCCCAGCTTCAATACGCGCGCCATGAAGTTTTACGAGCGCATCGGAGCAAAGGGTAAATCTAAAGAGCGGTACTTTTTAGAGAGTCATTAAATAAAAAGCCCCTTTGGTCAAGCAATTTGACCAAAGGGGCTTAAATTTTATTCCAGGCTCACCTAGTTTTTCAAATCGAAGCGATCCAAGTTCATCACCTTGGCCCAGGCCTTGACAAAGTCGCGGACAAACTTCTCTTGTCCATCGCTGCTCGCGTAGACTTCGGCTACGGCACGCAAAATGGAGTTGGAACCAAAGACCAAATCAGAACGAGTCGCAGTCCACTTCACCTCGCCAGAAGAGGTAGAAGTCCCTTCGAATACTTCGTCATGCGTATCGACAGACCTCCAGCTCACGTCCATATTGAGCAGATTCACGAAAAAGTCATTCGACAGCTGACCGACGCGATCCGTCAAGACACCATGAGCTGAGCCATCCCAGTTGGCACCCAATACGCGCAAACCTCCAACTAAGACGGTCATTTCAGGCGCCGTCAGTGTAAGGAGGTGTGCCCGATCGACGAGCATATGCTCAGAACCGACTTTGAAAGGAGACTTGAGGTAATTTCTAAATCCATCAGCAGCAGGCTCCAGCACAGAAAATGACTCAATGTCCGTCTGTGCTTGTGCAGCGTCTGTGCGTCCGCCGCTGAAAGGAACTCTGGTTGGGAAACCTGCCTCGGCTGCCGCCTTTTCTACAGCAGCAGTTCCGCCAAGCACGATGAGATCTGCAATAGATACCTCTCCTTCAAACTTCGACTTGATGTCTTCGTAGACCGAAATAACTTTGTCGAGCTGCTTGGGGTTATTGACTTCCCAGAAACGCTGAGGAGCTAATCTGATGCGCGCGCCATTGGCACCACCGCGCATGTCCGATCCCCGGAAGGTTGAGGCAGAGGCCCAGGCTACACTTACCAATTCGGATACGGACAAGCCCGAATCCAGAATTTGCTGCTTGAGCGCAGAGATTTCTTCTGACCCAAGGAAGGTACTTGGTGCGGCTGGCAAAGGATCTTGCCAGATCAATTCTTCAGCAGGCACCTCAGGTCCTTGATAACGAATCTTTGGCCCCATATCGCGGTGAGTCAGCTTAAACCACGCTCTGGCAAAAGCATCTTCAAATTCTTCCGGATTCTCGTAGAATCGACGAGATATCTTTTCGTAAGCCGGATCAAAGCGCAGAGACAAGTCTGTAGTCAGCATGCATGGCTTATGGTGCTTATTGCTGTCATGAGCATCAGGTACGTCGGCTACATCGGTTTTAGCCATCCACTGATTGGCTCCCGCTGGGCTCTTGGTCAGTTCCCACTCGTACTCAAACAGATTTTTGAAATACAGGTGGGTCCACTCTGTTGGTTTCTGAGTCCAGGTCACTTCAAGGCCGCTGGTTATGGCATCACCGCCTTTGCCCGTTCCATGGGCATTTAACCAACCCAATCCTTGCTGCTCGATCTTAGCACCTTCTGGTTCAGCTCCGACCAGGGCCGCATCTCCGGCACCGTGTGCTTTTCCAAAAGTATGGCCTCCGGCAATCAGAGCTACTGTTTCTTCATCGTTCATGGCCATGCGGGCGAAGGTTTCGCGTATGTCGCGCGCCGCGGCAATGGGGTCTGGGTTACCTTCGGGTCCTTCAGGGTTGACATAGATCAATCCCATTTGAACAGCGGCCAGTGGGTTTTCCAGATCGCGTTCGCCCGTGTAGCGACGATTACCAGCTTCCCACTCATTTTCCATTCCCCAATAGACGTCATCTTCGGGTTCCCAAACGTCGGCACGCCCGCCACCAAAACCAAAGGTCTTGAAGCCCATAGACTCCAAAGCGACGTTTCCAGTCAGGATCATCAGGTCAGCCCATGAGATCTTATTGCCATACTTCTGCTTGATGGGCCACAGTAGTCTTCTGGCTTTGTCCAGGTTGCCGTTGTCTGGCCAGCTATTGAGCGGAGCAAAACGCTGCTGACCAGTACCGCCACCACCACGACCGTCTCCGGTGCGATAGGTTCCGGCGCTATGCCAGGCCATACGAATGAAGAAAGGGCCATAGTGGCCAAAGTCAGCTGGCCACCAATCTTGAGAATCTGTCATCAGATCATGGAGGTCCTGCTTAAGTGCATCGTAATCCAGCGAATTGAAAGCCTCTACGTAATCAAAATCCTCATCCATAGGATTTGTCTTTTCGGAGTGCTGCTTGAGGATATCGACTTTCAGCTGTTGTGGCCACCAGTCGCGGTTCGTCTGACCACCACCGGCTGATGCTTGTGTCGCTTGCATTTGGCCATTGTGGAAGGGACATTTGCTGATGTCTCCATTCATAGCATGTTCTTGCATGTTTGATTTTTTTTGCTCTTAAAAGATTGGATAGGTTACTACAAAACTAAAGGCATATCTTTATCGACAAAAACGAAATAATAGATACTTATATTGATGCTGTCAATATCCCAAAGTCAAATCAAATATGTGCTGGCTTTAGAGCGCACCGGGAGCTTTAGCGAGGCCGCAGAAACCTGCCACGTAACACAGAGCACACTTAGCACAATGGTCAAAAAGCTAGAGAACCAGATCGGTATTCAGCTATTTGATCGCACGGTAAAACCCATAGAGTTGAGCCCGGAAGGTCGACAAATTATTGATCAGTTCAGGGTGCTCCACAATGAATACGAAAACCTAACTGAGCTGGTCCAGGAAACCCGGAATCAACTCGAAGGCGTATTAAAAATTGGTGTGATCCCAACCTTAGCGCCTTTCTTGCTCCCCCTCTTTCTCGGAAGGTTTATGAGCAAGCATACAGAGCTTCAATTCAACATCAGCGAAATCACCACCAACGAAATTTTGAAAAGGCTTCGACTTCGAGAGCTTGACATAGGCGTGCTGTCGCTGCCCATTGGTGATCCGGATTTTGAGGAAACAAGCCTGTTTCAAGAAGATTTTCTGGTCTATGACGCCCGACAACAAGAATCGGACAAAAAGACCTATCAGATTAAGGACATTGACTTATCAAGGCTATGGTTGCTCGAAGAAAGCCACTGTCTGACCAGCCAGATCGGCAAGATTTGCAACTTAAAAGCAGCCCATCAAAGTCATGAAAAGCTGGTTTTCAATAGCGGGTCTATCTTATCGCTGCTCGAGCTGGTCAACATCAACCGGGGGATCACTCTGCTACCGCGTCTGGCGACCCTGCAGAAAAACATCATCGAACCGTCGTGGCTTCATCCGTTGGCAAAGCCAGTACCCGCAAGAGACGTTGGATTAGTAACGCATAAAAGCTTCTCCAAGCGACGATTATTCAAGATGCTCAAGGAAGATATCACTTCAGCCGTCCTGCCTTTCCTGAGCGATCAGGGTCAGGTTGATTTAATTGCACCTTTCTAGGCGAATCAGATTACTCGACTGCAAGTGGTTGGACACTGCTAAACCCTTCGCCCGACAATCTGAGATAGTACATACCCGCACTCAAACCCAGCTCATATCGATCGAAGGGCACACGATTGTAGCCCACGGCTGCATCCATAGGTATCTGGTGCAACACCCTGCCCTGTACGTCTACAAACTCGAGTTGGACCCGGCGGTCCTTATCCAAATCGAAAGAGACAAAAACCTCATCTCGGACAGGGTTCGGTACCAACGGATGTAGTCGAATGCGAGCAGGCCTCTCCATCTCATCCTCTGCACTGTGGGCAAACTCGATCTCCAACGCCTCCCCTTCCTTAGTATAAGCAACAGCGGGCGTAAAGGCGCTGCTCAGTTGCAAGGCATCTGCCGTCGGTATATTTCGCGAAGACTGTATTCTTAGTGTGGCCAAAGGCAGGTCGGTCACAATACCCTCTGGGTGGGTATAAGCCATGGTCAGCCAGCCTCTCTCGAGAAAAGCCGTACCAAAATGTTCATGGCCTGCTAAGCCGGGAATAATCTCTACCAACTCCACTCCGTCGGCGAGCTCGAAGGTGCCTTGAATGGCTGCAATATCTATAGACTCATTCACATAAATGGGCACTTCGGTAATCTCGTTGGCGAGAATGGTCTCGACCTGCGTAAGTACAAAAGAATGACCCGACCGCCCTTCACTCTGACTCGCTAATTCATCATCAGGGGGGAGTAGCATACCCGGAACTGCCGAGTTATTGACATCTCCAGTCTTAATGGCTACAAAGTCTGCCTCTGCTGCACCCTCCAGATCATTGAAATTGACCACTTCCGGGAAGTTTTCTGCCCAAGGGTCAGTAGGGTCGGGGAATTCGTAATCCGCATCTACAAACCGCCAGCTTGTATTCCCCTCAAAGTTATTGCTCAACCCAAGAATGAGCATCCTGATGGACACAAGGTCACCGACTGTGAGGTTGCCGCTATCGTCAGCATCTGCCGCAATAAGCTGATAGGGCGATGTCATGAGAAACTGCCCGGTCAAGTGATAAGTGATGGTCAGGATATCAATAGTCGTCACTCCGTTCAGTGGGTACTCATCATGCCTGGGCTGAATGGTGTAATCTTCCCCTTCTGTGAGTCCATCGTGCAGATAGCGTCCTTGCTGATCCGTGAATTCAATCTCGTTCATTTCGGAGTTGCTGACCGTCACCTCTACATTGGGCATGGGCAAATCGCTTTCGACAGCAATGCGCCCCAGTATGTTGCCGCCGCCTTCCTCGGGGCAAATATTGTCCTGAAATGCCTGAACATTAAGTACAGTCTCGCAGTAGTCTGCATTTCCTGCACCATCGATGGCGTAGACGCGCACCAACACATTGCCACGATCTTCACAGTCTACTGTAAGTACGCTATCTCCCGGCTGTGGACCAGTAAAAGCACTGCTGTCGGCTTCTGAAGATCTGTAGATGGCCAGCTCGATGGGATTGGTGCAGTCTGTGCCCAAAGAGGCGACAAATTCACTCGCCCAAATTTCAGCCATTGGGCCAGTCTCACCGTTGGGCATGAGGGTAGCCGTCAGACCATTTATGCATACGGGTGCAGGTGCCTTGCCGTCAACAATGACGAATGTGAGTAAGCCTATGGTTGTGTTTCCACACCCATCTGTCCCTCTCAGCCTCAGGGCATGCAATCCCAGTGGCAGCCCTTCACTAAAGCTGATGTCAAAACTATCATTGCCCAAATTGGATGCTATGGGCTGGGCACCTCCGGGTCCAACTGCAATGAAGTCGGCCAAAGTGAGAGTGTCGTCTCCATCGATATCATTGAAGAAGAGATCGAGCTCTACATCGAGTTGATAAGCTTCTACTGCGGTGCAGGCATCAGAAAGTAAGATAGACAAGACTGGACTTTCGGAGCAATCACCGTCCAGGTCGACAAAAGTCTGTTCATCTCCTAGTCCAAGAACGGGGGCCGTATCATCGTATACTTTGATGAATTGCCGGTATAGAAACCCTCCCCGACTCTCATCATTACCATAGCCCTGAGGCCCATCTCCAGGTACCACCCCATTGGGATCATCTTCATCGAGAGGGGCGATAAATCCGTTGAATCGATTGGCATCCTGATCCAGATACGCAATGTCATCTGCCAGTGTTTCTGTGGAAAGAGGCAATATGTGCAGCCAGGTGGGCTCCTCAAGTATATCGTTGTTGTTGGCATCACGAGGCACAACGTATGGATCTGCCTCTGTGCTGTACTCACACCAGTTGATCACCTCGTAGGTAACCCGAAGTTTGTAGCACTCGTCGGCTGTCGCTACAAAAGTATCGAGAGAGGTGGTGGTCGTTATGAGGTCGCAAGCATTGACTTCGAATTCCAGCTCGCTGAAGTCAGGCTCTATACACTCCTCTGAAGAGGCATCTGCTGGAAATCTTAAGGTATAGTCATGCTGGGCGGTAATGGTTACCACTTGCTGGCAAACGATATTGCCAGAGCTCAGGCCTTCTCCATCTATGGCCACAAAATTCCGCACGACTATACCAACACCACAAGCGTCTCTGGTATCGATCACCGTTTGGGTAACCGTGTCTAAGCTGCAATTATCGATGCCGGATCCTGCTCCAAAAGCAGCATTAAGCAAGGCAGCAGTGGTGGACGGATCTTCATCAAAAGCTAGAGCCAAATCAGCCGGTAGATCGCTGAGCATCGGGTCCACACAACTGATTATTTGAGCGGGAGGGGGCTGGCAGATCGGCACCAGTTTGTCCTCTATCAGCACGGTTAACCAGCAGGTATTTTGATTTCCGGACTCATCGGTGACGCGGAGAGCTACAGACTGATTGCCCAGGTCTTCGCAAGTGAAAGTCACTTGATCCAACCATCCATTTACGGGCTGTTCGCCTTCTTCAACACGAGCAATTTCCAGCAGCAGCTCGTCAGAGCAATCATCGCGGGAGTTGGCATCGATGGCCGAAGGAAACAATCCCGCTTGCCCAAAACCATTCAGGCTGATGTCTAGTCCGTCTTCACACAAGGCGAAAGGTGGGTTGAGATCACCTATGCTCAAGGGCACATCGAGTGTATCTGCGTTGTCGCAGCCATCCACGGCAATATATCTGATGATGTGCTCACCAAATGGAATGTTGATGACGGCCTCATTTTCAACGAAGGGGCCAAAAGGCACTTCGCTGGAGCTGCCAAAGGGAAGGATAAAGGCGATGTAGGACGAAGACTCACTGCAATTGTCCGTCAGTGTTGCTGCGGGCAACAAAAAAGCAGCGGTACAATCATTCTGGCTGGTACTGAAGAAAATCGGGCCATCGTCTGGCTGTCCATCGAAGTTTAAATCCTGCGTCGGTGGCGTAATGTCGGGTGCCTCAAAGTCACCGACTTTTACCAGCTGGGTGAAGGTTTCGACTATTGCTGGCTGACACCAGTCTATAACCGTATAGGTTCTGACGAAACGATAAGTCTCCGGGCAAGTCTCTTGTCGGGGGCCATCTTCGAAGTTGGTACCGATATTGCAGAATGGAGCGTCGAGAGACACCCGCTCATCATCAATTAAGAAAAACGGATAATCCGACTGCCGGGGTGCAGGGTTTCGCACGCCAAACTGGTTGGGCGGCAACAAAGGAAAATCTTCATCGCACTCGAAAAGGACGGATGCTTCTACTCCTTCTACATCAGAAATATCCGGGCGCAAAAAGGTGATGGGCTGAAACCCGATAGTTGACTCATTGGGCTGGCCAGGAGGCGCCTCACAATCTATTCCATCGTTGGCGACGAATCGACGTAAAATGGTCTGATCGTTACAGCCGTTGGAAGCAGACACCTGATCTGAAACGCAGATCTCGACTCGCCCGCAGGCATCGCGAAAGTCGGGCAGGCCACCGGCTGCCTCTAATCGCAGACGAAGTGCTGGGTCGAGCGTCCCAAGAATAGGCAACCCTGTGCCGCCATCGGCTATCCAGCAGCGAGAAACATTAGCTGGAAGCTCATTGATATCGACCGAGGAAACTTCGTTGCAAAGGAGGGTACCATCCACCTGCGGAAGTCCAAATAAAACAGGCGAGCTGGCATCGTAGGCTGTCAGGTTTCCCCAGCATTGTAGCGCAGGCCCGTCATCTCCCGGTGCCAGTACCTCTCGGATATTGTAAGTATAGGCTCCACAACCATCAACCACCGGCCCGTTAGCTGGCGCATTATCGTCAACTTCTATTTCGAAGTTTGTTGCGCTGATACAAGCGGCATCACCGCTCAGTAAAATGGCTGGTGTAAGCTCAAACTGGCAGTCTTCGTCGAGCGTTACATTAATCTGTGTGATGCACACCAAATCCTGAGCAGGATCGCATTCCTGGGCCGACAAAGGGCTGGCTATACCACCAAAGATGGCACAGAGAATAGTCGACCACAAACACATGCGAAAGCGCATCAGGATTATGATTTGGCAAGTAGTTGTAAGGCTGGGGTCAGTCAGCTAAACGCTCAAATGGCAAAATACGGCAAAAATCGAGTAACATGGCCTTGCTGAAGGGTCACGAAGCGGATATTTAACGGAATTTTAGGCGCACAAAGTTCAAGAATTGGAAAAAATTCGGATTGGCATCAGTATTGGCGACACGAATGGCATTGGACCAGAGATCATAATTAAGGCTTTTGAAGGGCCTGAACGACGATCCGGAATGGTCGCCATTGTCTATGGAGAAGTCCCTCTTCTGAAGCCCTTTTACAAGGGGCGAGAGCAGGTTCTTCCCATTTGTGAAATAGAACGGCCGGAGCAGGCGAAAGACCATTATTTAAATGTGATTTCATGTTGGCCAGAGCCTGTCCAATATCAGCCCGGGCTGCCGAGTGCAGAAAGCGGATTAGCTGCCGCCTTATCGCTGGAGGCTGCCGTGGATGACTTGCGCCTCGGACATATTGATGCCCTGGTTACGGCTCCCATCAACAAGGCCAACATGCCTCGGGATCGCTTCCCCTTTCCCGGCCATACCGAGATGTTGACTGAGCGTCTCGAGGCGGATCAAAGCCTGATGCTGCTCGTCAATCAGGGCTTGCGTGTAGGCCTGGTGAGCAATCACCTGCCCGTATCGGAAGTAGCTGCTGCGGTGACCCAAGAAACCATACTGGCCAAGTTGACGATCATGGATGCGTCTCTTCGCCGCGATTTTGGCTGCACGGAACCGCACATAGCTGTCTTCGGACTCAACCCACACGCAGGAGACAATGGGCTGCTGGGAAAGGAAGAACAAACCACCATTATCCCAGCTATCGAAGAAGCCCGTCAAAGAGGTATTCATGCCTCCGGCCCCTATCCGGCAGATGGTTTTTTCGGGACGGGCGCACAGAAAAATTTTGATGCTATTCTAGCCATGTACCACGATCAGGGTCTGGTCCCTTTCAAAGCCCTCAGCTTTGGAAAAGGGGTCAATTTCACAGCGGGATTACCGGCTGTTCGCAGCTCTCCAGACCATGGGACAGCATTCGACATTGCAGGAAAAAACATGGCTGACCCAGCTTCCTTCAAGCAGGCTATTGATGTCGCGATTGACGCTGTAAAGAGGCGAAGAGTCGAGCTTGCGCGCGCTGGTCGCAACTAATCCGCTTCATCTATGTCGGCGGGCATAAACTCGTAAACCTTTCTCCCTGACACTTGTCATTCTATTCCATAGCCCGACAAGACCAATTCATGCGAAAGTACCGCCTCCCTATCCTCGTCCTATTTGGTGTGCTGACCATACTGGCAGCCATAGGTTGTTTCCGTTTGCGAGATAGCTTCAAATTCGATTTTCGCCAGTTCTTTCCACAGGGCGATGAAGACCTCGCCTATTTCCTCGAGTTTATCGAAGACTTCGAAGGCGACGACAATTTTATGCTCGTGGCCTTTGAACGGGAGGAAGGTGTCTTTGACTCTACTTTTTTAGCGGATGTTCACGACTTCAGTATTGCTGCAAGGGGACTTCCGCAGGTCGATGCCGTACAGTCGCTGACGCAGTTTGCTTACCCGCTCAAAACACCATTTGGCTTAACGACTATACCAGCCATACATCTAGACCAACCGAGTAGATACGAAGCAGACCGAGAGCGCATACTCAATGATGAACGCTTCGTCTACAACCTCATCAATGAAGATGGTACGGCCTTGGTCGTGGCTTTGAAAACAACCGCTCTCATACAGTTGGAGGAGAGTCGAGAGCTGATGAGCAGCCTCAATGAACTGGTCGCCAATTACGACTTACCCGAGTATCACTATCTGGGCCCGGCCTACTTTCAGGTTGAGTTGGTGGAGATGCAAATTCGCGAAATAACCGTTTCGGCTCTGGTATCCGGATTTCTGGTTATGCTCATCATGTTTATCATCTTCAGGCGACCGCTGGGCGTAACGGTTGCGCTGGTTAGTATAGCTCTTGGGCTTCTTCTGTTCATGGGCTTACTGGGCTGGTGGGGTCGTGACCTGACGGCCATTGCCGCACTATATCCCGTGCTGATGATCATTGTAGGCACCAGCGACGTGATTCACATCATGTCCAAATACATAGACGAGCTTCGAAATGGTAAAGACCAGGAGACCGCAATAAAGATCACGATCAAAGAAATTGGGCTCGCCACCCTGCTTACCTCGGTCACCACGGCCGTTGGGTTTGCTACGCTCATCACCAGTCGCATCGGCCCAATCAGAGATTTCGGAATGAACGCCGCCATTGGCGTATTGGTGGCTTATGTAACCGTCATCCTATTCACGACGGCTCTGCTGAGTTATCTCAAAGTCGACCAGATCGTGAAGCTAGGGCGAGGACAGGCGTTTTGGGATCGATTGCTCAACAACTTCTACCAATTCAGTCGTCGTCGGACCGGTGCCATCAAGATTGGTGCTTTCGTGGTTGCTGGTCTTTGCGCCCTGG
>JBCBVN010000027.1:0-21742 GCA_039817625.1 Bacteroidota bacterium
TTGCTGGCGGTTCTCGAGCAGAGGGTCATACGCTTGGTCGTTTCCTCAGATCGCGAGGTATAGCCACAGCAAGCATTAGCTATACCTTACTGATGCGCAACCGAGACTTCAGCTGTGGTGGAGTAACGAGTGAGAAAATTCGCGCCATACAAACGGCCGTATACGACACCTGGATGGCTACATCCTTTCTACTTAGTCGAAGCGAACTAATTGGCATTAACCCAGAGCAGGTCTTTTTAGCAGGAAGTAGTGCGGGTGCAGAAACGGTTCTTCACGCTCCCTACTGGACCGAGGTTCTGGTTGAAAAATATGGTCAGCAACTCCCTGAAAACTTTAAGTACGCTGGCGTAATTGGAGGAGCCGGAGCCATTGTAGATATCAACTTGATTTCTGAAGAGAACCAAATTCCGAGCCTCTTCTTCCACGGCGATTTAGATCCTCTGGTACCTTACGGCATAGCACCTCACCATTATTGTCCGCCCACAGCTACTGGATGGCTGATGTTGTTCGGCTCGAATGCCATCTTTGAACATATGGTAAACCTGGGGGGAAGTGTGAAGCTGGTTAGCCACATTGGTGCTGGCCACGAAATCGCGGGCTACTATTTTAGAGGTCAAGCCCGCCTAGAGGTGTACGACTTTATGAAGCGCGTACTGGCTGGAGAGCGATTTTTTGCTCATGTCATCAAGTGAGCCTTAGCTCTTACTTAAATCGAGCTCGTAGAGCATTTTCAGATAGGTCTTGCCAAATTCGGTAAAATCCGAATAATCTAATATGCTGGATATTGGCCTCAGATAAGGATATACAGAGCGGTGTCTTTGCACGATTTCTGATATGGCTGCTTTGACGGTTTTCTTCACCGGCCGACCACTCTTGTCCGTGAAAACTTGCGCATAACCCAATCTTCTGAAGTACTCATCTTCTCGTATGCGCATGAAAAGCTGAAGAAAATTGTGCAATGGGAGGGGGAGTGCGAAGTTGAAAAGGCTATAGCCAACGATGTATGACGGTACGGCTAAAGCGATATTGGGATATCCGTTGTCTTGGTACCAATCCAATTTTCCGAGTTCGCTATCGATAATCTGCCTCAGTCGGTCATGGCTGGCGGGGCTTGTAATGCCAAAGGTGTATTTGCCCAGATAAAGCTCCTTCCCAAATTCGTCGGGTGCGCGCTGGGAGAGTTCCTGAAGTTCTCCAATAAGCCTAAGATTTCTATGTGTGATCGGCTGATCTCGCTCACCGGCGAAATACAATCGCTGCATGCGCTCCAGGGCCTCCATCGTCTTACCCTCTGGCCTGATGAGATAGTCGAGCCTAAACACGACATCCAGCAATAGGTAGGCCAAACCACCTGGGTGCTCTTCCGGGTTTAGATGCCCGGATGCCAGGTAATCGAGTAGCTTCTGGACGTTTTTGCGGAGAAATGCCTCCTTGGCCCTTTTGGCCTCTAAACTGATCTGCTTAAGGTGATCTTGATCTACTTGCACGAGCTGCTGAAACTCATCGATCAGCAGGTCGTCTTGTTTGTCGGCCTGAAGGGCAATTTCTTTAAACGCATAATACAGCTTATGCGGGCTGGCATCATCTGCCTTAGAATCAAATAAAATACACAGGCACCTGCTCTTGTCGAGGGCGTATCTGCTATACCTCAGCTCATAATTAAGCGAGGTTAACCGCTGGAGCAATTCAGAATTGGAAACCCCAAGCCTGGCAATTCGAGCCTCCACTCGGAGTCCCTCTGCATCGGCCTTTCCGGTGATGCGTTTACTGCCTTGATAGAACTCAAAATAGAGCTCACTGTCGCGTTGCTCCCACTGGACGTTGTCCTCCTCTTCATCGCGCAGATAAGCAAGGAAGGCCTTCATAGACTCAATGAAATGCCCATCCTCCATATAGTTGAGCGCCCGTTCCCAATAAGCATAGTTGGCTTCATCCTTGTACGCATCGCTATATCTACCGAATCGGTAGCCCAACTTAGGGTCTTCGACTGCGGTAAGCGTTGGGCCAAAAATGCGTTCCCAAATGCTCATACTTAGGTAGGGTACTGGCTAGATACGAGGGGTAAATCTAAGCATTTTACCCATTAATTCTTATTCCTCAAGCCTTTCTTATATTTGGGCTTTGTTTTAAGAAAGGTCGAATGGGTGCCCGTCATCTTTCCGGCCCGAAAAGAGCTATAAACATCCCCTCCGATTGGCCCCTTCACCGATTGGATTTGAAAAAGAACGCAATAGAGTGACCCTTCCCAGAATATGGGCCGGTATCAAGCGCCGGTTATCCTCTCCCTTTGTTTGGGGTACAGGCCTGTTAATTGGCGTGGCCGCACTGATTTGGTGGATTATTGATGCCAATCCCGTTCGCACAGAACTGAGTCAGGCTGGATTTCAGGTAGTAGAACCAGACATGCATTTTGGCCTGGCGGTAGATACCCTACAGTGGACTACAGATACCATACAATCGGGGCAGACGCTTTCTGATATTTTGACTTCCGCAGGTTTGAGCCACCAACGCAACCACGAGACGGCACTGGTAGCTGCTGAGTTGTTCCCTTTAACGGCTTTGCGTGCAGGTCGGCTCTACCACCTGCTAGATGACCCGGATACCGAGGGGCAAGATTGGTTTGTCTACGAGCCCAATGCTTACGAATACGTTCGTGTGGATCTACAAGGTGGTGGCAAAAGTGAACGGGTTGCCTACCCGGTAGAGGTCAGAGAGAGTACTGCAGGTGGCCGCATTGAAACCTCGCTTTGGAATGCCATGGTCGGAAATGGCTACAGCTTTGAGCTTACCGACAAAATGGAAGACGCCCTTCAATGGTCTGTTGACTTTTATCATGTGCAAGTGGGAGAGAAGTTCAGGTTGCTCTACGAGCGCGACTTCATCGAAGATGAGCAAGCCGGACTGGGTAGGGTGCTCGCGGCCAACTATGAGACCGATAATAAAGATTTTTACGCCTTCTGGTTTGAATCGGATATCGATACCCTGACCGGATATTACGATTGTGAAGGCCGGCCTATGAAGGCGAGCTTCCTCAAATCTCCCGTTAGATACAGTCGGATTAGCAGCAGTTACAACTTGAGGCGTTTCCATCCGATCCTACGCCGTACCAGACCTCACTATGGTACAGATTATGCGGCGCCTTATGGTACGCCTATTCGCGCAGTAGCCAATGGTACAGTCACTCATGCTTCCAGAACGAGAGGTAATGGCAATTATGTTAAGATCAAGCACAATCAAGCCATTACTACTCAATATCTACACATGCAGGGTTTTGCTCCTGGTATACGGGCTGGTACGCGGGTAAGCCAGGGAGAGATTATTGGTTATGTAGGTTCTACCGGCTTGGCAACAGGCCCTCATGTTTGCTTCCGTTTTTGGAAAGATGGCAAACAAATAGACCATACGAAGTTAGAGTTTCCTCCGGCTGCTCCTTTACCAGATAGCTTGCTGCCAGCGTTCTTTAGCCAAAGAGACGAATATCTTCAGTCTTTGGATCGGGTGATTTTACCAGAGTTAGATACCACTGAAGTGGCGCCCTAATGACTCGCTATAGCTAGTGAAAGGTGTTTGCCTCCGCCTAAGGTGCATAATTTGGCTCCCTACAAAATGGGTCATATCAAACCTGCTCTGAGCTCGTAGGAAATATATAACTGGTCAAATATTTGAAAAGGAACCGGTAGTCTCGTTTGACCAATATGAATTGATCAGCGAGATGCAGTAACAAGGCGGGCCAATTAGAAAATAATCATAGAAAGAGTTATCTCTCTATATTGATGTCTTCTGTAACTTCCTTTTTAATGGGGGTGGGCTCAAGCTCGATCTGCTCGACGAAGCCTTTAGGCGTCATACCCGTGACATCGCGGAATACTTTGTAGAAAGTGCTCTTGTTCTTGAAACCGCAGAGCTGTGCGATGCCGAAAAAGGTCATCTTAATGTACTCCTTGTTGCGAATTCGTTCTTTGACGGCAGCTACCCGATACCCATTGATGAAGGTCAGGAAATTATTGCCGCTGTAGTGATTGATTACCTGGCTCAGATACTTGGTGTTGGTATCCACCATATCGGAGAGCTTACGCAGATTCAAAGCGGGGTCGAGATAAACTTTCTCCTCCTTGAATAGCGATCGAATACGCTCATACAATCTGAGTTCTTCCACTCCACGGAGGCTACTTGTGCGGTAGCGTTTGTGGAGATCGAGCATAGGAATTTTGTCCTCATCTTTGACCTCATCACCGTCAACTTCGAAGGCGAGGAAATTGACCAGGCGCTTAAAGCGGTCAAATACCGGATGAATAACGAGTTTACAGATGTAAGGCTCGCCGTTTTTGCGGTAGTTGGTAATGGATTCCTTAAAAGCTTTTTGGCTCTTGAGCCCGGCGCGGATGCGCTCTATGGCGTCAGCCTCGGTTTCAGGGCCTTGAAGAACCTCGCCTGGACTAAGGCCAAAGACCTCTCCAAAACGATAGCCTGTAATGAGCTCGAAATCGTGGTTGACCCACAAGATCCGACGCTCTGCATCGGTAAGAATAATGGCAACTTGGGTCATGATAAAAAGTTAGATGGTGGTGATTAATTGAGCTCGGGGGTGTGAATTCAGGCTTATAATCAAATCGTTTAAGATCGTTGATCTACAATTTACATTTTATTATCGGTCCGTGCAAATTTTGTTTTTTTCCTGGAAAGAAAGGGCTTGCCACTATGGTTTTAACCCATAAGTGTAAATTTTATTCTCTCGCTTTTTCTTGTCATTTCCTTTATTTGCTGGTCAGATCACAAGAAAACACATCGAGGAGGGTATGAATAGGTGCTCAAAAAAATGATGAGGGTAATGCACAAGCCTGTTAAAGGCCAAATCGGGTATCAAGCGTATACCCTAAAGCAAAATGAAGATGCGAATGTTCTGGCAGGACCCGGGGCGCTCGCTATGCTGAGGGCTAAAATTGAAGAATTTGCCCAACAAGGTTTACACGTAAACATCGTTGCTGAGGATAAAGATTTAGCCGAGTGGTTAATTTATCATTTTAAAGCACCAACAACTACTAATGGAAAGCGCCCCCCTTTGATTGGTGATTCGGTTGCCATGCTGGATCAGCTTGATGAATACTGGTCGGATGAAAGTAAGCCGATTTTGGGCGATTTAAAGGGTTCTGAACTGATTGGAAGAGTCCGCTTGCGCAGTGCAGAGGCTAAGGCTGCAATACCAGCTTTTGACCTGGCGATAGAAGAGCTGGAATTTCAAGAAGATGAGTTTTTAGCCATACGTTCTGAGCTGGAGCGCACGGGTAGATTGTACGAACGCCTGGGTATTATACATCCGGCCGTCAGAGCCTTTAATTCTGGAATTTTCAGGCATCAATCAGAAGAAGAAAGTCGCGCTTTTATACACAGTACGCTGAGCTCATTTCGGCGTCGAATCGATGTGTTGTACCGCGACTTTGGCCTGGCGTTAAACAAGTTCGGCCAGGATTTTGAGGCTACAGATATGTCCAAAATAAGACAGTTGGGTGCACAAACCAGACAGTGTAGTCTTCACCTGAAAAAGTTGGAGAGCACCTCCTCTAAAAGGGCTTTAGATCGAGAAAAACAGGAGATTTGGACCAACTGGTTAAAGGCCATCGGCAACATAGATGTCGTTGAATACCACGGTGATAGAAAAGTTGATAAATTGGGCATAGCCAACTTGCAAGACGAGTTGGCAAGCTACCTGCGAAAGTCTGAAGAATACGACCGAAACCGGAGAAGAAGACTTCGCGAAGCAGCGGTGGGTCTCAGTCAGGAAACCCTGGCAGACGATAGCCCCCTTAAAGCTGAACTGGCTCGGTTAAACAGAGAGCGGCTACAGCTCATCGAAGACCTCAATGATTCGGGGCTGTATCAACTCCCGGTGAAGGAGGACGCCGCTACAAGTTTGAGGCAGTACAAGTCTTTGGAATCGATCATACAGCAATTGGATCGGGGGTTCTCCCTATTGGAGCAATACTCTCCCGCTTATAGGTGGCAGCAAAACTGGTTTAGTTTGAGGCCGCCTACCCGACGGATAATCAGGACGCTTATGCCGCTTCCACCCAAAGAGTGGCTTATACTTTTTGAAGCCTGGTATTTAGACAGGGCCTGGCACTTGCGTGCAAATAGCCATTTAATGCTACCTGGAATCGACGAGCGAATGTCTCTAGCTGAAGCTGTCGATGAGCGTCGATACTATCCTTTTTCATTCCGTTTGCCAAAGATTTTTGTAACTGGAGAGGAGCCTGAAATGGATGAAGCGGCGATTGTAGTTCGTTGCTTTTGGAGACTTCCTGATGATGGTTTTACATCAGAAGATCAGGGTGGTCGGGAATTATTTTTCAGCCTGCTACCAAATAGAGCATGCAGGGGGCTGTATGTAGCAATGACCGGACCTACATTACCAGCGAGTCTGGCCCTGCTGCAGCCCTCAAAGCATCGAGAACTACCCAAGTGGTCGATAAAATCTGCTTGGCCGGATCTGGACGAGCACACACTTTCTTTCGGTAAAGCACCGGTTTCTTTTCGAGGGACCTGGCCCAGGTCTCTGGCTGAATGGAGCAGCGAGGAGACGGTCAAAAAACCTGTCTGCATATTCCTGGGTAAACCTCCCTATTCTTCAAAGGAATTTTTCAGGCTGTTTGAGCAGGTATCACGATCACGTCCGATCAAATTGGCTTTTGACTGGAGTGAGCGAGATATCACCCAATTTTTGCTTGAAGACGGTTTTGAACCTTCGTTTCTTGCTGCTGCTATGATCCGGGCGGCACAAGCTGCAGAGAGTAATGACCATCTCGCCTTTGAAGCTATCGCCGAAGAATGTAGGCAGCGGCTGGGGGTAGCTAAGCCCATCGACCATCCGCTGGTTTTGGCACTGTGTAAGCATTTGCCATCTGGTAGTTATTCGATAAACGATGCCTGGAGGTCTTCCTTCTTGCCCCTCCTGATTAGGTCGGCTAGTACGGGTATGAAGACCGTTGTTTTAGTCGATGGGCGCTTGCCCGGTGAGGCAAGTGCTGTAGAGGAAATACTGAGACAATCAGAACTTAAGGCAGCAGGATTCCAACTTTATGACTTGCCTGCCTATCGAGCGACCTCGTCCTGGATAGAAGTGGTGCAAGAGGTAGTGAAACTAGCCGAATAAGAGCTGTTATTCGCTATTTCCCCCCTTGCCGCCGAAGAATTCTCTGAGGGTATTAAATTCTCTTCGCCAGCTAAAACCCGTACCGAACTGAAGCCTTCTGCCTCCGGCAATATCGGGTTGCCTTCTTTGGTACAAACGCCATTTGAGTGTTCGTGCGTCATTGAGTACGTAATCGAGTACGACATCATTTCCTACAAATGTGCCGTTGTTGCCATTAGTCAGTTGGTTGTTGGTCAGGAAGTTGATATCTCCACTGAGGGTCCAACGATTGGACAGATCTTTTCTGAAGGTGAATTCCAGGGCGTTTCCAACCACATCCCCGTCAGAGAAATCGGCGGATCTAAATCGATTGTAGACCACATCTAGCTCCAGGTCGCTCAGGAAGGTTTCCTCACCAAAGGTGTTGGTGAAAAAGTCATTGAGCAGGGAGCTGAAATAATTGGACAGCCATTCACTCAGGGTATTTACAGCAAAATCTGTCCCGCTGAAACTCAAATCAGCAGGAAGGAACTGGCCGATGGCTATCAGTCCGAATACTTGTCGGTTGAGTTCGGTTTGATCTAGTAGAAGCAGCCTTCGTTTATTGTCGGCATAGGTCTGTAATCGACCGGTCAGATTGGGAAAATCCAGGTCGAAGTTAATTTCTGGTTTTTGAAGTTCACCCTTTAAAAGCAAGGTGAGGTCCACCTCAGTGGCATTAGCTGCTTCGTTGATTAAGTCCTGATCTTCGGTACCTGAGGCCAGTAAATATTCCTGAATGAAATTGCTGATGGGCGTGCTCAGGTTTTCGTAGTCCGCCTTGAGATCAATTTCTGCTTCCATGGGATTTCCGGTCCAGACCAGAGATCCGCCTGGTCGCACACTGAATTCCTTATTGATGACCTTGTAGTAGGTGAATAGATAATTTCCCTGCTCGATATTGTACCGGCCAAACATGCTCATGCTTTCTCCTCTGGGAATTTCTATGCGCAAATCGCCTCTGCCTTGTCCTCTGATTTTATCGCCCACTTCTTCATCGAAGATGATTTCAACGACAGCCTCTTCGGTGACGATAAGATCCATTTCGAGACCTACACCTTTGGGTCCTTCAATGGTAGTAGTTGTTTCTGACTCTTGAAGCTGTAGTGGAGAGTCTATGAAGATGATGTCGTCGATAGGGCCAGTCGTGCTGCTGTTATCTACGGGAATATACAAGGAGGAGCCTGTGCCTACTGTTGCTCTGGCATAGATGTCCGGTTGGCGGAAGGTACCGGTAAAATCAATACGGCCGCGGCCCAGGGCCTGACCGTAAAACAAGTCATTGTCTTCTGGCCCCAAGTTTAGAGATAGGAAGCGGTCGGTGACCAGGTGGGCATCTAGACCCAGATTGCGTAATCGTTCGTGGGTGACCCCCCCATATAACTCAGCTTTATTCCCATACTTGTCGATTAGATTTGTTCCAGCCAGATCAAATAAAGTGTTATTCACATTGATTCGGGCAGAGTCGAAGCGGTAGGTCGTATTGAGGTAATCAACCTTGAAACTACCGTTTCTGGAGCGTATGGCACCACTGACTTCGGGTTCTTTGGCTGGTCCTACTACGCTCAGGTTGGCATCGAGTGATCCCTGGACACCAGAAACAGAGCCTCCTACCCAATATTCGGCCAATTCTAAGGGATATGAAGTGATATTGACATCGAGATTTAGGTAGTCTTTTTGCTCACTTTCTATAGCTGTGTTGGGTTTGATGTCGCCCAGATTGTAGCTCGCCTCTACCGTGAGTTGGGCATTGTCTTGATTGATGCTCAGGTAAGCGATCAACTGTTCTTTGAGTGAAGGGATGTTTAGATCCAGGCGCATCCAGCCGTAATCATCGTTGTTGATCAAAAAACTGTCTGCACGCACATTAGCTGTGATGCCTTCTTGCTGGTATACATCAGCGATGATGACCTCTGCGCTGAAGTCTCCGGAGAAGTCCAATTGCTCGTAGGCCCAGAGGGAATCGATTAAACTGAGTTCGAATTGGTCCAGCTGAAGTTTAAGTCCTTTGGAGCCACTCGGCCGTAGCCTGACTTGCCTTCGGCCTGATCGGAGGTTGAAATCATCGGCATTGAAGAAATTTTTGCCGAAAATGATGCGGTTGTTGGGTTGTATCTGCCAGTTCTCGTTGAAGAGCACCAAATTTCCAGCATCGAGTTGAAGGCCGAAATTGACAGAATCTGGAAGGTAGAAAAGACCTTCTACTGCAAATTGTGAAGGGATCTGGGGGTCAAATTTCTCCTTGCGGTCATAGATGAGATCAAAAATGATGCTGTCGTTTTCGACAAGTGATCTGAATTCAATATCGGCAATTTTAGTCTTGTCGATCTTAGCCGAGTCAAGTCCGATCTGGAGCCTGGAAAATTCGCCCTCCGAATCTATCCAAACGACCAGACCATCTACATTGATGTTGTCGAACTGAACATTGGGCGCATTGAGATCCAGGAGCAGCAGTTCTCGCTGAGATTCATAAGTCCCTGTAGCTTCTATATCTCGTAGGTTGCCGATTTTTGGATTGATCAGATACTGCAAGCCCTTGGAGTCTTTGATGGCCAATTCGAAGTCGAATTGATTGTCATTGACATTAATTTTTGGTGCCTTAATGTTCAGCCGGTCTGCAAATTCTGGATAGTTGGCCCGAAGAAAGAGCTTTAAGCTCGGTACCAACTGATTGATGTCGAACTGCCCAGTCACGCGCCCTTCTGCCACATCTGATTGCAAGACGGCCACTTTGCGACCATCGGGATCGAAGGTGGAGTAGGCCAGGATGCTGTCGATCTCGAACTGGAGACTATCGTCCTTAGTCAGTTCGAGATTGCTAACAAGAACCCGACCTTCTGCTTCGGTGAGTTGGGTATTGATGAGGTTGATGTCAGCCTGGCCAGATAAGACCAGATTGGCCGGACTCAGGTTGAGTGCCTGTAAATCGATGCGTTCGATTTGAGCATCGAAGTCGAATTTGGCAATAGTATCTCTAAAATCGAGCTTTCCTGTAAAGCCCAAATTGATGTTTTCATCGGCGATGGAGAAGTCTCCGTTGAAGAAATTTCGGTTGAGCTGCCCGGCTATCTGGGCATTGGCGTAGGTGTAGTCTCTAAATTCGAGACTCTCTATGGTAGCATTGATGTCGGCCTGAGCGGTGGCCGCTCTGATGCTTCGGCCATTGGTAACCCTTCCGGAAAAATTGACCAATCCTAGATCGGTATTGCTGGTCCAGGTGCCGAGATTAAAATCGCGCAGGTTGATTTCGCCTCTGTAGGTTGCCTGATTGAGGTCCTTGGGTAGAGACATGGCCATGTCGTTGAGCTCAGCTCTTCCCACATTGGTGAGTAGTGAACCATTGGCGAGAAAGTCGTTGAGGAAACCCTGGAAACGACCTCGGAATCGTAAGCGCCCCAGCTTGTCGAAATTGGCAGGTGGCTTGAAGTTGCTGAAAATCCGTCTCAGGCTACCGACATCGGTGACCAATTGGTCTAGTTCCAGGTCAAGAGCTGTAGGTCGGTCGTTGGTGAAATTTCGGGAGCGGAAAGTTCCCTTGAGAAAGTTGTTGTTGTCGAGTTTTAGACTGACGTTTTCTCCGCGTAGCCTGTTGACCCGGTCGAAGACTCTGCCGTTGAGCGTAAGTTGCCGGTTTCTGTTTTCGCGGAAGTACGGGTTGGTTCTTAGCGTACGTGCAAAGTATAGCAAATCCCTGATGGCTATTCGGCTTTCTTTCAGACGCAAGTCCATACGGACCTGATTGTCGAAATCGCTCCAGCTCGACCAGCCTCTGGGGAAGTCGAAAGCAATCGAATCGCCCAGCTGACTATTGGCGGTTATGAGCTCCAGGTCGTAGAACTGGAGCCGATTTGGGGTGACCAGCATATCCTGGCTACCCAGATGGTCGAGGACGAAACCCGATTGTTCGCTCAGACTCAGATGCTTTAGCCGTCCACCGAGGGAGTCACTATGGAGGTCGAGCTCAGTCAGTTCGAGGTCTATGTCGAATACATGGAGCCTGGCAAAGTCGATGGTGGAGATGTCTCCGGCCTCGGTGGTATCTTTTCGATAGTTGGTGAGGTGGTATTCACCGTTTATGATTTCCAGATTATCTGCCAGCAGCTTGAGCTTCTTTTTGGGGTCTGCGGTAGCCGTGTCGGTTTGCTCGGCTTTAGATAGCTCGCTCAGCAGGCTATCGATGGGACTGATGTCAAAGCTGACTTGCTGAAAGATTGGCTCTCTGAGCTCTGCGCTCGATATTTCGAGGGCATTATCGGGCAGGTTCATACTTCTGAACCGGATGACGCCTTCGTTGAGTGCTATGGATAGTGACTGCCCTCGGACGCTGTCGGTTTGGGCGAAAAGGATGTCTTGAAAATCGACTCTTCTAAGATCGAGCTTGAAGGGTTTGCCCGGTTCATCTTTTGGTGGGAAAAGCCGAGCCAGGGCGTAATCCAGGTTGCTTTCGGGATCATCCAGATCGCGTCGTATTTTAAATTGGCTTCCGCTCAAGCTCAAGCTCTGAACGGACAGACCCTGACCGAGCAAAAACCGCCAAAGGCCTAGGTTGGCGTCGATGCCATCGGTATACAAAAGCGTATCGCCGTATTTGTCTTCGAGATAGAGGCCATCTATGTCTAGCTTGTCGAACCAGGATAGGCGTACCTTCTCGACGGAAACTTCGGTTTCGAGGGTGTTTTTCAGAGCAGAAGTTACCTGCTGCGCCAGCCAATTCTGGAAAAAAGGAAGCTGAAAGAGAACGAGAAAAGCGAAGATGAGCAGCAGGCCAACACGCAGAAACCTACCGGCTATACGCCAGGCCCGACGATGGCCACTCTTCTTTTCCGAAGTGGCTACTTCGATTTCCGGATTTGTGTTCGGTTCCGCCATAAACTATCCAAAGGGATAACGGCATAATACGCACTTCAGCTTATATATCCTCAGCATTTAAGTAAACCTTAATCTCTCCAAACAAATGGGAACAAAATCATAGCTACAGCCAGCATGATGAAATCTACGGCAAATAGTAAAGTGACCACCTGCGGAAGTCCTCCCTCTAAGGCCAGTCTGCGCAGAAAACCCTCGTCGCTGCCCGCAAGAGCTGGGTCGAGTGCAAATTGGCCAGCGCGCACGAGCAAGATCAGCAAAGGGATGAGCAATGGGAAGGACAGGATGGTGAGCAGGGTGCCTCCGCCACCAGCTCGCATACTGAGTGCTGCCAGGAAGGTGAAGGTAGTGGCCAGGCCCAGACTTCCGCAGCTGAGGGCCAGGGCAAAAACCTCGGGTCGAGCCAGTGGCTGAACACCGCTCAACAAGGTCAATGTACCCCAAATGAGGGCACCCAGCACCCAAAGCAATAGGGTGTTGTAGATGAGCTTGGCGAATAACAGCGCTTCCGGGCTGACCAGACTGTACCAATATAAATGGCGTCTGCCACTTTCGCCGGAGAGCGTACGGCTGGCTCCACTTACTGCCGCAAAAAAGAGCGTGACCCAGTAGAGTGCATTCCAGACCAGGGAAGGAAATCGATTGAGGGCACTGTACAGCAACACAACCGATGCCAGGGCATAGAGCAAAATACTGGCCAGCTCTCGCTGATCTCTGCGCTCTGAGCGGATTTGTTGGATCAGCAACTCCCAGATTTGGCGACCAATACTCATGCAGCAAAGGTACGTAGCAAACGAGATTTTGCGTTTGGTGACTATCTTGTGGCCGTGTTCTACCAGAAGCGAGATTGTCGGGAAGAACATGAATTCTTATATATGCCCCTTCGTCCCTATTTTTTCATCCTTATTGGTGTATGGTGGCTTAGTTTGCTACCGAATATTTGTCAGGCACAGACTGATACCCTGGAAGCTACTGCCGAGCGTGGCGATGGCATATACGGTCTGTTGAGACGATATGCGCTGGCCGATGATCGATGCAATATCGAGGCGTTTTGCCAGCTCAACAGGATGGGGCGGGAAGACCAGCTGATTGTCGGACAGTCTTATCTGCTTCCCGTACAGGTTTATGAATACAATGGAGAGAGCATCAGATCTACCATAAACGACAATGACTGGGATCAGGCGGTCGCCATCCAAGCTTACAATGAAGCCATGCTGGAAGCGGGGCAACGCAGCCAGGATTACCGAGACGATAGAGTGTTGTGGGTGGCCCACCATTTGTTGCATTGCAGGCCAACAGAAACGGCGGTAACAGATAATACCAATGAGGTTGTCGCGACAACTGCCGAGCCCGATGCGGAAAATGATGTACTCGATAGAGAAATAACGCCAGTAGGCGACCAGGCTACGACCAGTGGCAATCGGGTGTTCGATATTTTTGGAGCTGAGTACGCTCGCGTACCCCTGGTAGACCGCCGATTAGCTGGACGTATTTTCTATATCGTCTCTGGCCATGGTGGCCCCGATCCCGGGTCTATTGGTACGCGTGCAGGGCACAGGCTGTGTGAGGACGAGTATGCTTATGATGTGGCCCTCAGATTGTGTCGGGAGATCATTAAGCACGGAGGCATAGCCTATATGGTGACCCGCGATGACAACGACGGCATACGGTCTGAAGAATACCTGGACTGCGACAAGGATGAAACGTACTGGGGTGGGGTAGAGATGAATCGGGCGCAGCGCGCACGCCTGTTCCAGCGGTCAGACATCATCAATGGCCTTTATCGTAGCAATAAGCGATTGGGTGTCAACGACCAAACTCTCATTGCCATACACGTTGATAGCCGCAATAGTGCCCGGCGGATCGATGCTTTTTTCTATTACCACCGAGATGACCCTACCGGGCTGAGCCTGGCCAGCAATATGCAGCGGGTGCTCGACCGGCAGTACAAGCGCTATCAGCCTGGCCGCGAGTATTCGGGTACCGTGAGCGCTCGCGATTTGCACATGCTCAGAGAGACGGAGGTACCTGGAGTCTACATAGAACTGGCCAATATCAGAAATCCGGTTGACCAGCAACGCATCGTGCTGGAGCGCAACCGACAGCTGCTGGCCGAATGGCTTTTGCTCGGTTTGCTGGAGTAGGCATGTTTTGAGCCGCTCATTTTTTTGGCAATATTTTGCGTTCTAACTTGTTTAATATAGCGCGTATCTTTGCGCCACCCACCAGACTCACTACATGACACGCTATTGCGGGTGACCGCCTACCCGCTCCACTAAAATTCGGAACATTGAAGTTGGCCAAAATTGCGCCGCTCCGGTCAGTACAACCATCGGGCGGCCGACTCGTATTTATCGATTTACTCCGGGCATTTGCCATCTTAATGATGTTGCAAGGGCACTTCGTCGATGTGACCCTCAGTGACTCGGCCCGCGATTTATCGCACCCGGTTTACGCACTCTGGCTGTTTATGCGCGGGCTCACGGCACCGGTATTTTTTAGCATCACGGGCTTAGTTTTTGCCTACTTATTGCTGCGCGACGGCCGTCCCGCCGAGGAGAATATCCGCTGGCAGAAGGGTGTCAGGCGTGGCGGTATGCTCGTCGTGCTAGGCACCTTGCTCAAGATCAACGTATTCGTCCTGCTAGCCGGGTTCCTGCCCGCCTGGTACTACAGCCTCGATGTCTTGCACTGCATAGGCATCGGCTTGTTGGGCGTCTGTGGTTTGTACGTCATTGCCCAGGAGCTGCGCATCAAATTGTGGCCACTGTTTCTGGCCCTGGGTACCGCAATCTTCCTGCTGGAGCCTGTGCGTATGGGCATCGACTGGTCGACCTGGCCCACCATTATCGCCAACTTCTGGACGAGAGATTTCGGTTCGCAGTTTACCATCTTCCCATGGCTGGGTTATGTATTTATCGGTGCCGCCATCGGCCAACTGCTGCATGCTCGACCATCGTGGGCTTTTGGAATTAGACTTCCGCTGGTGGTAGCAGCACTCGGTTACGCCTTGTGTACTCTTTCTGGTGCCTTTTTGATGGTACTCTATCAGTATACAGACTGGTCGGTCTTCAAGGGGGTAGCCAACTACAACTACCTGTTTTATAGGCTGGGGCAAGTCTTTATCTGCTTTGCCATCTTCATGTTTGTGATACCCCGTATCCCCAAGATTCCCCGCTTGTTCACTAAGATCGGTACCGAAACCCTCACGATCTACTGTGTGCATTATGTCATACTGTACGGCACCTGGTCGGGCTTGGGCATTTCGTTCTTCTTCAAAGATGCTTTTTCCGGTTGGGCAGCGGGTATAGGCGCAGCATCCTTCGTGGCTGCTCACGTCTTGATGATCTACCACATCGAGCCCATCCGCGCATTCGTCTACGCCATACCCGGTCGCGTGATCACTCGTGCTAAGGCGTTGGCCGGCACGAGCCAGGGGTGATGACTCGGGCTATCGCCCTCGTGTGACGACTCCTCCGCTTTGGCAAGAGCTTTCAACCTTCGGTCGTGGGATTAGCGCACCTATCGATGGCGCTGGGATAACTCCCTTCGGTCGCGGGATGTGCACACCTATCGGTGGTGCTGGGATAACTCCCTTCGGTCGTGGGACTAGGCGCTTTGGGGCGACCTTGTGATGATTTCCGTTGTTCCACTCAGCGATAGCTGAGTTTTCCTTGCGATAGCGATAGCCGAGCAAATCCCGGCGAGTGGTAATGAGCTTATCCCTCATACGGCTTATGGCGATAATACTTCGGTCTTGAATCAATTCTCAGATGTAGCCACGGTACCCCTAAGCCCGCCGTACTTAGCCATTTGGGATTTTGTCCGATTTGTAATTCGTAGGCTTGCGCAGCTTTTTGCCAAAATGCAAATATTTGATCTTTTGGTGCTCGCCTTAGAAAGCTGGCCAAATGCCCATAAATTGATTGATCTGTTATTGGAAACGGAACAACGAGCTGGGCATCACCGCCCAGGTTTGGAAAGCTAGTCACTAATCCTCCTGATTCGAACTTGGCTAAGAATGATTTGGGGTTTGCTGATATATCAGGGAGCATGCGGCTTTCCACGAGAACAAACTCGAATTGTGCATATATTTTCTCTTGAGTAATAGGTTTCACTTCCCAAAAGAATGCTTCATAATCGCTATCAGTAAGCAATTGAGAAAAAGCTTGGACAAAATCAGGGCTGGATTGACAAAGCTCTATCCAATCTTGAAAGGTGACCGCTTTCCCCTGCCAATTGATTGTATAGTGGGTGGTGCTCTGGGAGATTTGGGTTTGGTTGTGACTGAACATTTTTCCTTCAGTTTACAATGTAACAAGAAGACGAGCTGCACATTAGTTTTATCAGTTTTGATCCAATTTTGCAGTGTTAGAAGGAAATGTAAGGGTTGTCTTGTGATTACTCCTCCGCTTTGGCGAGAGTTTCCAGCCTTTGGTCGTGGGATTAGGGGCCTTTCGGCGACTTCCCTTGTCCCACTCAGCGCTAGCTGAGTTTTCCCTGCGATGGCGCCAGCCGAGCAAATCCCGGCGAGTGGTAACGAGCTTATCCCTTAACTTAGCTCCGCTAAAAAAACAATGTGCATGCGTCTACTGCCTTTCCTACTATTCACCTTTTCTTTTACGTTTATTTCTGCCCAAACTCCCGCTTCAGAGCGGATGGCTGCTTACGAGCGCCTGATGGAGAATTGGGGGGCTAACCCCGTTGCTCATTGGTCGATGACCAATGTCGGGCCGACCATCATGTCGGGACGAGTAACAGACCTGGCGGTCAATCCCGATGATCCGACAGAGTTTTTTGTGGCCTATGCCTCTGGCGGATTGTGGCATACCAATAATAACGGGACGACCTTCACACCTTTGTTTCAGCACGAGCGGGTAATGACCATCGGCGCACTGGATGTGAACTGGAATACAGGCCGAATCTATCTGGGAACCGGCGAGGTGAACAGCAGCCGCAGTAGTTATGCGGGTGACGGTATTTACCGCAGCGACGATAAAGGACAAACCTGGCAGCATCTGGGACTCGCGGAAACCCACCACATTGGTCGGGTGATTGTAGATCAGAGCTCTGGTGATACGGTTTGGGTAGCAGCGCTCGGCCACCTGTATACCGAAAATGACGAGCGAGGTGTGTATCGGTCAGTCGATGGTGGCCGGAACTGGGAGCGGATGCTGCGCATGGATGAAAAGACAGGTGCGGTTGACCTGGTTCGCGATCCAACACGTCCGGGAGAATTCTATGCTGCTACTTGGGAGCGCAGCCGCAAAGCCTGGGATTTTACCGAATCGGGAGAGGGTTCGGCCATCTGGTACTCTGTCGACCATGGCGAAACCTGGGCCAAAATAAGCGGCACCGGTAGCGGATGGCCTCAAGCGGCGACGAATGGTCGTATCGGACTGGCGCTTTCACACGATGCGGACGGGGAACCACAGCTATATGCATCGATGGACAATTATGCCCGAAGGCCAGCAGAAGACGATGATCCCTATGTGCTGACCAAGCAGGAGCTGGAGGAGATGCGACCTGCGGAAGTCCAAAACCTGCCCACCTACCAATTGGAAGGATTTTTGCGCAATAACGGATTCCCTGAAGAACTAACAGCAGAGCTGCTGCGCGAACGCCTGGAGGGCGGAAGTCTGACCATTCAGGACCTGATCAACTACCTGGAAGATGCCAACCGGCAGCTATTCGATACGCCGGTGGTTGGCCTTGAAGTCTATCGCTTCGATAGAGAAATGGGCAAGTGGGTCAAGACGCACGACGACTATATCGATGGGGTCTACAACAGCTATGGCTACTATTTTGGGCAGATCAGGGTGAGCCCAACTGATCCTGACGAGCTCTACGTTATGGGAGTACCCATCCTGAAATCGACCGATGGTGGGGCCAACTGGTTTGGTGTCAACGCTGAGAATGTGCACGCCGACCATCACGCGCTCTGGATCAACCCCAAAAACACAGATCATCTGGTGAATGGAAATGACGGGGGCATCAACATCAGCTATGATGGGGGCGAAAACTGGATCAAGTGCAACAGCCCCGAGGTGGGACAATTCTATACCGTAGCGGTCGATAATCATCCCGACGGCTACCGCGTCTATGGCGGCCTGCAAGACAATGGCGTTTGGCGCGGTCCACATGCCCGCTATGAGACTAGTGTCAGGTGGCTGCAAGAGGGCCAGTACCCCTACGAGCGCATCATGGGTGGCGACGGTATGCAGGTCGTGATAGATCCACGCGATAACGAGACGGTCTATACCGGCTTCCAGTTTGGCAATTACTTCCGTATGAACCCGGCCAAGGGCGAGCGCGCTTACATCACCCCCCAGCACGAGCTGGGCGAGCGCCCCTACCGTTGGAACTGGCAGTCGCCCATACATATGTCGGTCCACAATCCCGACATCATCTATTTTGGCAGCAATCACCTGCATCGCAGCCTCAATCGAGGAGACGACTGGGAGACCATCAGTGATGACCTGACGGCAGGTGGACAGGCTGGCGATGTACCATTTGGTACGCTGGCGAGCATACATGAAAGCCCGCTGAGTTTTGGTTTACTCTACACGGGCAGCGACGATGGGAAGGTATACCGCTCAAAAGATGGAGGATTTAGTTGGACTGCCATAGATCGGAATCTTCCCACCGGATTGTGGGTGTCTCGCATACTGGCCAGCAGTCATGAGGAAGGTCGGGTTTATTTGACGTTGAATGGCTATCGCAACGATGATTTCCGAGCGCTGGTTTATCGGTCTGAAGACTATGGCGATACCTGGCAGCCTATCGGCACCGATCTCCCTATGGAACCGGTCAACGTCATAGCCGAAGACCCAACCAATCCAGATCTGTTGTTTGTGGGCACAGACCATGGACTATATACCAGTATGGATGGCGGTTCTACTTTTTATCTGGCCGAAACCTTGCCCCGGGTGGCCGTTCACGACCTGGTGATTCAGGCCAGAGCCAATCACCTGCTGATCGGCACCCATGGCCGTTCTATTTATCAGGCGGATCTGGCCAACCTTCAACAGTTGGAGGGTGGACAAGGCTTTACGGTCTTCCAGCCTAAATCCAGGAGAAGCAGCAGGCGATGGGGCAGTGCTAGCTGGTATTCGGATACAGAGCCAAGCATGGATATTGCCGTCTATGCACCCGCCTCTGGCCAAGTCGACTTCGAACTCAGTGTAGCCGAAGGGCCAACGCTCTATACCACCCAGGCCGATTTGCCATTTGGCTTGAGTGACTTTGCCTACGATATGAGCTATGATGCGGATATGGTTGCAGACTTACAGGAGCTACTCCGGGCAGAGCAAGAGGAAGATGAGAAGCCTATTGTGCTCGAAGCCGCAGATAATGGAAAGTACTATTTGCCCGCTGGCACTTATGAGTTGAAGTTTACCTTAGACGGCGTTGAGCAGATGGTGGAGTTGGAGTTGAAATAAGGCCGACTTCGACACTTCTGAGGAACATCTAGCTAGCAAAGGGTTCGTCTAAAGATGTCTAGGAGGAACTCTTACTTGCTAGAAACTTCTTTCGGATGACGTCTTCCACGGCGACGCCTTCGATATTGCTCTCCAGCCAGCTACTGATGTCGAGGTACAGGGTAGGGCGGCGCTCGAACGGGTTTTGTGAGACGGTGTCGTATTGTTTTTTGAGCTGGATAAATTCATCACGAATTTCCTCCTCACGGATGCGCGGGATGCGGCGCAGGAATCTGAATATGACTTTTTGAGTTTCCTGTAGATGCTCGACTTTGGCCAAAAAGCGATAGACGGATTTAACTTGGTATTCCACCAGTTGAACATTGCCCAGCTCGAAGTGGCAGATGAGGCTCAGGATGCGGGCATAGGCCTGTATGTCTGAGCGATAATCGGGGCTTCGCTTATTGATGATGCGATTCAGATAGTCAATAGCGGTTTCGGGGTCGCCACTGCCGAAGTACAAGCAAGCAATGCGGTAGTTGAAAACGAGATTGCGGTACTCGTCCCAGTGGTAGCGATCCTCGTCTATGATTTGGGTGAGTTCTGGAACGAGCTTCAGTCCATCTGTAAATCGACCCTCCAGGAAGTACAGCATGATTACGTGAGTAAATCGATACTGTTGGAACAGGGCCTCGGTGTTGAAGTCGTATTTGGGCTTGTAGGTGCGTGGAAGACTGAGAAGTAGGGGTAGGGCTTCTGCATAGCGATCGTGTCGCCACATATTGAAGAGATTGCTCAGGTGGTTGTGCAGGGCCCTGAGGTAGAGATCGGGTTTGCGTTCGATCATGGCCTGATTAGCCTCGTAGAGATCGATGAGTCGTTGGGTATGTCGGTAGCAGAGGGGAAACTCTTGTCTGATATGATGGTACCAGTAGTAGGCCTGACAATGGTGTACTTGACCCCAAAAATTGAGTTGCTCGAAATCGCCGAATAGCAGCCGGTCGGCGAATAGCTCTTCTACCGAATGCAGCTCTTGTTTGTTGATGACCAGTCCTTGCTTGAGGTAGTGGCTGTACATCTGTATGGCCAGGTTGGCGTAGTGGTCGGTTGCTGCCAGGTTATTTACCAACTGGGCGCACTGATGGGTGAGTTCCTCAGCCCGACTTTCGATGCCACGGCTGATGTGTTGAGCCTCAATGAGTTTTTCGAATTGGGCGATCTCCAGGGCGACGAGCTCAAACTCGGACTTGAGCGCGTCTTTCTTGGCCTTGTCGAGTACATCCAGTGCTTGCTGATACAGGCCTTTGGTATATAGTACTCTGGCGTGATCGATCTGTTCGCGAAGCTGAATTTCGATATCTCTGCTGCCGTGAAGCAGCCGAAGGCTGATGAGCAATTGTTTGTAGAGATGACCTTTGATGTTGGAGAGTTGCCTCTTGCGCAAGCCTGTGATGCGCTTGAGTACGGCTTCTTCATCATAATAGCCCGCAGCCTCTAGCTGGTTGAATAGCTGGAGAAACAAGATGTCGGCTTCCTGTGCCTGGTTGCGCTTAACAAAAGCGCGAAAATGGCGTTTTTCAGCTCGACTCAGCGAGTTGATGAGCCGCATCAGATCATCCGTTTTTTGTTTCGGCATGGCAAAGCAATCTCTTAGAGATCGTAAAATGGTGAAATTAAAGCCTGTTGAGACAACTGTTAATCAAATTGTTTAGGCAATGTTTGTTGTTGCCAACAATAGGGAAAATATAAGGACATGCAAAATATTAGGGTGGTGATGACTGGTACGGGTAGCTATGTGCCTGAGCAGATCGTTACTAATGAGGAGTTTTCCGGAAACCAATTTTATGACGAACGAGGTGAAGCATACGCCGATCCGCACGAAAAGATCGCACAAAAATTTGAAGCGATAACCGGAATTGCAGAAAGGCGACATGTTTGTGAAAAGCTCGTGGCTTCGGATATAGGCGCCATAGCTGCCAAGCGAGCGGTAGAAGATGCTGGAATCGATCAGGAGTTTATTGATCAATTGATCGTGGCCCACAATTTTGGAGACGTGCGGGCCCAAACCATACAGTCAGACGCGGTACCGAGCCTCGCATCTCGTATCAAGCAGCAAATGGGCATTAAAAATCCTGCTTGTGTGGGGTATGATCTGTTGTTCGGCTGCCCGGGCTGGGTGCAAGGCATCATTCATGCGCAAGCGTTCATACAATCGGGTATGGCAAAGCGGTGCCTGGTGGTAGCCACAGAAACCCTATCGAGGGTAGTAGACGTACACGATCGCGATTCG
>JBCBVN010000028.1:0-21598 GCA_039817625.1 Bacteroidota bacterium
TTTCAGGTGTTTGATCGCTGGGGGAGTTTGGTGTATACAGAAGATGATAATATGGCCCCTGCATGGCCAGGGAAAATCAATGAAAAACCAGCAGCAACTGGGGTCTATATTTGGTCTCTTGAATACGAGTTGATGGCAAATGAGGAAGCGATCAGACGCGAGGTTTCAGGCCATGCCGTACTACTGCGCTAAGGTTTTTTTCCAAATATTTTAATCGGGTGGTACAATTGGTAAAATCAATTGCCTTAGAATAGGTTTTTTAAGATTTCCCTAACAAGCAAAAAGCCCTGTCAATTGTATTAGAAGTAGAACAAAAATCCCCAACCATGAAAAAGAACCTCATTCGCTTCGGCATCGTCGCAGTCGTCTTTTCATCCATTGCGGTACTCACTTCTTGCAGCCCCGTACAATTTAATATTCACTCAGATTTCCAGGAACCACTACCAGATAGCTCGAGGATCTTTATTGTCCGAGATGCGGGCATCACAGAGCTAGAGGTAGCCTTGGTCAGAGAACTCCGAAAAGCTGGTCACCAAATTGTTGGTGATAACGTCAGATACCAGGACCTGAACAATCAAAATGTTCAGCTTGTCCTTTCCGATTCCACCCTCACCGATCAAAACAATGGCGTTATTCGCGAGCGTTTCTTCGACCAGGGTGATTACGATTACCTCCTCCGATACAGAACCCGCAATACCAGCGAGTCGCAAATGTGGAATACGGCAGATGGCATTAGTCACCTTTGGATTAAGGTCATCGATGTAAAAACGGGTTTGATTGTGGGTACCTTCCAGCGAAACGGCCGGTTGCGCGTAGTCGATATGGACAAAGCTGCCCGAGATTTTGTCTACGGAACCAAGGGAGCCAATTTTATCTACGGCAGGTAATTCCACTTAGATTGAAATTAAATTTCAGGCCTTCACGGCAAGAAATTGATAAGTAATTGTCGGCTTTGCCGACAATTACTTACTTTTCCACCATGAAAAAAATTGGCATTCTTTTCGGTAAGGAAAGGTCATTTCCACCGGCACTAATTGAGCGCATTAATCAAACTGCACCCGACGGCATTATGGCCGAGCCCGTTCAGATCGGTATGGTGCAACAAGGCAAAAATCCTGGCTATGCCGTCATCATTGACCGCATTTCCCAGGATGTTCCTTTTTATAGAGCCATGCTCAAGAATGCGGCAGCTACCGGCACCGCCGTTATCAACAATCCTTTTTGGTGGAGCAGCGACGAGAAATTCTTCAACAACGTGCTCGCCCTGACACGCGCAGGTGTTGCCGTGCCTAAAACGGTCTTGCTGCCCAGCAATAAGATGCCAGACGATACCAGCGAAGAGAGTTTTACCAACCTCAAGTACCCCCTGGATTGGGAAGAAATGTTTGCATACATCGGCTGGCCGGCTTTTATGAAGCCCCATGCGGGAGGCGGTTGGAAGAGCGTTTACAAACTCTACAATGCCGATGACCTTTGGAAAGCCCATGCCGAAACCGAGCATTTGGTAATGATGCTGCAGGAAGCCATCGAATTCACCAGCTACTTTAGATGCTACTGCCTGGGCCGCAAGTATGTAAAAATCATGCACTACGAGCCGCGAAACCCTTTTCACGAGCGTTATCGCTGTCATCACGATGTGTCTGAAGACCTGCTGGAAACCATACACCAGCAAGTTCTGGCGCTCAACAACTACCTGGGCTACGACTTCAATACCGTTGAATTTGCAGTCCGAGACGGCATACCTTATGCCATCGATTTTTGCAATCCGGCTCCCGACGCAGACTTGTTCAGTGTGGGCCAGGAAAACTTCGATTGGGTAGTTGAGCATGCCGCCAAGTATGCCATTGAAGTCGCCCAGGCACATGAAGATGGAAAAGACAACCTCACTTGGGGTACCTTTGTACGCGAATCTGCAAAAGTCTAGACCATTTAGGTACCTGGCTCTTGCCCTTTTGATATTCCCATGAGCAAACTGCAACTCGCTATACTCGACCTATACAACGGCATCCCCAACCAAGGCATGCGCTGTATTAAAGAAATCGTTGATCGCTTCGCCAGCGATATCGAGTACCGCGTATTTGATGTACGAGTAGAAGGCGCCGTGCCCAAACTGGAAGACTTCGACATCTTCATCAGCTCCGGCGGACCAGGAGACCCCAGAGAATACGATGGCTGGGGCGAGGCCTATTTCCAGTGGCTGGACAAGTTGTGGGTACACAATCAGCGCAGCGACCAAAAGAAGTTCCTCTTCCTGATCTGCCACTCCTTCCAGATGGCGGTTCATCATTTTAGACTTGCGCAGGTCGGAGCTCGCAAAAGCATCAGTTTCGGGACTTTTCCCGTGCATTTGACGCAAGCTGGTAAGGATGACCCCCAATTGGGGCAGCTACGTGCTGTATTTTATGCTGCGGACTTCAGAAGATTTCAAGCCATTCAGCCCGATAAAAAGCGAATGGAAGAAATGGGAGCTAAGGTGCTTTGCCTGGAAAAGAAGCGCCCACACATTCCATTGGAGAGAGCCATTATGGCCATTCGATTTTCTCCCGAAATTCTAGGTACTCAGTTTCACCCCGAAGCCGACCCGGAGGGTATGTTGGCTCACTTTAGTCGCCCGGAAATTAAAACCGAAGTTGTTGCCGAGCACGGCCGAGATAAGTGGCTGCGTATGATCGGTGACTTAATGGATCCCAGAAAAATCAACCGGACACACGATACGGTCATTCCTGGCTTTTTAGAATACGCCATTGAGGAATTGCACAGGATGGCTGGCCTAACGACCAGCTCCTATTCCTGAGTGCTAAGATCTCAGTCTGAACCTATCTAAGTCCAAATTGCTCAATTAGGACATGATCACCCATTTACGTCAAGCCTATAATGGCGCTTTCAAGCAAAGCAGCCACGATGCCTTGTTAGCCTGGCTAAGCGAACAGGCAGGAGTTGCGCCCAAGTTTCAAGTATCCGAAACCCCCGTTTTCATTCCCGCCTACCTTAAAGCGCGCCTGCTTGAGGCGGGAAAAGACATTATCGATGTAGTGACCAGCGAGCGCTTTTTTGAGCATGCGCCGGGTGCCATTCCCAGTGGTCAGGCGGTGCCCGGGCGCACCCCACATCCGCTCTTCCTACAGATGGACTTCGGGCTTTGCATGGACGATGAAGGAAAAGTCATACCGCAACTTGTAGAAGCTCAGGGATTTCCTTCTCTGTATTTTTTTCAAGATGTATTGGCAGCTGGCTATCGCGAGTTTTTTGATATTCCCGAGCACTTTACCAGCCGCTTTGGCGGATTGAGCGTCGAAGACTACCACCGTATACTCGCTGACTGTATACTGGACGGCGAAGATCCTGAAGAAGTCGTATTGCTCGAAGTAGAGCCTGACAAGCAGACAACCCAGATCGATTTTGAGCTGGCCCAAAAGCAATTGGGCTTGCAGGTGCTTTGCATAAGCGAAGTCGAACGGAAAGGCGATAAGCTATACTACACCAAGGATGGCCGACAGGTCCGCATTAAGCGCATATTCAACCGAGTGATTTTTGATGAACTGTTGAAGCGAACCGATTTTGATCTGTCTTTCCATATGACAGAAGAGGTCGATGTAAGCTGGGCAGGGCACCCCGATTGGTTTGCCATGCTCTCTAAGCATACCCTTCCTTTGTTTGATAGCCCGTACGTGCCAAAAAGCTACTTCTTGAAGGATGTACTTGGAGATAAAGACCAGCCCAACGCTCATAATTCAAGCACGAGCTCGGGGAACGGAAGCTTTGTGGAAGCTACCGACCTGCGGAAGTACGTATTAAAACCACTCTACAGCTTCGCGGGACAGGGCATTAACTTAAACCCAACTCTTGAAGACCTAAAGGCTGTTCCCGATCCGGAGAATTACATTTTGCAGCAGAAAGTCACTTACGAGCCGCTGGTCGACACCCTGGATATACCGGCTAAGGCCGAAGTGCGTATGATGTATTTATGGCCTCCCGGCGAAGCGGCACCAATGCTGATCAACAACTTAGTACGCCTGTCGAAGGGAGAAATGGTGGGCGTACGCTACAATAAAGGCAAAACCTGGGTAGGTGGCAGTATCGGATATTTTGAATAATGCTTTAACTTGGCGGTCAGCCACCCATTCCATGTCTTCCATATGCAAATTCTGACGGTTGTTGTAGGTATCATCTTCGTCTTGCTGCTGCTGAGCCTGCTGGCAACGACGCTGATGGAGCTGATATCCTCCTTTTTTAGTCTCCGCGGTCGTAACCTGATCAAAGGCCTGCGCAATATGCTGGCCAGCGATGATGAAAATGAAACGCTACTCCTTGCCTTCCAGCAAAATAGTCTGTACAGACACCTGACTCAGCAATACGGTCGTCAGACCTCTGGGCCGCCTTCCTATATCAGTGCAGAAACTTTTCAGTCGATCTTATTCGATGTGATCCTGGGCAATGCAGATTACAGTGAACTGGAAGCTAAAATCGAACAGCTGCCGGATGACGATCTCAAAAATGTGCTGCAACAATTGTGGCGAGAGTCCGGCGGACAAGTAGATATGTTCAGGCTGGAGGTCCAGAACTGGTACAATAATGTCATGGATCGGGCGTCGGGCTGGTTTAAGCGAAACACCCAGAAGATACTGGTGTATATGGGCCTGGGAATTGCCGTGCTCTTCAATGCCGATACCATCGCGATGTACGAAAGGCTGAGCATAGACGAAGACCTGCGCAACGAGCTGTACCAAACGGCCGTCAGCCTGGTCAATGAGGAGGAAATGATCAATCAGCGACAGACCAATACATCCAGCACCTACAGCAGTCCGTCCAATGGCTACACGCCCGGTATTGGTCAGGCAGCTGATGGAAGTACCTATACCCCGGGCGGCATCGGGCAGTCTGCTGATGGCGCAGAAGACGAAGGCTACTTTTACTACAGTTCGCCAGATTCCAATGTAAGCCCCGAACGCCTGAGCGTGACTGACCTGAGGCGAATGATCCTGGAAGATGCCGGCGTTTTGGACAATGGTGAGGTACTGACCGAAGAAGAATTGGAAGCGCGTAGAGCAGCTACCGTTCAGCAACTCAATCTGATCAGAGATGAACTCGAACTCATCAGTTCTCCGCTTGGTCTGGGTTGGGAAGGTATCGATGTACGATCGATGAGTATCATGGAGTTGATAACCAAGTTGCTCGGATTCATCCTTACTGCACTAGCTATTAGCCTGGGCGCTCCATTTTGGTTTGATTTGTTGAGAAAGATCGTCAACATCCGCGGAGCGGGCGGCAAGCCCAGTTGAGGCAATTGAACAAATAAAATATTCATTTGTAGTTCAACTGCGCATAGAAATTCGCCAAAGGTCGAATTCTGCCATACTAGTTTGTAGCTTGTGAACGTATATAGAGTGGCGTTGGAAACGCGTTTCCAGCTTTACCGGACTATTCTCAAAAACCCCTCTCGATCTATACCGCTCTCGAAGTGGTTTACCTTCGGTGATCGCCTTTGGCTCAAAGTTGGGAAAATAACCACTTCGAAAGCGAGTATATACTCAAGATGGGGTCCCAGACCACTTCGTCTTGAGTATATTTTCTAATCCCCCAGTAATCTCTCGCTGAGCTATGATCCAGCGTTTTGCACTTTTTTTCCTTGTTGCCGTATGTTTTCTCACCAGCTCCGGCTTGCACAAAGCCGATGTGGAAGCTTCGTGGGAACGCTTTGCGATAGACTTTTACGGCCAGCGCATTCAGGTTGAGTTTGACCCGGCTATGCGTATTGACATTCCTCGTAGCCTAAATTATGCAGCCATAGATCGTGGCTATACGGACTTGCAATCCAGGCCCAGCTATGTTTTTCTGAACAGTCTGAACGAGGCACGAGAGCGCTACCAGCTCAACGACTACTTGTTTTACAAACTGGCGCGCAACTGTATGGCCTATATCTATGATGGAGATTACTCTTCTGCGCGGGAGATTGGCTTGTTTGACCTCTTAGCAGAAGCTGGCTTTGATGCCAGGCTCACCTTTCGCTCATCCGGAGCATTCGTGAATGTATATACTGACGAAGAGCTTTTTGAAGTGCCGATCATAGACGACAGCGGTCGCTCGTATGCCAATGTAAGTTGCCTGAACGGGGAGTGTACCGTTCGTCAGTCGCTATACATTTATAACCGCAGGCCCAATCCTCGTGGTCGGAGTTTCAGTTTTAAGTTGCCCAGTTGGCCGGAACTAAACAGCAGACCCCAGCACAAGCGCCTGAATTTCAGCTTTCACGGCAATTCGCAGTCCCTGGAAGTAGATTACGATGCTACCATGGTCGACATCATGGCCGACTATCCCTTTGTAGATGAATACTGCTATCTGGAAACGCCTTTCTCTCCGGTACTGAGTGCCAGTTTATTGCCGCAGCTGCGCCGTTCGATGTTGGAGCTAAACCTAGATCTACAGGGTCGCCTGGAGTACCTGGCCAGCTTTACCCGCTCGGCCTTCGACTACAAGGAGGATAATGAGCATTTCGGGCGTTCTAAGCCCATGGTGCCAGAAGAACTATTCAAATACGATTTTAGCGATTGCGAAGACCGCTCAGCTTTATTTTTTGCCCTGGTCAGAGACCTACTCGATCTACCGATGGCCGTCATCGCTTACGATGACCACCTGACGGTTGCTGTGGCTACTTCAGAGGTAAAGGGCGACGATTTCATCTTAGACGGTCAGCGTTACATTTTTGTAGACCCTACGGGCCCAAGCAATTCCAGCAGGATAGGGCGCATTCCCCCCGGTTACGAATCAAAGCCATACACCATCATTGGTCGATATAAATAACTGACAGTCAGCCGACTAACGTTTTTTTATCTCAATATGATAAATTTTTGGCTATGAAAATTTACATTTGCTCGCCGAAAATCAAACAATTCGCCCATTAGCCTCATACTTCTAAGTAGAGGCGCATAAGAATGCGAACCTTTTGATTTAAGCAAAATTTATTGATTAGAACCAACGAGCGTTTACTATGTATTGGACCTTAGAACTGGCTTCTCATTTGGAGGATGCTCCCTGGCCCGCAACTCGTGACGAGTTGATTGACTATGCCGTTCGCTCCGGTCGGCCACTTGAGGTCATTGAGAACCTTCAAGCCCTGGAGGACGAGGAGGAAGTCTACGAGACCATCGTAGAAATCTGGCCTGACTATCCTAGAAAAGATGATTTTTTCTTCAACGAAGACGAGTATTGATTAAGGGGCGTACATTCGTCTATGCCTCACCCGATCACTATTGCTATTGATGGTTTCAGTGGCTGCGGAAAAAGCAGTCTGGCACGTACCCTGGCCCAACGCCTGGGTTATCGCTACGTGGATACTGGTGCCATGTATCGGGCGGTTACGCTATACTTTATTCAACACAGCATAGATCTGGACGATGAGCAGCGCATCCGTAGCGCCCTGGAAGAAATACAGATCGACTTTATGCGATCTTCCGAGTATGGGGAAGCTTCCAATATTACCTTACTCAATGGACAAGATGTAGAGCGAGACATCCGCAGTCTGGAGGTCAGTCAGCTCGTGAGTCCGGTTGCTACCATCTCTGCCGTTCGCCGGGCCATGGTGGCTCAACAAAGGCGTATGGGCAGCGAAGGTGCTGTGGTGATGGATGGTCGGGATATCGGCACCGTTGTCTTTCCTCATGCCGATCTTAAGCTATTCCTCGTTGCCGATTTGGAAGTCCGTGCCCAGAGAAGGCTGATGGAGCTTCAAGAGCGTGGCCAATCGGCTAATCTGGAAGAAGTCATAGCCAACCTCAAAGAAAGAGACCGCATCGATTCGAGCCGGTCAGATAGTCCACTCAAAAAAGCAGATGATGCTATCGTGATCGACAATTCCAAGCTCACTTTCGAGCAGCTGGTGGAACGAGCTATGATGGAAGTGGAGCGCGTGATGGGTTGAGGACTTGAGCAGGTTCTAACTTAAGAAGTACTCAAGATTGATCAGACCGCATGCAATCAAGTCTTCTTGCTCCCACGCGTGAGGAGGGGAAGGGGCCCCTTCTCTTAGCCAAAGACCAGAGAAAGAGGGGGGGCAAAGGGAAGGGAAAAAGATGGGATTGACAAAAAAAGCACCCTCTCCGGAGAGGAGACGAGGAAGAGGTCTTCTCAGATAGTAGAAGGCTATCGCTTTGTATTAGTAAGGATTTCAACGAACGCTCGCGGGTTCTCGTCCCTCGAACGCCACGAGGTTTTGATTAGATGTCTCGGACGGAGTTGCGATCCATCAGTACATCCTTTAGTTCTTTCAGGAATTTGTACTGAGCAGGAGACAGACGCTTTTTGAGCGCGTCTTTGATGGTGACATAAGCTCCGCCCTCGATGTCTTTGAGCTTTTCCTTCAAGAGTTGTGCGTCTTCATACAGCATGCCTTTCAGGCTGGGAATCTCATGCCAGTCACCCTCCATAGCCAAAGCTTCGTCTCGCTCATCGCTGGGATCCAGCTCTATGCAGTCTGGTTGTCCTTCCTGAGACACCTCCCCTTCAGGAAGGCCCCACTCGTCAGACTTATTGAGCAAGAACACCTCCAGGCCGCGCTCTTTAAAGCGATAGAAGATGAGGTTGACTTTTTTATGGAGCTGCATACTTATAGACGTAAGGCCTTTAAAACCACAAGGTAGGGGTAATGTTCAAATTTTGGCCAAACGCTTCTGACAGAGGTGAGCTGACTATTGTCAGTTACCGCTCCTTTCTTTGATTTGCTGATACAGTAGATTGATCTGCTCATGCTCGCTGTCGTAGTCTTCTCGAACCATTTGGGCAAAATGGTAGATGTTTTCAGCAAAATCATCGAAGATGGGGTCATCTAGACTTTTAAATATGGAGAGCGTATTGACCAGACCTTGCGCTACTTCTTCGTCCCCAAAGTAATAGTCTGTGTAATAATCTAAATAATCCATCAGGGCCGTGATGAGATCTGAGAAATACTCATCGGGGTCTGGATAATTTTCTGCCGCAGTGGACACAAACCATTCATTGAGAATCTCATTTTTGCCGGCTAGTTGTCGTTCTGGGTCATCGGCATACAGCTTATCGATCTGAAGATTGAAAGATTCGATCAGCTCGCTGAATCCCAAAGATTCTTCTATATACTGCTCTAAGGCTCCACCAATATGCCTACGCCTGATTCGGTCGATAAACTCTTTGCCTTTCTTAGGAAGCGCCAACTGAATAGATTCTATCGCGACACGCTGCCTTTGCGAATCTGGGGCCACAAGCGGCTCCAAAAAAGCGGCAATCAGTTGCGCCTGGTCTATTCCTTGCTCTATTCGAGCCAGTTCAGCTTGCCTTTCGGACTCAATTCTGGCCAGTTCCTGTTGCTGACGCTGATCTGCCCTACTGATGACCATGGTCCCAACAAAGATGGATAATGGTATCAAGAACGAGCTGATGACACTGATGATGTCCCAGATGTCTTTGCTTTTGGTTTTCTCCTCAAGTTCTTCGATGCGACGACGCATCTCGTAGTAATCGGCTTTTTCGATCTTCGACACAGTGTGGGCGTTAGATGGTATTTAATTATTCTCTACATGGAAACTTATATTCTATGTGAAGCACAGGTGGCCCACCGCCTTCAAAAGACTTTGCAGATCTCGATCCGGTTCCAGTAATCCAGAACATGATCTCTCTGATCTCATTTGGATTGCCTTGACGTAGGCCGCTTCTGTATGCCTGGATCAGGCCGCTTAAATCAGGTGTTCTTTCGAATGGTGAAACATCGCGATCCCAAGCAGGTATACCGAACCAACGCACATAGGCTTTTTCCAATCTCGCTGGAGGTTGACTGATGCGTGCTTGAAAGGTCGCTTCCGAGGCTGTCGGATCAATATCGATGACCAGGTCTGTTGGCTCGCTGGTATCATCATCGACGGTAAACTCGATGTATGCATTGGTGATTACGGCATTCGCAGGGAGGAAAATATTCGTGAATTTCAGCCCGATCTCTTGTTTGCCTTGAACGGTGTTGTGATCGGTCACCATCTCTAAATCAGAACTGTTCGCGTACAGCGCATCTTCAGGATTGCTCCTGTCGTGTATTTCGACATCGTGATTCCCATCAACGATGGGTCTGTATATGGTTCCTCCCCCGCAGTATTGATCTTGAGCGAATAGCGTGGCTGTACTGAAGAAGAGCACCAAGGGCAGGAAAAATCTGTTTAACGGTGCATGTTGAATATGAGTCATGGTCATTTAGGTTTTTAGTAAAAATCGAAACAGCACAAACATAAATAATTATGTCTGATCGAGTGCTTGTAATTTGCCTCTCAACCTACCTTTTTACCACCTCTGTTGCTGTTTAATTTGGCCGATGCGGCTGAGTCCTCACTACAATGGAGCGATAGAGAAAAATCACGGGGAGGTATAAGAAAGTGTTGCAGCGTGTGGCTCGAATAGAAAGCTGCTACTGAAGTTTTGAAGCCCCCCCAGGTGGAGAGCGAAGCAGACCACCACCGCTGAGCTTGCGATGTACCCCCAGGTGGAATCGAACCACCATCTTAGGTTTAGGAAACCCACGTTCTATCCGTTGAACTATGAGGGCGAATTCCATTTCAGACTGCTAGCCTGAAATGGAACCTTTTGGCTATACCGCTGTCGGAGAGCTTTGGGAAAATTGATCCCTACGACAGCGAGTAAATACTCGCCAATGGAGTGGGCAAAAGTAATTACTTCTCGTTGGGTTTAAAATCCAGAGAAACACTATTTATACAATAGCGCAAACCCGTAGGTTCCGGCCCGTCAGGAAAAACGTGGCCTTGGTGGCCACCACAGCGAGCGCAGTGTACCTCTACTCGGCGCATGCCGTAGCTGTTGTCGACTTCCTCCTCAATATAGTTGGGGTGGATGGGCTCGTAGAAGGACGGCCAGCCCGTTCCGGATCTGAATTTGGTTTCTGAGCTAAATAGCGGCAGACCACATGCGGCGCAGGTGTATACGCCAGCGTCTTTGTTGTTGAGCAGATCGCCGGTAAAAGAACGCTCCGTGCCATGTTGGCGCAGGACGTAAAATTCCTTCTCGCTCAGGATATTAGCCCATTCTTCTGGGGTCTTCTCGATCGGGATCACGACTCCTTCCTCATCAGGAGGCATGTACCGAAAAGCGGGCTCCTGTGGCATATTGGCCCGCTCACTGGCGGCTTCTCCATCGGTGGCTACTATGCCCGACTGTTTGTTCTGGCAAGAGGCTAACAGCGGCAGTAATAGCGCTAAAACAAAAAGCGTACGCATGATTCTTCCGTTTTTTGACTTACAACGAGTAAATCGGGATTGGGGACATATAAACGCCTCACCATCTACTGTGTTTGATATCGAAGTGTCATATCACAACTTTTAGGCAGCTTGGTATATCTTGCCGCCATGTCGAAAATTGATGCACTCCTCAACCAGATGAGCCTGGCCGAAAAGGCCGGACAAATGACTCAGGTCACTATAGATATGATCTGTCATGGTAAGCCTTACAAACTCAAAGATCCACTGACTATAGATGAAAAGCGCCTGGAAAATATTCTGGCCGAAAAAGCCGTAGGATCTATGCTCAATGTCGGTACCCACGCCCACACCAAAGAGCGCTGGAAGGAAATCATCGGCCAGGTCACAGAAACAGCAGCTCAATCGAGGCTCGGCATCCCAATTCTGTATGGCATCGACACCATTCATGGCGCCAATTACATTCAGGATACTCACCTGTATCCACAACAATTGGGATTAGCTGCGGGTGCCAACCCCCAGCTGGTAGAAGAGCTGTTTACCATCGCCGCTGAAGAGACTTTAGAAATAGGCATTCCCTGGCTGTTTTCGCCCGTAGCAGATGTAGGCCGTCATCCGGCCTGGCCACGACTTTGGGAAGGCTTTGGAGAAGATCCGCACATGGCCGGCGAGCTGGCGGCAGCGGCCGTCAGGGGTATTGAAAAGACGGGTGCTGTCAGCTGCCTCAAACACTATCTGGCGTATGGAGATGCCCGCACGGGAAAAGATCGGACCCCCGCCTATCTCCACGAGCGCCAGGTACGCCAGATACACTTGCCACCCTTCGTAGCTGGACTCCAGGCCGGCGCCAGAACCGTTATGGTCAACTCGGCAGAGCTCAATGGTATACCTCTTCACGCCGATCCCTTCTGGCTCGATCGCGTCTTGCGGCAGGAGCTCGGGTTCGAAGGTGTTATCGTTACCGACTGGGAAGACATCCGCTATCTATTCCTATTCCACAAGGTGGCAAAAGACTACAGAACAGCCGTCAAAATGTCCATCCTGGCAGGTATCGATATGAGCATGACGCCACTCGATGTCGACTTCCCAGAACTGGTAGTCGACCTGGTAGAGAAAGGAGAAATCAGCGAAGCCCGCATCGATCAATCGGTTCGGCGAATCCTGAAACTCAAGGAAGAACTCGGGCTTTTCGAGCAGCCCATTCCACAGCCTAAGGCCGATACCACACCAATCGCCAGGCGCGAGCAGCTCTGCATTCAGGCAGCTGAGGAAGCTGTAGTCCTGCTGCGGAATGAAGAAAAAACCCTCCCACTTTCTACATCCAGTAAAATCCTAGTCTGTGGACCTGCCGCAACCAGTTTGCGCAGCCTGCATGGCGGCTGGACCTACAGCTGGCAGGGCGAACGCACCAACGAAATGGCTCCGGCAGACGAACCACATCTCCTGGAGGCATTGGTTCAGGAGTTTGGCCAAAGGCAGGTCGGTCACTTCCCAGGCTGCGATTTCGAAGACCTGCTAGATACAGACGGACTGGCCAAGGCCGCAAAAGACGTCGATTATATCGTACTGGCCCTGGGCGAAGCCAGCTATACCGAGTTCCTAGGCAACATCGACGACCTCTATTTGCCCGACGTACAAGAAAAACTCGCACAGGCTTGTCTGGCTACCGGCAAACCTGTCATACTGGTCATGCTGGGCGGCCGCCCGCGCTTAATCAGCCGATTTGAAGCTGGTATTCCAGCCATCCTCACTGCCCATTATCCAGGTAGAGCAGGCGGGAAAGCGCTAGCCGGAGTCATCAGCGGACGAGTCAATCCTACCGGCCGGCTCCCCATCACCTATCCGCGATATCCCAATGCCTTAATGACCTATGATCACAAGACCACCGAAAATCGCGTACTCCAGGATCTTCCCGCAGAATTCAAACCGCAATTCGAGTTTGGCCAATGCCTCAACTATACGGCAGCCATTAAATACAAAGACCTGGTTGTCAAACCAGCAGATGCCAAACGCTCAGTGAAGGTTTCGTTTTCTGTTACCAATCCAAACAAGGAAACGGTCGATCACATCATTCAGCTTTTTATTCGCGACCACTATGCCACCGTCACCCCATCGATCAGGAAACTGGTCAGGTTCGACCGAATTCAATTGGCCGGAAAAGAGCAGAGACAGCTATCCTTCACGCTCAACGAAGCCGATTTCCAATTTATAGGGATCGACTGTAGTCCGACCTTTGAGTCCGGTCACTTTTCTGTGTATTGCGATAAGCTGGAAGCTGAATTCCATCTGGATTAGCGCCATACCTGTCAAATTGTCCAAAACCCCACCAACTTCCTGACAAACAAACACTTAAACAACAGACTACCTGACAAAATCGCCTGAGCACTCAGGCCGCTATATCATGGCACGGGTATTGCTCTGAATGGGTTGTCAATTATCGACAAACATCTCAAAAGATCAATCCAACATGAGCAAGATTATAGGTATCGACCTTGGTACGACCAACTCTTGCGTGGCAGTAATGGAGGGCAACGAGCCCACTGTGATTTACAATGACGAAGGGCGCAACACCACCCCGTCAGTTGTGGCTTTTTTGGACGGCGGCGAGCGTAAAATCGGCGATCCGGCCAAGCGGCAAGCGATCACCAATCCCACGCGGACAGTCGCCTCGATCAAAAGATTCATGGGCCAACGCTTCGACGAAGTTTCCGGAGAAGTAGAAATGAGTCCTTATAAAGTGGTAAAAGGAGATAACGGCACCGCGCGTGTAGATATCGACGGACGCTTATATACTCCACAGGAAATCAGCGCCATGGTTCTTCAAAAAATGAAGAAGACAGCCGAAGATTTTCTCGGACAAGAAGTTTCAGAAGCTGTTGTAACGGTTCCTGCTTACTTCAACGACAGCCAGCGCCAGGCCACTAAAGAAGCTGGCGAAATTGCTGGCCTGAAAGTGCGCCGTATCATCAACGAGCCTACGGCAGCTGCCCTGGCTTACGGCATGGACAAGCGCACCCAGGATATGACCATCGCTGTATATGACTTAGGTGGTGGTACTTTCGATATTTCTATCCTGGAACTCGGAGAAGGCGTATTCGAGGTAAAGTCAACCAATGGTGACACTCACCTTGGTGGCGATGATTTCGACCGCGTTATTATCGATTACCTGGCCAATGAATTTAAAGGCCAGGAAAACATCGATCTGCGCAAAGACCCAATGGCCCTTCAGCGTTTGAAAGAAGCGGCTGAAAAAGCAAAAATCGAGCTATCGAGCAGCTCCGAAGCAGAAATCAACCTACCCTATATTACTGCAGTCGACGGTGTGCCCAAGCACTTGGTACTTAAGCTATCTCGTGCCAAATTCGAGCAACTGGCCGACGATCTGGTACAGCGCACCCTGAAGCCATGCCAGGAAGCATTGAAAGATGCAGGCATGAGCAAAGGTGAGATCGATGAGGTCATCTTAGTAGGTGGTTCTACTCGTATACCTGCCATTCAGGAAGCCGTAGAGAAGTTCTTCGGTAAGAAGCCAAATAAAGGTGTGAACCCTGACGAGGTTGTAGCCATCGGTGCTGCCATCCAGGGTGGTGTATTGAGCGGTGATGTGCAGGATGTACTCTTGCTCGACGTAACCCCTCTTTCACTGGGTATTGAGACCATGGGTGGTGTTTATGATGTTGTTATCGAGTCTAACAGCACCATTCCGGTCAAGAAGAATAAGATCTATTCTACGGCCAGCGACAACCAGCCCAGTGTGGAGATCCACATCTTGCAGGGCGAGCGGCCAATGGCGCGCGATAACCGCACCGTCGGTAAATTCCAGCTGACCGATATCCCACCTGCTCCAAGAGGCGTACCTCAAATTGAGGTCACTTTCGATATGGACGCCAACGGTATCCTCAATGTCTCTGCCAAGGACAAGGGAACCGGTAAAGAGCAATCAATCCGCATCGAAGCGAGCACTGGACTGAGCAAGGAAGAGATCGAAAGAATGAGAGCAGAAGCCGAAGCTAACGCCGACGCCGACCAGGCAGCTCGCGAGCGGGTAGAGCAGCTCAACGCCGCCGACCAGCTCATCTTCCAAACCGATAAGCAACTCAAGGAATTCGGCGATAAGCTAAGTGACGGCAACAAGCAAGCCATCGAGACACAACTCGAAGCCCTGCGTACTGCTCACAAAGCCGAAGACCTGGACGGCATCAAAACAGCAACAGAGGCACTAACCTCTGCCTGGAATGCAGCCAGCCAGGAAATTTACCAGGCACAGCAAGACGCTGGGCAGGGAGCTGGTCCTACCCCAGACGCCAACCCAGCTGAGGATGCAGGAAGTGATTCTACTGGTACCGACGAGGCAGAAGATGTCGAGTTTGAAGAAGTAGAAGAGAAGTAAGAGCTCGTCTCTTAAGATAACAATTAGGGCTGCGACTTTGTCATGGCCCTAATTTTTTGTCCCCGTCATCTGATCTTCGGGCGTTTCTATCCGTACACCACGAGCAGTTCCGTTCTCCATATCGAAGGTGATCTTAGCCTGACGAGAGGTCAGGTAGAAAGTATGGTCGCCCAATGGAAAGAGATCTTCAATCTCTGTCTCAGCTGTAGTAAACTCTAGCTTACCGTCTGTTTCCGAGATCTCGATGGTCATACCGATATTGAGTTCGTAGCTCCCGATATATTGCCTGGCTATGGCCTCTGGAATTTGTAAAGCGTCTTCCCCTGTTTCCAGTTTGCGTAAGGCCACTGTAGCCGCCAAATTGTCTGGCTCTAGCTCTAGCGCTCTTGCTAGTGAGGTTTTGGCAGCTGTGTCCTCTCCATTTATCGCCTGGCATTCGGCCAGCATTTGCCAGGCCATAGCAAAGTCGGGAAACTTATCAGTGACCAGCTGATAAATTTGAAGAGCTTTGACCGTCTCTCCGCGATCAAAGGGCCGCTGACCAGCCGTCATCATGTCTTGCCGATCCCAGGGAGCAGGAAACCCGTAAAGCAACTCCACTTCCTCTTCATAATTGGCCACAGCTGACACGCCGTCCGCACGGAGCGCCCTCCTCTTGGCATCCCAATTCCATTGGGCAAATATAAATTCCAGTCCTTGTCGAGTAGATCGGTAAGGGATCGTTCCGTGGTTCTCCTCCTCCATGACTTGATAATCCCAAAGAAAGTTTGGGCCAGCATTTTCTTCCAACAGGGCAGCAAGTTTCCAGCCACCACCTGCCATTTGGCCCCCTTCATCTGCCATTGTCATGTATAAATGACCGCTCAAATAGTCTGCGCTTGTTAAAAATTCTTCCGCCTCCGTCTTGACCATCGCCTGGTTGTCCCACCATAGGCTAGGGCTAATGGACACATAGCTATCAAATAAATCATCGTGATGAATAAGTCCATGGATGACAAAGAGTCCTCCAAAAGAGTGGCCAATTAGCGTTTTGTAATCGAGGGTACGAAATTGATCATCTACCCAAGGAAAGAGCTCTTCCTCCATAAAACGGTAGGTATTATCGGCTCCCCCGGCGGTGGGTCTGGGATTGGGTCCTTCTGTACTTGGTGTCAGGTCACGAGTCCGGTTGCCTTCGGAATTTACCAGACCAACAATGATCATTTCCGGAATACGCCTATTGCGGGCCAGAAAATCAACGCAAGCAGAAGTATGGTGAAAGTTTGTTTCCGCATCAAGCAGATAGAGTACCGGGTAGTCTCTTTCCTCTTGCTCTTCATAGCTATCCGGTAAGGCCACCATCAGCTGGCGGTCCTCTTCCAGTACGGCAGAAGTCAGGGTATAGGATTGACCTATTTGAATAGGTTCTTGAGCCAAGCTCATCGCAGCTATCCCGAGAAGAGTCAGCACCAACGATAATCGCATAAGTATAGATTTTGGGTAGGTAATATAAACCGAAAAAAGGTGAATGACGAGATAGGTATCTGCACTAAAATCCGGCCCCAGACCTTCGCCAATGAAACAAAGGCATAAAAAGTTACCTTTGCACAAATCCTACCCAAACATGCCACTGAAGTACCGAAGAGTCATGCTGAAGCTGAGCGGAGAATCTCTAATGGGCAAGCAGCAATACGGGATCGACGCCGACCAACTGGCCTATTATGGTCGTCAGATCAAAGAGCTCGTCGATATGCAGGTAGAGGTAGCTATCGTCATTGGCGGCGGCAATATTTTTCGAGGCTTAAGCGCCCATGAAGCCGGCATCGAGCGCACTCAAGGCGACTATATGGGCATGCTGGCCACCGTTATTAATGGCATGGCCTTGCAAAGTACCATGGAGGCCATGGGGTTATACACCCGATTGATCTCAGCCATAGAAATCCAGCGAGTTGCCGAGCCTTATATCCGGCGCAGAGCCATCCGGCACCTGGAAAAAGGGCGTGTGCTCATATTCTCTGGCGGAACGGGAAATCCCTACTTTACCACAGATTCTGCAGCCGCTCTGCGCGCTAATGAAATTGATGCCGAAGTTATCCTGAAGGGTACTCGAGTAGATGGCATTTACTCGGCAGATCCTGAGAAAGATCCGACTGCTACCAAATACGATCACCTCAGCTACGACGATGCCATTGAACGCCAGCTGCGCATCATGGACCAAACTGCGTTTACGATGTGCCGGGAAAACGGCATCCCCATTATCGTATTCGACATCAATGAGCCGACCAACCTACGCAAGATCATTTTCGGAGAGACCGTGGGAACCACAGTGAGCTAATCCGAGTAGACTTTCTTTTTGTTAAAAATCGTTAAAGAAGGGTGCTGCACTTAAACCTGCATCCGATTCCTTCGTCATAAGGTCAAATTCGGGTTATTTGACCCACTACTTAACATCAACACGATATCCAAATGAACAAGCTATTTCTAGCCCTCAGCCTTTTCGCTTTGACATTCGCCACTGTAGATGCCCAGCGAGGACAACGCTCTGAACGACGCGCTGATATGCAAGCACGAGTAGAACAAAGGCTACAACAACTCAGTGAAGAATTAGACCTGACCAACGATCAGATTGCTCATCTTAAAGATTTTGCCGAAACTGAAGGTGCCGCTCTCCGCGAACGTGTACGCAATACCGATGATCGCGAAGTCAAGCGCGACCTGGCCAGCGCCTACATGCAGGCTTTCCAGGCTGAAGTCGAGGCAACCCTCACTCCTGAGCAGCAAGACGAACTAGCCGGAATACGGGAAGACCGCCAGGAAGAGGCACAAGAACGCCGCCAGGCTATGCGAGCGCGTGCTCAAGAGCAGTTGGTCGAACTGGTGGAAGAACTAGATCTGACAGCAGATCAGCGCAGCCAGCTCAATGCCTTTGTCGAAAGCCAGCAAGCTGCTAAGCAGGAAGAATTGGCAGCAGCTACTACCCGACAGGAGCAGGCAGATATACACCGCAGCTACGCCGAAGCATTCAAGGCAGAGCTCGATACTGTACTGACAGAAGAGCAGCAGGCTCAACTAGAGGAAATCCGTCAGGAAGCGCGTACCAATCGCAGACCATCTAGCGTATGGGACCGCAGAGAGAGACGCCGACAGTAAGATTGGCCCTAGCCCATCTCTTTAAAATTCCGAAATTGGCGGCTGATGCAAGCATCAGTCGCCAATTTTCCTTTGTACCTACAGCCCTGGTGGTGGGATGCCGCCACAGGAAATCCTGAAGAATGGCAAGCTGCAGAAGTCCGCAGTAAATCGGGACAACTACTGGCCTATTGGCCCTACCTGGTGAAAAAGCGCTATGGCTTGCCCCTACGTTTTGCCAGCTTACCTCCCTTCTGCCCAAGAAGTGGCCCCTGGCTAGCTGAACCACCAAAGGGCACCACCGCCAGCCGAGCATTAAACCGACAGTGGGAGTACATCAATACGCTAGAAAAGCAACTCCCTAGACTGCCCTATTTCAAAGCCAAAACACCATACACTACCCAGTATCTCATGCCTCTGCAGCACAATGGTTGGCAGGTCGAAAAGCGCTATTCCTACCAGCTTCCCACCCATGAGCTGAGCCGACCAGATATCGAGAAGAGGTTTGCCTCTTCTGTACGCAACAAACTTCGACTGGCTCAGAAAAATCTTAGCATAAGAACCGGAGTCACCTTAGAGGAGCTACTGAGCCTGATGCGCCAAGTTTACAAACATAGAAAGGACACCGCGGCCAAATTTCCGGAAGCCGCCTTTTCCCGCCTTTTCGAGGCCTGCAACAGCAGGGGCTGTTCCGTGTCTTGGTCAGTAAGAGATAGTAGCAATAGGACTTCCGCAGGTGGATGGTTCGCTTACGACCACGAGTGTGTATACACGTTCATTCTGGCTTCAGATCCGAATAACCGCCAAAATGGGGCCACAACCCTACTGCTCTCAGAAGCCATCAACTGGGCCATAGATCGACAACTCGTCTTCGACTTTGAAGGAAGTCACCTGCCGGGTGTTGAGAAGTTTTATAGAAGTTTTGGTCCTATTCCGAAGCCTTACTACGTAATAAGCAAGGGGATACTAAATCGTCTATTCTAACCTTCAGCTTCTGAGCCGGCCTCCATCTTGGCGGCATTTTCAGCTACCTGCAAGCCTTCTATTACTGGCTCAAGCGCCCCGGCAACGATCTTATCCAGGCTGTACAAGGTCAGATTGATTCGGTGGTCGGTCACTCGGTTCTGTGGGTAGTTGTAGGTACGGATCTTATCTGAGCGATCACCGGTACCGACCAGGGATTTGCGCTTGGCTGCCAGCTCATTCTGACTCGCCGACTGCTGGGCTTCTTTTATGCGCTGATAGAGCTGGTTCATAGCGATCTCCTTGTTCTTGTGCTGAGAACGCCCATCCTGACTTTCCGAGACGATGCCCGTAGGAATGTGTGTAATGCGAACCGCCGATTCGGTCTTATTCACGTGCTGACCACCGGCTCCGCTCGATCTGTAGGTATCTATCCTCAAATCCGCTTTGTTGATATCGATGTCTTCTTCCTCGAATCGGGGTAAGACGGCTACCGTAGCCGCCGAAGTATGTACTCTACCCTGAGTTTCCGTCTTGGGGACGCGCTGCACCCGATGTGCCCCTGACTCAAACTTGAGTTTGGCATATACGTCAGTTCCATTGACCTCGAAAACGATCTTATTGTATCCTCCGGCGGTACCTTCGTTCTCGTCCAGGACTTCGTAAGACCACCCCTGGCTATCGATGTATCGCTTGTACATGTCAAACAGATCGCCGGCGAAGATGCTGGCTTCGTCACCCCCGGTTCCCGATCGTATTTCAACGAGCACATCCTTTTCATCTTCGATGTCTTTGGGGATGAGCAATACCTTGATCTCTTCCTCCATTTCCGATCGCTTCTCCTTCAGCTCAGACAACTCCATCTGGGCCATTTCCCGCATCTCTGGATCAGAGTCTTTGGTCATTTCCTCGGCGGTCTCCATATTGGAGAGCAAATTCTTGTAGGCCAGGTAGACTTCTGCCACCGGCCTGAGCTTACCATATTCTTTACCCAACTTGCCAAAGCGCTCCTGATCGGTGACTACGGCGGGGTCAGCCATTTGGTCTTCAATGTCTTTGAATCGGAAGTAGATGGATTCGAGTTGGTCTAACATGGCGCAAAGATAGGTCAATTAGATGTGCAGGAGAACACTTGCCCAGGCTACAGAATTATTTGATCTAATAACTCCTAATTTCCGTCGATGAACCTTGTACTTTTGACCTCGTTTACTAAAAATTAGCAGCCAAACAAAACGCATACATGTCGAACACTATTGAAGCCCGTGGCCTCACCAAAGACTTTGGTGACTTTCGGGCGGTAGACAACCTCAGCTTTGGATTAGAAAAGGGTGAAATTTTTGGTTTACTGGGGCCTAACGGCGCTGGTAAAACCACTACGCTGCGCATGTTGTCCGGCTTACTGACCCCCACTGCCGGAGATGCCTTCATCATGGGTAAGAACGTGCACAAAGACAGCCGAGCCGCTCTAAATGAACTGGGCTTTTTAACCGGAGACATGGATTTATATAGAAGGCTCCGACCTGCGGAAGTCCTCACCTTCTTCGGACAGCTCTACAGCGTGGAAAAAAGCACCCTGAAAAAGCGAGTTGATTATCTGATTGATCTCTTTGGCATCAGTGAATTTGCCGATCGCCAGTGCGAGAAATTGAGCACAGGCCAGAAACAGAAAGTCGGTATAGCGCGCACCCTGGTGCATGACCCACAAGTGATTGTACTAGACGAGCCCACCACTGGCCTCGATATTATGGCTGCGGAATTCATCCTGAAATTTATGAACGATGCGGCTAAGAAGGACAATAAGACCGTACTTTTCAGCACCCACAATCTAGCGGAAGTAGAGCGCTTGTGCGATCGCGTGGGCATCATTAGTCATGGCAAAATGGCCTATCTGGGTGATCAGCCCGGTTTGCTGGCTCAAACG
>JBCBVN010000029.1:0-21468 GCA_039817625.1 Bacteroidota bacterium
CTCCAAAAAATACTGCGTGCGCTTGCATACCAATTGGGCAATGAAGTTTCTTACAATGAACTGAGTCAGACCGTAAGCGCCGATAAAATAACTGTAGAGCGCTACATCGATCTGCTGGAGAAAGCGTTTGTCGTGTTCAAGTTACCAAGTCTGAATAGGAACATGAGAAATGAAATAAAGCTTGGTCGCAAAATATATTTCTGGGATAACGGTGTAAGAAATTCGCTCATTGCAAATTTCAGCCCCCTCTCAAATCGAAATGATATTGGTGCGCTATGGGAAAATTTCTTGGTGAGTGAACGGAAGAAAAGTAAACACTATGGCCAACACTATTCCAATGATTACTTTTGGAGGACGTATAGACAGCAAGAAATAGACTATATAGAAGAAGCTGACGGCAAGCTGAATGCGTATGAGTTTAAGTTCAATCCTCGGAAAAAAGGACGTTTTCCAAAGTCATTTCTGGAAGCTTATCCAAAGACCAGCACGGAAACCATCAATAAGAGCAATTTTTTACCCTTTGTAACTTACCGTGATTCACTTTGAAAAGGCCCTTATCTTTGAGCGCTCTGATGAAATATCTACTTCTACTTTTCATATTGATCTCAGGTGGTTTAAGCCTCCAGGCGCAGACGAACGACTCGCTGGCTCTGGCCATAGACTCTCTCGAGAAACCGCAACGAGTCATCAAACCGGGCGCGGCACTGAGGTGGGCACTCATTCCCGGTGGCGGCCAGATTTACAATCGAAGATGGTGGAAACTCCCCCTGGTATACGGAGGTGTTTTTGGTACTATAGGCTATGCCGAATTTTACAACAACAATTTCCAGCGGGTAGTCAGGGCGCTAGAAGCCGAGTGCTTCGGCGATGGCATACCGGAAGACTGTATGGTAAGCGATCACGAATTCACGGGAATCTTCGATGTCACGGCCTTGCGTACGCTCAGAGACCGATTTGACCAACGGCGACAATACGCCTACCTATACATAGCTTTGGTCTACCTGCTACAAGCCGTCGAAGCTTATACCGACGCTCAGCTCATGGATTTTGATATGGACGAAAACCTGAGTGCCTTCAGAATCGTGCCCAACCTGAGCCCACAAGAAGGCATGGGCCTGGGCATTGCCATCCCTCTCGGAGCCGGGCTCCGAGAAAAGAGACAGGAAGTCGAGCTCCAGATACTCCATGCCAGGCGATAATACACATTTCCGCTTCTCCTGAGAAGATTGATTCGACCGAGGTCCTTCTCAACATCACGAAGCAATTCTCTCCTTCGCGACAATCCGCTTTAAAAACAGAAACTTACTTCTTCCCTCTCCGCTTTTTTCTCGGCTGATTCCACTCTTCCCGCTGGGCAAAATCTACTACTCGCCTGATGGTCATGACCATTCCCATAAACACGAAGTATCCGATGGTCAGAACAATGAGGATCCAAAAATAAGAACCAGCATCACGCACACCTACCCCACTGAACAAATAGGCTAGCAGGCCCGCACCAACCACCAGACCGGTGAAACCGTACATAGACCGCTGAAAGTAACGTTGCACTTCTTTGGTGGTGGCCATGAAGATGGAGTTGAACAGCGCAAAAAACAGAATAAATGCCGCTGCACATTGCCAGGCAAAAAGATTAGGCCGACCTTCGGGCCCGCTTCCACCTACTGCCGCCCCTATGACATCTATTAATAAGACAGCAGCTAAAACAACCCCTGCTTGAACTAGGGGGTCAAACTGCCGTTCGTAAATAGATTGATTATCATTATTCATCTAAGGTGGATTCTTCCGATTATATACTGAGACCTAACGATTCCATGAAGCTTTTGTTAACTCTTGCTACCATTTTCATCAGTTTCGGCATATCTAGTGCTCAAACACCACAACTGCATACCTACGAAATACAAGGAGACGATGATGCATCAGACTTTGTGGGGCAGTTTGTATCCATGGAATCTGCTGTCGTCGTCGCTGCAGGTCCTGGCTTCGCCTATGTGCAAGACCCCCAAGGCGACGGATTCGAAAGCACCAGCGATGGTCTTCTACTAGATAATAGCTCTCTTGGGCAGTTATCTGTCGGCCAGCTGGTCACAGCCAGTGGCATCGTCCGCGAACTAGATGGGCAGACCGCATTGTCGGGTCCCAATTTTTCCTTCAGTATTGTTGGCACCCAGGCACTCCCTGACCTCGTAGAGCTGGTCGCCCTTACCGTAGCTCCCGATGTGCCTTTCCTGGAGCGCTATGAAGGGATGTTCGTATCATTCGATGCTACGGTTGGCGGGCCAAGCAGGAGTAGTGATGCCACCATCTACACCACCGGTAGTCGTCCTATGCGTGAGCCGGGTGTCGAGGCGCCAGGTATTATTGGCCTTCCCGTCTACGATGGCAATCCCGAATTAATCATCTACGATCCAAACGGTTTTGGCGAAGCAGACAATCGATTCCTCAATGCAGGGGCAAGTTTTAGCGGGCTCGGTGTACTGTTTCAAGATGATTGCTGTTATGTGCTCTCCCCCACCTCCTCGGTCATCTATAACGGTTTTGACCCAGCCACTGAAGTAAGAGCCAGGCAGGCCGACGAAATCACCATAGGTTCGCTCAACCTACTCAATTTCGATGCAGGAGCAGATGATTACGATACCCGATTAGAAAAACTAACGGACTATGTGGGTAGTAGCCTCGGTTTCCCACAGATTCTCGCCGTCCAGGAGGCCTGGGGCATTCAGGAGCTCAATGCGCTGGCCTTCCAATTGCGACAGATGGATCCAGTCAATGGCGATTATCAAGTATTTCTGGGTACCGGCACGGGAAGCATCAGTAATGGATTCTTGGTATCTGGCAATTTGCCAGAACCCAATATCAGCGAGCTGGGGACCAACGAATTTCTCTCTATCGGAGGCATATTACACGACCGCCCACCATTGTTGCTGAACATTCAGCTCGATGACCCCGACCAGACCCTGCTCCAGGTGCTCAATCTGCATATGCGGTCTCTCAACGGCATTGAAGGTAGTGACGCCAGTTTTGTCCGAACTAAAAGGCACGAACAGGCCATAAGCGTAGCTGAAATGGTGGAGGATTTGCGCGGTGAAAACCTGGTGATCGTCGGCGACTACAACGCCTTTGAATTTACTGACGGCTATGTGGATGTTTTAAGTCAAATCGGAGGAACGTTCACCTTGGGCGCTCAGCGGCCTCCACTTCCCATTGTATCACCACCCCTGCAAAATCTAACCGTCGATTTACTTCCTTTCGATGAGCGATATAGCTTCGTCTTCAGAGGATCTGCCCAGATGCTAGATCACTGCCTCGCTAATGAATTGACTGGCTTAACAGTGAGAGAACTCGAGTTTGCACGGGGCAATGCTGACGCGGCTCTGGCTTTCGAATCCAACCAGTTCACTACGCTTCGCTCGAGTGACCACGACGGCTTCGTTCTCTTTCTTGGAGTCGATGGATTGACCTCTACTAATAGCGTGGCCACCGACAAGCCAACTGTCAGTTTTCCAAATCCATTTTCAGAGACAGAAGTGATTACTTTCCCTGGCGAGTTGGCCGGTGGACAAGTGCAAATCGTTGACCTCCTGGGTAGACCGGTATCTTCATCAGTCAGGCTGGGTGGTTCTTTAGGACTTCCGCAGGTGGATGGTTTATCCGGTACGAGTTTTATCTGGCGCCCTGATCTGCGCAATGATGTATCAGGCATGTATGTCTTGCAGTTAACGTTTGAAAACCAGACCTACTCCTGGCAAATATTTGTAGAATAATGTCCATCTTGGTCGGCTACTATGCTCATTACGACCACAGCATACTTTCCTCCCATTTCTCATCATATGCTTGCCATCCGCCAACATGGGTGGAAGTGGGAAGCCCATGAAAACTATCAAAAAGGCGGCTGGAGAAACCGCTGCCAAATTGCGGGTCCCAACAAGGTCGAGCTCCTGAGTATTCCGTTGGTCAAGGGCAAGCACCAGTCTACCCCAATTCGCGATGTTCAAATCAGCTATACCAACGACTGGGTCAGATTGCACAAAAGGAGTATCTCGGCTGCATATGGCCGCTCACCCTACTTTGAGCACTATGCCCCTATGGTATTTGAGGTACTGGATAAACGCCACCATTCACTTTGGGAGCTTAATATGGAGCTTCATAAAAAGATGCTTAATATATTCATAATCAGTGATTTATTCGATTTCACTGACAAATATGCTCATCAATATCCGGAAACTGTTCTCGACCTTCGAAGAAAATCGGCTCACACAGACATTCATCACTCCCCCTACCCTCAGGTTTTTGAAGATCGACACGGCTTCCTCTCAGATTTATCTATATTGGACCTGTTGTTTTGTCTCGGTCCCTCGGGAAGCATCCACCTGCGTAAGTCTAATGCTTCCTAAAATTCCGGGTAAATCATTTAAGCCACCGATTCTTGAGTACCATACTCGACAAAGACATAGTTGAAAAGCGCGAACAGCTTGCAGGAGGTGTTGACAAGCTTCGCGAACTCACCGAGCTTATCGGCAATAGTGAGTTGAACCGTACGGCGACCGACCTACGGGATCAGATTTTCGAGCCATTCTTATTTGTAATTGTCGGCGAAGTGAAGGCTGGAAAAAGCAGCTTCATCAATGCCCTTTTGGGTACCGGAGAAGAAGTGGCCAAGGTTGCGCCCCAACCTATGACCGACACCATTCAGCAAATCGTCTATGGCCCTAATCGGACGGAAACGATCGTCAATGAGCATTACAAAAAAATAGAGCTGCCTGTAGATATACTACAAGAAGTATCGATAGTCGACACGCCGGGCACCAACACTATAGTTGATCATCATCAAGAAATCACAGAGCGATTTGTTCCCGCAAGCGATCTGATTGTCTTTGTTTTCGAGGCCAAGAACCCCTACCGTCAATCGGCCTGGGATTTTTTCAATTTCATCCACGCAGACTGGCGCAAGAAAGTCATCTTCGTCCTACAACAGAAAGACCTGATGGACGAGGAGGATCTGGCCATCAACATCAGGGGCGTCCGTGATCATGCGGAATCAAAAGGAATACATCAGCCAAGGGTATTCGCCGTCTCAGCCAAGCGTGAAATCGAAGGGGAGTTGTCTTCGGGTTTCGACGAGCTTAATGAGTTTATCAAAGCGGAAATCACAGGTGGCCAAGCGCCCATGCTCAAGCTGGCCAACAGCGTAGAGACGGCCAGAAACATCAACCAAAGAATTCAGGCCGGGCTCGACATCAGGCGCAAACAATGGGTAGCCGATCACGCTTTCCGAGAAGAGATCACCGAAGGACTCAACCTTCAGGAAAATCAGAGCAAACGCCAGGTCGACTTGCTGGTGGAAAATATCTTGCTGACCTACGATAGGATTACCCGCTCCAAACAACGGGAACTTCGCGCTGGCTTATCCACTTTTGGGCTTTTGCGCAGGTCAATAGCCAGCACATTCGGCAGCACGCCAAAAGCCAAAGTATGGCTACAAAACCTGGCCGACGAGCTCGACACAGAACTCAAACAAGAGCTTAAAAACCGCCTGAATGAAGGTGTGGTGGATTTAGCTGAAGCCATTCAGCAAATGGTAAAAATCATTGATTTAAAGCTGAGAGCCAGCCCAGTCATTTTGAGAGAAGACAATGAGCTGTTTAGCCAAATTGCGTCCAGGCGCGAGCAGGTACTGAGAGAGCTTATGGATCAATTTCAGCGCTTTGTGCAACGCAATGAAAACTTCGCCCGCGCAGAGCTATTCGACGGACGCGAAGACCTGACTCCTAATCTGGCCGCCGGATCTGGCATGGCCGCCCTGGGTGTCATTTTATTTGCCTTCGGCAGCCTACCCGTTTTCGACATCACAGGCGGCGTGCTCACAGCCATAGGCGTCATATTTGCTGGTTTTGGCACCCGAGGCAAGCGCCGTAAAATTGTAAGCGACTTCGGGGATGAAATTGCGCAAGGTCGCGACAAACTCGGTCAAGAGTTAGACAGCAAATTAAAGAGCTACATTACAGAATTACGCACCGGCATCGAAGGAAATTTCAGCAAGTTCGATCAATTGCTCGAACAAGAGAACAACCAAATTGAAACACTAGAAAATCTCAATCAAGAGATCACCGACACCCTGCATTTTATTTTACCCCAGAATTAATTGCATTTGGATTTTAATATTGGATCTGCGACTGCTATCCTTGGCTTCTTTTTTACGCTCGGGCTATTGTATGCTTTACTCATCTGGCTACAATCAAATCGCTTTAATCACCCTCCTAGCAAATACCTCAGTCTCTTTTTAGTCCTGTGTTCGGCCTACATCACGCCATTCATGCTGGGCTATCAGGGCTGGTATGCCAAAGACGGTTACCGGGAGTTTCTGTTTTTCGTTCCGTTTCAGCAGCTATTTCTCATAGGCCCTGTCATTTATGTGTACGTCAAAAGCCTGCTGGAAGGCCCTAAGTCTCTCGATAAAAAAGATGGGTTGCACTTCGTTCCTGCCCTACTCTATTTAGGCTACAGCCTATTCATATTCGTTTTCGATGTCTTTGTGTACGATGAATACTACTACTATGCAGATGGCCGGGACAAGGACCTGGCCAATTGGTATCAGATTGGCGGTTTGGCCTCTATATGCATCTATTTGTTCTTAAGCCTTAAAATTTACTTCTCCTACAAGAAGCGAATCTTCAATGAATTGGCCTATGCAGACTTGGTCATCTTTGACTGGATTCGCCAATTTTTGATCGCGCTGCTGATCATCGTGGGGATCAGGTTTCTCTTCTTACTGCTCTTACCCAACTTCGGACAATTTGGACAATGGTTTTACTATTACCTCCTATTCTCCCTGGTTTTCTGCTTCATTGCGTTTTCCGGCTACTCACACACCATCACCTTACACTCCATTTACCGAGGTAACACCCTGAAAGACCTGATAACCAAACAAAATACTAATGCTACGCCCTACTCTGCAAAAGAGAGTGTGCCAGCGGATAAAAATGCCCTTACCGAGCTCATGGCCAGAGACCGAAGCTATACCGACCCTACCCTGACCCTGACCGACCTCGCTGACCAACTGGGAATGACCAGCAAACAAACCTCTGCTCTGATCAACAAAGAGTTCAAGCAAAACTTCAATGACTTTATCAATACCTATAGAGTGGAGGAGGTCAAACGCCGGTTAGAAGCTGGTGAAGGTGAGCAGTTCACCATTTTGAGTATTGCCATGGATTGTGGCTTCAACTCCAAAACTACCTTCAATCGCGTTTTCAAGCGGCTAAGCGGAGAAACTCCGGGGCAGTTTAAGTCCAGAATAAAGATAAACAAGCTGCACACGAGTGCCAAATCGTGATTTGGTACGCAGGCGGTTATTTAAAGGGGCAGATTTGCCTGGCAACGAAAAACCAAATGCCATGAAATCGATACTCCTATCTTTCACACTCTGCCTATCCCTAAATCTATTTAGCCAACCACTTAGTACCGAGGAAGTGAAAATACTAGACTCACTTCTGATGGTAGATATTCCGGATGGTGCTCCTGGTGGAGCCATTGGTGTTATTCGCAACGGTGAAATCGTCTATGAAAATTATGCTGGGCTTGCCGACCTGGAATCTGGTCGGACCATTGATGAGCGCACAAGATTTAACCTAGCCAGCAATGGCAAGCAATTCACCGCTCTGGCCATACTGCTATTGGCAGAACAGGATCTTCTTAATATAGAGGACGACATCAGGAAGTATTTGCCTGAGCTGTACCCAAACATATCTGAGCCGATAACCATACAGAATTTGCTCACTCATACAAGTGGTATACGGGAAGCCAGTACTTTGTGGGCGTTTCAAGGCAAAATATGGTGGAAACACTCCTTCAACAACAAGGATGTAAGACAGATCTTGAGCGCGCAAAATGACTTAAATTTTGAGCCAGGATCCGAAAAATCGTACTGCAATTCCAATTATTTACTACTCACTGAAATTGTAGAGGAAGTCAGTGGTCAGAGCTTCCAGGAATTCTCCGACCAGATGTTTGCCCAGTTGGGTATGAATGCCACAAACTTTCTATCCAACCATGAAGACGAAGTGCCAAATCTGGCTCGACCCTATTTCAACTTCGACACCTGGACCACCTATGAATGGCTAAGCGATCTGCATGGAGATGGTGCACTATTTTCTACCCTGGCCGATCAATTGCGCTGGGAACTCATAGTACAGAAAGCCATACCAGACCAGCTATCCGCTAGTATCTTAGAAGAAAGTCAAAATCCAATCTTAGCCGTGACTGATTACGGCTACGGTTTAGAGGGTACAGAATACGCAGAAACGCCCATCAGGTTTCACGAAGGGAGCACAGGTGCCTGGAAGGCGAGCTTTAGACGTTTTCCAACTAAGAACCTGAGCATAGTGGTCGTCAATAACAGTGGCAAATTCGGTACAAGCACACTAGCCAATAGAGTAGCCAATGTCCTCCTGGAACTTCCACAGATTAATCCGGTCTACGAGTTAGGTCCTGGTCCAGAAATGGAGCTTTTGGACCCCGAGGAGTGTCTGGGCACTTACTTGACTGGCGCATATTATTTCCGGTTTGTAGAGCTCGACGCCCAATTGTATTTACAGCGACCCGGCAGACCAGACATCAGCATTGCTACTGAGGGAGATGGTGTGTTTTACGAAGTAACGGACCCTGATTTTAAGATGGCATTTCACGAAAATGAGGAAGGACAACGAGTAGTTACGGCTTACTACCCTACCCATCATTCATTTGATCTTATTGAAACAGTAGAAGACTATTCCCACATCACCCCCGAGCAGATTGTAGGCACCTATTACAATGATGAAATTGGGGCGAGCATTCCCGTTAGTCACATAGGAGAGTCCACATACCAATTTGATTTATTCGGAGAATCCATGGAAGGAGATCTACTAACACCAAATATGATTGGCGTGGATGGTGATGAGATAGAATTGGTCTTTAGTGAAGACTCAGACAAGCGCGTAGTAGAAATGCTCTATCATAGCGGACGTGTTCGGAATCTTCGTTTCAAGCTTCAAGACACAGAATAGATAGATAGAATTCATCAGTATCTATCCATAAACCAACTCATCAGGCTTTTCTCTTCGGTTATGATCTCGGCTATACCGGACATAAATTGAACCGCAGGCAGCTGTTTTCCGGTATTCGTGACCAAACCTTTGGGAAAAGCCACCCGTACTTGAATAATCCCTCCAGATGGTATTTCCGCCATCTGGGATACGACCCCTTCTACAGAACCAAACTCCAGATAGGGATAGCTGGAGAACTTCACGAGAACACGCTGCCCAATATCTACTTTTCCGGATCCGATAAGTTCTAAGTCTATTCGGCCTACTATACCGTCTCCTTGTAATGGAACGACGGTTGCAATGGGATCACCCTGTTCGACGAGTTGGTTTTCTCTGACTTCCAGATTGAAGTGTACCACGCCGTCGATCGGGGTGAGCAGCAAGTACTTCTTCTTCCATTCGTCTAGATTGGTCAAAAGCAAATTGTACCGCTCTCTGAGTTCATTTCCACTGAGCAGGACCTGATTCTCCTCACCTGTTTGCAGGCTAAAAATCTGATTGCGCATGATCTCTACTTCAAATCGATGGTTGCGCACATTTGTCTCGATTGACCTGATTAAGCGCTCGATACGGGCCACGTTATCTCGACCGGCCTGGTATTCGACTCTGCTGATTTGACCTCTATCGTACAGCGACTGGTCGGACTCTGCATTTTCTCTAGCCCGTAGGAGCTCGTCTTCCAATCGGTCCTGCTGGCGCCGTTCCAGCTGAATAGCTGCCAGCTCCTGGCTTATGCGATTATTGAGTTCTCGAACGGAAAGTCCTGTTAATGTGCTCGATCTTGCTGTGCGATAAGCCTCCTGCGCTTCTTGAAAATCGTAAACGGCCGATTGCAAGCCGCCCAAATCTAAAGAAGATGGGATATCAATACTGGCCAGAGCCGAATCAGTATCCATAGGTGTATTGGACAGACGATCTTCTAAAGACAGCACATGGGCAAACTTAGCCGTAGACTCAAAAGCCATGATAACTTGCCCGGCAACTACCGTATCCAAGTGGTTAACCGTCACTTTGTTAACCAAAAAGTTACCCGGAGCCGATTGCGGATAAGGCGGGTTAACCGTAGTTAAAGTCAGGTCACCTTTGACGATGTCCGGATATCGATAAAAGGAAACAAGGGCAACCAAACTGACCAATACGAGTAAGATCAGCAAGTAACCATATCTCACAATCCAGTGGGGTGGCATCCCGACTATCTCCTCGACCACCTCAGATCTGGCCGGATTCAACATATTCCGGCTTTCCTCATTCCCTGCGGCCATCATCAGTTGCCCAATTCGAGTTGATTGCGGATAATCTGCCGATAAACAGACTTATTGTCCATCAGATACTCATGAGACCCAACCTCTATTGCTTCTCCACCTTCCAGAACAATAATCTGATCAGCCTGCTTGATGGTTGAATGCCTATGGGCGACAACAACTATGGTCGTGCCCCTGAAGTACTCCAGCAAGTCATCCATTATGATGGCTTCACTGAAGGCGTTCAACCCGGTAGTAGCCTCATCCAGAAACAGATAATCCGGGCGTCGATAGATGGCTCGGGCGATCAAAATTCGCTGACGCTGACCCTGGCTTATGCCCATCCCGTTTTGACCTACACGAGTTCCATACCCTTGAGGCAAAGACTCGATAAAATGCTGAATTCTGGCAATGCGCACTGCCGAAAGTAAGCGTTCCTCATCAATGATCTCATCACCAAGTGCGATGTTCCTGGCAATGGTGTCACTGAAGATATAACCCTCCTGAAGGACAACTCCCAGTTTAGAGCGCCAAACTTCATTCTGAATAGCGGCCAGATTGGTTTCCCCAACTAAAACTTTCCCATCGGTGGGTTGCAAGAAACCCATGAGCAAGTTTAGTAAGGTTGATTTGCCGCTTCCTGAAGAGCCAACAATGGCGGTTACTTTTCCACTGGGTATGGTCACACTCAGATCTCTAAGGACCCAGGGAGCGTGCTCGTTGCCATACCTGAAGCGAACTCTGTCCAACCTCAAATCGGCATCCTCTGCACTGATTATTCCCAGCTTGCGATCGGGATTTTCTTCATCTGACTTATCGTGAACCTCATTCATTCGTTCCAGGCTAATGGAACTTTCCTGATAGGCCCGCATAAATTCGGTGAACTCTGCTATAGGCGTGTTCAAATGAGCCAGGATGTAGTGTATCGCCACCAGCATACCCAGGCTCATACTGCCTTCGAGAACATATCCTACAGTGATCAGTGTGATGAAAATATTCTTTCCATCATTGATGATTTGCCCGCCTGTTCGCTGCACCTGATCAATTTGCATCGTCTTTACGCTGGTTCGGTACAATCCAGCCTGTTGGCGTTCCCAGGCCCATCGCTTACTACGCTCGGCGCCGTATAGTTTTATTTCCTGCATACCATCGATCAGCTCCATCAACTGGCTTTGGTTTTCAGCCGACTGATCAAACCGCCGATAATCTAAATCGCGCTTGCGGTGCTGGAAAAAAAGCACCCAACTCAGGTTGATCAAAGTTCCGAAGAGGAATATGAGCAACACTGGCATAGACCATAGACCCAAAACCACAGAAAAGGCCAGCAAACTGAATAACCCGAAAACGCTGGAAAGCGCACGCCCGGTCAAGAAGCGCTGTACACGTTCGTGGTCATTGATGCGCTGCAGCAGGTCTCCCTTCATGCGAGACTGGAAGAAATTGAGCGGCAGGCGGGTGAGCTTGTGCAAAAAGTCACTGACCAAGCTAATATTGACCCGATCGCCTATGTGCAGAAGTATCCACCTGCGCAGAGTAGCCAACAAAGTCATAGTCAATAGCAAAACTGCCTGGGCAACAATAACCAGCTTAACAAAGCTCCAATCGATGTGTACCACACCCACATCGATCATATTCTTGATCAAAAAGGGCAAGACGATCTGTAGGATCATGCCCAAAACAAGACCCGCAGCCAACTGCCAGACCAGTGATTTATATCTCCTGAAGTGGCCGATGATATAGCTGGAGTGCCCTTTACTTAGTCCCTCTCGGTCTTTAGCAAAGAAGTCAGGACTGGTTTCCAGAACCAAACATTTACCGGCCGGTATTCCTCCCGGCCCGTTTCGATCGGCCCACTCGGCCAATAGCTCCGCCCGACTTAGGCGCCTTAGTCCACGCCCTGGATTGGGATCGGCAATAAAAAATTGCTCGTCTTTCTTGATCTGATAAAGAACCACAAAGTGATCCTGCCCCCAAGGCAGGATACAAGGCAGGGGAATGTCAGAACATAACTGATCAATGGTTACCTCCAGGGCAAGAGTTCGAAGGCCAATGGATTCAGCGGCTTCACTGATACCGAGCAGGCTAACACCTGATCGACTGATTCCCGCTTTTTCGCGAAGGTATTCCAGAGAATAGAAACGGCCATAGTGTCTGGCCACCATGCGCAGACAGGCCGCCCCACAGTCCATTCGCTCCAATTGCTGATAATATGGAAACCCTCGCATTATACAAATATAGTGACTATCAGTAAGTTAGCGAGGCTTTGGCCGAATGGACCAAAGCCTCGCAGTACAATTAGACAGATTGACAGCTGTCGAAAGTCAAGAGTTATACGCCTCCACGCAGGTTTTCCTGCAGATTGCGCAGCTCCTCCCACTTGCTTTCAGCAGCTAAGCCAGCTTGCTGTGGCCAGGTGCCAGGCTTAGCCAGTCGATAGCGGCTGCCGGCAGCATCCAGCACTTCCTGTATACGATCGACACTGGCCTGAGACAACTCCGTCCAGTTGGTTATGCCTGCATCTTTGAGCAAACCTTCGATCTTCGGCCCGATACCCTCAACGACCTTCAAGTCATTGGGATTGGTGCTGGAAAAGCCCATCTTCTTGAGTGCCAGCTTTTCGAACTTAGAATCGCTCTCAAAATCACCAACCGTTTCACGGCCAGCATCAGTGAACTTCTGATACTCGATCAAATCTGCCCAGCGACCTTCTACGGCCATCTGTGCCTGACGAGGCCAGCTGGTTGGGTCTGCCAGCTTGAATCGAGAACCTGCTGCATCGAGCGCTTCTTTCAATTTGGCTGAATCTGTGGCTGCTACATCGGCCCAGGTATTGTATCCAGCTTCCTTGAGAACGCCTTCAATCTTGGGTCCTACGCCTTCGATGATCTGCAAATAATCACTGGCGAACAGACCGCCGTAACCGCTGGAGGCTGCACCTGCAACACCACCAGCTATACCCAGAGCAGCTGCATCATCACCACCTCCAGTAGCCTGATCCAGCGTGTATTGTAAGGTTTGCTTATCCGCTTCACAGCGCTGAACGGCCGCACGAAGATCTGCTTCTGCCTTTTGAGATTCCTCAAATTGATACTTCAAAGACTGATAATCGGTTTCCCACTTGGTCGCCTTGGCGTGCCAAGAGTCGCGCTCGGCTTCGATAGGAGCTACATCAACCGTTTCCTTTCTGCCAAATAGCAGCCAGGACAGTAAGCCGCCAAGTAAAAACATAAGTAATGACCACCACCACCAAGTACCGCATATATCCATGGCGGGGGCAAATTGCAAGAATAAATTCATAGTATGATTCTTCTAGAGTGTTAGTAAGTGGTAAATGGATTAGTTGGGCATGAGTACGACCTCGGCACGTCGGTTCTTAGCGCGGCCCGCCGAGGTGGAGTTGGTAGCCTCTGGATTGGATTCGCCCTCAGACTGAGTCGTGATGCGATCGGCAGGAGCACCGTAAGCTACGAGCCTCCGCTTTACAAAGTCGGCTCGCGACTGTCCAAGTCTCATGTTGAACTCATCGCTACTCACATTGTCTGTATGACCCGTGATGGATACCCGCTCGTCGGTTTGCTGCAAGCGTTGGGCAAGCTTATTCAGGTATTCTTCCGTGCTGGAACTCAAAGTCTGAGTAGACTCGCGGAACGGGAATCGAATGGTAATGGTGTTTTCGTCAAGCTCAATGACCTGATCTCTGTCACCACCATCTCCGTCGTCGTCACCAGTTCCATCACCGCCACTGCCATCACCGTCGCCATCGCCATCTGTTCCGGCATTCATATCGACGACAAATACACTACGGCCAGCTTCCCAGCGCGCTTCGGCATCGGGAGATTCTCCATCTAATCTTCTGGCCAATCGGTCTATTTGATCCAGTGGAATCTCAGGTTGTAGCATGCGAGCAATAGTTTCAGCTCGAGCAAAACCCATATTCTCGAATCCATCAGGCGCTGACTCGTCCGGGTAGAAATGCCCGTAGATTTCCAGTCGCTGCGTAGGATCGTTATTGAATTCGGCTATTAAACTATTTCGCCAGTTTTCGTAATCCGCCCCTTGCTCGACATCGGCCGAATTGAGCATGGTTGGAATGGCAAAAGTCCCTTCTGCGGGCGGGATCACGCCCGTGTTGTCATCGACTTCTTCAATGTTGTCGTCTGTGCAGCATTCGGGTTCGATGCAGCCTTTTAGACTCACAAACATTAAAACCAGCCAAATGAGCAGGTAGATTATTAATCTTCCTATCATAGAGCAGTGTGTGGTTGTTAGATTTAAGAATAGATCGGCTGTAACGTACCGTCGTACGCCCAGCTCGGGTGTATTTTGTTGTGCAGACGCGCCAAAAAAAGGCGCAAATCATGCAGCCGTACTTTCGTGTTTAGGGGGATACTTTAAGGAAAATGTTGCTCTACTTATTGGCTAAGATACTTACATGCAAACTATTTCCAAGTGTAAAGCACGAAAAAAAGCACATTTACGATTGATCTTGAACTTTTGAAGCCTAAGGCCGATTGGGTTAAGTATCTTTGCGTTTGATCCTTTAGACTTGCGCAGGTCGGATCCGTACAGCGTAATACGAATTGCGTACAGCGAGCATATTTATCTGTCTTTATCGCTGTACGCCATACGTTTAACGCCACACGCTTCTACCTGCGGAAGTCCAAATCAAAAAACCATTCCCAAGCGATGTTCAACAGCTTAAGCGATAGATTAGAAGGAGCTTTCAGAACCCTGACCGGCGAAAACAAGATCACGGAAATCAACGTGGCTCAGTCGATCAAAGAGATCAGACGTGCCCTGGTTGCAGCCGACGTTAACTACAAGATTGCCAAGGAGTTCACCGAGAAAGTGAAGGTCAAGGCACTAGGTACCGAGAACGTACTGAAAGCGGTCAAGCCCGGCCAGCTGATGGTGAAAATCGTACAAGACGAGCTGACGGAACTAATGGGCGGTCAGGCTGCGGGCATTGACCTCAATGGTGAACCTACCGTTATCCTCATCGCAGGCTTGCAGGGATCGGGTAAAACCACATTTACCGGTAAGCTGTCCAAATTTCTCAAAGAGAAGAAGAATAAAAAGGTACTGGTCACAGCTTGCGACGTATACCGCCCGGCAGCCATCGACCAGCTGACTGTGATCGCTGAGCAGGTCGGCGTAGACATCTACAAAGAACCCGACAATAAAAATCCAGTCGAAATCGCGCTACACGCCATTGGCCACGCCATGGACAACAAGTACGATACCGTAATTGTGGATACAGCCGGTCGATTGGCAGTAGACGAGGAGATGATGACAGAAATTGCATCTATTAAAGATGCCATTTCTCCTAACGAAACCCTCTTTGTCGTAGACTCAATGACGGGTCAGGATGCCGTCAATACGGCTGCTGCCTTCAACGAACGCATCAACTATGATGGCGTGGTGCTCACCAAACTAGACGGTGATACCCGGGGTGGTGCGGCCCTATCGGTTCGTTATACGGTAGGTAAGCCGATCAAGTTCATCTCTACCGGAGAGAAGATGCACACGCTCGATATTTTCCATCCCGAGCGTATGGCACAGCGCATCCTGGGTATGGGTGATATCGTCAGTTTGGTAGAACGCGCTCAAGATCAATTTGACGAAGACGAAGCAAAGCGGCTCGAGAAAAAGATCAAGAAGAACAAGTTTGATTTCAACGACTTTCTTGGACAGCTGGCACAGCTCCGCCGCATGGGAGATATCAAAAGCTTGCTGGGTATGATACCGGGCATGAACAAGATGACCCGCAATCTCGACATCGACAACTCGGCCTTTACGCGTGTGGAATCCATGATACAGAGTATGACGCCCGAAGAACGCGCCAATCCCGAGCTACTGAGCCCTAGCCGTAAAAAGCGTATAGCAAGGGGGAGTGGCCACAGTATGCAGGACGTAAATGCCTTCATCAAGCAATTTGATCAAATGCGCAAGATGATGCACAAGCTGAGCAAAAACCCGGCGGCCATGGCGGCCATGCCAGGAATGGGTGGAGCAGGCGGCCCCGGACGCATGAAGCGTGGCAAGCGTCGTCGATAAAAGCTCATGAGCAAAACCAGTCTGTTTTATAGGTATCTCACCGATTTCTTCTTCTTGTCTTTAGGTGTTGCTTGCGCTGCTTTCGGACTGGAAAGTTTCCTATTGCCCAATAGCTTTATAGATGGTGGGGTAACGGGGATCAGCCTTCTGATTGCAGAAGTCACGGGCTGGCGCTTATCGGCCATATTGGTGGTACTCAACATCCCATTTCTATTGCTGGCCAGAATGGTGATCGGACCTCGGTTTGCCTGGCGATCCACTATTACAATCGTACTCCTGGCGGCCTCGTTGTTCATTTTTAATTTCCCGGAGGTTACGCAAGACAAACTCTTAGTCAGCGTATTCGGTGGCTTTTTTCTGGGTGCGGGCATTGGCCTGAGTATGCGTGGTGGTGGCGTACTCGACGGTACCGAAATATTGGCCATCAGACTCAGCCGCTTGATTGGAGCCAAAGTGAGCGATTGGATCATCATCATCAATGTGATCATCTTCGGCTTCGCAGCTTACATCCTGAGTATAGAACAAGCCCTGTACTCCATGTTGACCTACTTTGTCGCTTCCAAAGCACTCGATTTCGTCATCGATGGTATAGAAGAGTACATCGGGATTACCATCATCAGTGATCACGTAGATGATATTCGCCGTGATCTGGTCGAGAAAATGCGGGCAGGCGTTACCATTTTCAAAGGTAGAGGTGGTATGCAAGTAGATGAGGAAACTCCAGAAAAGGATATTCTCTACGTCGTCATTACCCGACTAGAAATACGCAAGATCGATCGACTGATAGAAGATATAGATCCCAATGCCTTCGTGACTATGACCAGCATCAATGATGTGCGGGGCGGTATGGTCAGGAAGAGAGTGCCAATTGAGGGAGAAGACGGATAGCTCTTATTCTGGCGAAGCGTGGCTCGACTGAGCGATTGGTCGGTTTTTGTACACTGAGTTAACGGATTTAACGAAGACACACTGAATTTACAGAGCGCTTGCCTGCCTTTGGCAGGCAAGCGCAACAGATTGAAACGGATAGGATGAACTTGAAAACCACCATATACGCAAATGAATCTTGATTACTTTAGCCAAGTCGCTCTCCGTGATTCTCGGTTGCGCTTTAGCGCTCCGTCTCCATGTAAATCCGTTCACTCCGTCAAATCCGTGTACCAAATGAGTCAATCGGGAACAGCCCTGACCCCTAGGTATATAATCAATCCACCACCACAAAGCATCTCGCTTCAGGTTCACTATCTCCTATCCGGACATATGCGATATACTCTCCTGCCGGGTAATGGCCAACTTCAAACTCGATATTCCCGACTATGGCCTGAACCTCCCGCTCAGCCATCAGCTGGCCCATCTTGGAATAAATGGCAATGTTGGCGCTTTTTCCTTCGGCCTCAGTCTCTACCTGAAGGCGCAAATAATCGGTAGTTGGGTTGGGAAATAGCGCAAAGCATTCTGCACTCAAGGCCGTTTCGGCTTCTTCGGTGATGGGCTCAAACTCATAAGAATCGGCATCAGATTGTGGAACGACATATCCTTTTAAGTAGACAAAAGTCTGAGGGGGTGAGGTATTGGATGTGATGGTCACTTTCTGCACCCTTTCTCCCCTTTTTCCCTGGCTGTTGAATTGGACCGTGATACTAGCCGTTTCTCCGGGCCTGATATAGTCGCTGGGCCTTTCTGGGACTGTACATCCGCAGCTACCACGAGCGTCCTCTATGATCAATGGCTCATCACCAGTATTGGTAAAAGTAAAAACGTGGGTGACCAACTCACCCTCCACGATCTCGCCAAAGTGGTACTCTTCTTCATCAAATCGAATGCTGGTCTGAGGCCATTCCTCTTCTACTATTTCCTCCCCCAACAAAAGATCTTGTGGAGATACCAAACCTGGATCTGCCAGCTCTTCCATGGCCGGTACCGATATCACTTCACCGACCAAATAAATAAAAGTTTGTGCCGGATCTGTATTGGCGGTGATGGTCACTTTCTGGTTGCGACTTCCTCGCTTATTTGTAGAGTTAAACTGGACAGTAATTACTCCTTGCTGACCTGGTTCGATGGCTTCCTTTGGCCAGGTTGGGACCGTACAGCCACAAGACCCTCGGGCATCTGTAATGACCAAAGGCTGGCTTCCTCTATTGATGAATGCAAATTCGTGGGTGACGAGCTCGCCCTCTTCGATCTCTCCGAAATCATGAGTCGCATTCTCAAAGTCCATTCTGGCAAATCCAGAATCGTAAAACTGTGGCTGAGCAGTCAAGACAGAGAATAGAAAGGAGCAAGCCAGAATGGGCATGCGCAGCATGTTAATTGGGTTTTTGTTTAAGAACTCTTCTAAAATAGCATTTTACTTATTCTTGGTGTGTGAACACAAGAAATTTATTTGATTTAATTGTCTAGATTTAGAAAGTGAGCTCAGCCTTATCACAAACCTCACCGACCGCGAGGAACACCCTCTTTTGACTCTTTTACTGCCAGGAAAAATTCCAGGTAACACTCGGAATAATCGGGAATAAGCTCACTTGGAAAGCAGTAGCTCCTGCCCTACCCGCTTCCTGATCAACCTCAAAGTCGTAATAGGTGAAAAATGGATTTCTGCGATTGTATAAGTTGTATATGGAAAAAGTCCAGCTAGATTTGAATCGCTTGGTTGATTCGGGCTTAGGCACGTAGGTCGCCGACAGATCGAAGCGATGATAATCGGGCAAGCGGGCGGTGTTTCTACCTCCAAATTGAGTCACCAGATTATTCTCAATCAAATAGATGCGATCCAGGGGCGTGAAATTTTGCCCGCTGCCGTACACAAATACGCCCGAAAGTGTCCATTTCGGATTAATCTCATAGGAGGCTACTGCGCTGATGTCGTGCGGCCTATCGTAGACCGCTCGAAACTCCCTGCCATTTTCAATGTCCGGAAACGTCCGTCTGGTGGTACTCAGCGTATACCCGATCCAACCGGTTAACCGACCCCGACGCTTATTGAGAAAAAACTCAATTCCATAAGCCCGACCGCGGCCAAAGACAAACTCTTGCTCCAGATCATCGGCAGGATCATTGACGTAGTTCTCCGCATAATCGATCTGGTTTTCCAGATCCTTGTAGTAGACTTCAACGCTGGCTTCCCAGGCATTATCTGCAAAATTCTGGAAATACCCCAGGGCATATTGCCACCCCAGCTGTGGCCTGACCAACTGAGAAGACGGTACCCAAACATCGGCAGGTAATGTACTCGTAGAATTGCTCACCAAATGCAGGTATTGAGCCGATCGGGTTATGCCCAGCTTGAGGCTGCTTGCCGAGCTCAAGGTATATCTCGCCGAGAACCTAGGTTCAAAAGCGGTACAGGTCGCTACGGACTCTCCCTTACCGAAGTCTTGTCCGTCAAAAGGTGAAGTATAAGGACCCAACTGATTGAACAAACTGAACCTCAATCCTAAATTGATACCAAATCGGGGGCTGATCTTCCAGTCATTCAGGGCATAAATGGCTGCTTCATGAGCAAACCGGGGCTGGAGTCCGTTGGAAAACACCTGGTCGCCGGAACGGGCTTCAGCCACCTGCGGGGTTAGCCGATGGTAGGTATAATGAACACCAAATTTGAAGTTATTGGATGGATTGGGAAACCAGTCTATATCGTATTTGAGGTTGTAGTCGCGAACTCCGCTGAACACATCGATGGCAAAGTCACCCTGTCCACCGGCAAACCCAAAATCGTATTCGTTGTATATGACCGAAAAGTTGGAAAACAGCTGATTGTTGAAAAGGTGATTCCAACGCAAGGTGGCCGTGGAATTACCGTAGGGCAACTGAAAGTTGAAGTCGCTCACCGATTGCCTGAAGGTCAAAACATCCCGCCCGAAATAACCACTCAGAAACAAGCGGTCTTTTTCACTGAATCGGTAATTGATCTTCGCATTAAAATCGTAGAAGAAGTAGTTGGTGCCTGCAAAGTCGGTATTGTTGATAAATGGCTGCGCCAAATCGAGAATGTAGGTCCGGCGACCACTAACAATAAAGCTGCTTTTACCTTTCTGAATGGGCCCTTGAAGGGTCAGGCGAGATGCAACGATTCCAATACCACCATCTACCTGAAACGATTCGTTATTACCTTCCTTCATTTGTATATCAACCACAGAGCTCAACCGACCTCCATAGTTGGCCGGCATCCCCCCTTTGATGAGCAAACTATTGTTTATCGCATCGGGATTAAATACCGAGAAGAACCCCAGCAGGTGACCACTATTGTAGACGATAGCCTCATCGAGTAAGACCAGGTTTTGATCGGGGCCACCACCACGTACATAAAAACCGCTCGTCCCCTCCCCTGCCGATTGCACGCCGGGCAATAATTGGATAGACTTTAGCAGATCAACCTCTCCGAATATGGCCGGTAGTTTTCGAATCTGCTCCGTGCTGATCTCCACCGCCCCCATTTGGGTTTCCTCTATGTTTTGTTCGTCTTCCTGGGAGGTGACTACGACCTCGGTCAGCGTAGCCCCTTCAGACAAACTGACATCAAGGCTTTGATCTTCACTCAGATCAACCGTGGTGGTTTCATCGGCAAACCCCAGATAGCTGTACACCAAGGTATACTCGCCAGGTGGCAGACTCAATGAATAAAAGCCATACACATTGGTCGTTGCCCCTTGGGTCGGGTCATCCTGCACGTAGACATTGGCGCCAATCAAGGACTCACCACTTCCCGCCTCTCTAACATATCCAGAAATGGTATTCCGCTGCGCTTGAATCGATAAAAGACTTAGAAAGAGTGTAAAAACGGTTAGGGCAAATTTCATGAATTCGGGTTGGCTTACCATCATAAAGGAACGAACAAGCAATGAGTTGTCATCTTATGCAGGCCCCTTTATGTCCAAACCGCGTCTTTATCTTTTAAACTTACATAGATAGTTGCCGTTCCCAGCTCAACTTCAATTCCAGCACTATGATGGTTTATCCATTTTGGTTAGGCGTACTGCTTCTGGCTATAAGTCGACAAGTTGCTGCACAAGACACTCTGGTCACCCAATATCCAAATACCCAGCAGCGATGGGAAAAGATATTTCTCGCCGATGAGAAGGTGGCAGAAAACA
>JBCBVN010000030.1:0-5762 GCA_039817625.1 Bacteroidota bacterium
CTACTCGATCTACTAGATCTCGTGCGAGGATGTCGAGATTCGGGGAATCTCTCCACCTGCGGAAGTCCTAGTTAAAAACCTTCGTCTGCCCTACAATCAATTGAGTCGGCGAAGGAAAAAATCTAAATATGCAGCTTAACAGCCGCTATTTCTTCAGCTTCTTTTATTTCGGCTTTTGGGCCGAGAGGGGACCGCTGTAGGTAAAGTTTTTTCACAAACATATCACATCAGCGGTCCTACTTTCAGTAGGGCCGTTTTCTTTTTATGTATAAATCTCAACCATGAACGCAGCTATTTCGGCACCAGCATTGCGAGTGAGTATTCAAGGAGTTAGTGGAGCCTTTCACGAAATTGCTTCCAGGCGCCATTTTTCCGAACAAAGCCTGGAGATTGTCGCTGCGCAAAGCTTCGAGGAAGAAGTGGACCAACTGCTCAGCGGGGTTAGCGACCGAGCCCTGATGGCCATCGAAAATACGGTAGCAGGAAGCTTGATGAACAACTTTGATCTGTTGTACAAGAACGACCTGCAAATAGTCGGCGAAGAATATCTGCGCATAGAACAAAATCTACTGGGACTTCCTGGCTGTCGTCCGGAATCACTGAAGGAAGTACACAGTCACTATATGGCTATTGCACAATGCCGTCAATATTTCAGACAGTACCCCCACATCAGGTTAGTAGAATCGGCCGACACGGCCCTGAGTGCTAAGGAAGTGGCCGAAAACGGCAATCCCGCCATGGGTGCCATTGCCAGTTCGCTGGCCGCAGACTTATTTGGTTTGGAAATTCTTGCACCGAGTATAGAAACTAACAAGAAAAACCACACGCGCTTTTTGGTCCTGGCGAAAGGGAGAAAACTAGACTTCAGCGCGGGCAATAAAGTAAGCTTGTGCTTTGCAGTAGCTCACGAGCCTGGTGCTTTCTTCAGAGTTCTGGCGGTCTTGGCCGCTTACCAAATAAACCTGACAAAAATCCAATCTACTCCCATTGTGGGCGAACCCTGGAATTATCGCTTCTTCCTGGATTTCATCGCAGAGGGGCAAGTAGGCTGGATACAAGCTATGGATGCCATAAAACCCATTACTAAAAACTTGCGCATACTGGGTGTTTACCCCGCGGGGCAGCGCCCAAATTGAATTGAGATGAATCTGACGACACAACAAACCCACGAGGATACTGCGCTCATAGCGCCAGCTAGCCGATTAGGGCAGACTAAAGAATACTATTTCTCGAAAAAGCTTCGCGAAATAGATGAAATGCGACAGCGTGGCCAGGATATCATTAATCTGGGCATAGGTAGCCCGGATTTACCTCCGCCAATAGCTGCCATAGAAGAACTGATACATACAGCCAAACAAGATCATACTCACGCCTATCAACCCTACAAAGGTCGGCCAGAACTGCGGCAGGCGATGAGCGGCTGGTACGCTAAGTATTTTAGAACATCCCTTGACCCAAAAACTGAAATTCTCCCCCTGATCGGCAGCAAGGAAGGCATCATGCACATTAGCATGGCCTTTATAAATCCAGGAGATGAAGTCTTAGTACCAGACCCAGGCTATCCAACCTACAAAGCTGCCTCTGAGCTGGCCGGAGCCCGCGTACGTACCTATCCACTATCAGAAAACAATGGTTGGCTGCCAGACCTTGAAGCCCTGTATGAGTCTGATCTGAGTCGGGTAAAGATCATGTGGACCAACTATCCGCACATGCCGACAGGGGCACAGGCGAATCGTGCATGGTTTGCAAAACTAATCGACTGGGCACGCAAGCACCGAATTTTATTGGTTAATGACAATCCGTATGCTTTCATATTGACCGAGCAACCGCTGAGCTTGCTGTCTATTCCCGGCGCGAAAGACGTTGCCATGGAACTCAATAGTTTGAGCAAATCTCACAATCTCGCGGGTTGGCGAGTTGGTATGCTGGCTGGCCGTCAGGAATACATCGATTCCGTGCTTCGCTTTAAGTCGAATATGGACAGTGGTTCTTTTCTGGGCACCCAGTTAGCGGCTGCACAAGCGCTGAATCAAGGACCTATTTGGTATGAGCGCCAAAATGCGCAATACGAGCAAAGGCGGTTAGTCGCCTGGCAAATACTCGAGGCGATTGGTTGCGAGTACAGTAAAGACCAAGCCGGACTATTCGTTTGGGCTCGTTGCCCAGCAGATGAGAATGGATACGATCTCAGCGATAAGTTGCTTCATCAAAATCAGGTTTTCATCACTCCAGGAGGGATCTTCGGCCCTGCTGGCCATTCTTATTTGCGCATTTCTCTTTGTGCTTCTGTAAGCTTGCTTCAGGAAGCCTTAAGCCGATTAATCAATACGAACACTCCGTCATGAAAGTATGTATCGTAGGTGTCGGGCTGATCGGCGGATCACTGGGATTGGCGTTGAAGTCCAATGGCTTTGCCGACCAGATAATTGGCGTCGACAGCAGCTCACGGCATCTGGAGACAGCCAGGCAGCTTGGATTGATAGACATCGGTATGTCGGAGGATGAAGCCATCAAGACCGCGGACCTGATTGTATTAGCTGCTCCGGTCGATGCGCTCCTGAACCTCTTACCAACCGTCTTAGACCGCATTTCCCATCACCAGACGGTAGTAGATCTAGGCTCTACAAAGGAGCTTTTAATCCAGCAAATCGACGGACATGCCAACAGGGATAGATATGTGGCTGCTCACCCCATGGCAGGTACTGAATACAGTGGGCCCAGCGCGGCCAAGGAAGATCTATATCAAGATAAAATCTGCGTTTTGGTCGACACCCACCAATCTGCAAAGGACGCTCTTGACCTGGCGAAGCAAATGTTCAGCTCAATTGGGATGAAGCTCACAGAAATGGGCAGTAGCGAACACGACTTGCACTGTGCGTATGTCAGTCACATTTCACACATAGCGGGCTTTGGTCTGGCACTCACCGTTCTGGAAAAAGAAAAGAATGAAGCCAGAATATTCGAGTTGGCTTCCTCGGGGTTCAGTTCTACCGCCAGACTGGCAAAAAGCTCTGCCAGCACCTGGATTCCAATTTTCAGGCAGAACCGCGATCACGTTCTGGATGTACTCGATGAGCATATCGAACAGCTTTCGCGTTTCAGAAGCCTGCTCATCAAAAAGGACTTCGATACGTTTTATAAGAAGATCGAAGCCGCAAATGAAATTAAGAGAATCATTGATTGAAATTTAAGCTTTATGAATATCCAACCTATCAAAGAAAAAGCACCGGGTCAACCCTTAGTCATTGCCGGGCCATGTAGCGCTGAAACCGAAGGCCAGGTCATGCAGACGGCCAAAGAATTAGCCGCTTCGGGTCAAGTAGATGTATTCCGTTCCGGTATCTGGAAACCTCGCACTCGCCCCGGCAGCTTCGAAGGAGTCGGTAAGGAAGGCCTGCCCTGGTTGCAAAGAGTTAAGGCCGAAACAGGCCTGAAAACTACGACAGAAGTCGCTAAAGCAGGCCACGTATACGACTGTTTAGAAGCCGGGATAGACGTGCTCTGGTTAGGGGCCAGGACTACGGTCAACCCTTTCAGCGTACAAGAGGTAGCAGATGCACTGGCCGGTGTCGATATACCCGTGATGATTAAAAATCCCATCAATCCAGATATAGGCTTATGGATTGGTGCCATGGAGCGTATTCATAAAGCTGGCGTGTCCAGAATTGGGCTCATTCACCGTGGGTTCAGTTATCACGGAGAGACCATTTATCGAAATGTTCCGAGGTGGCAAATGGCCATTGAAATGAAGCGGCGTTTCCCAGATGTTCAAATGATCATCGACAACAGCCACATTTGCGGCAGACGAGACCTCCTGGCATCTGTTGCCCAGGAAGCCATGAACCTCAATTACGACGGTATCATGACCGAGGTGCATCCGCGCCCGGATGAAGCCTGGAGTGACGCCAAACAGCAAATTACACCAGAGGTATTCTTGAAGTTGCTGAGCAATTTGCGCATTCCCAGTGAATCAACTGACAATAAAGAGTTCCTCAGCCAACTCGCAGAGCTCAGACGCCAGATCGACGAAATCGATAACGATATGATTGGTATGCTCGGCCGTCGTATGCGTTTAGCCGAGCAAATCGGGCTATATAAAAAGGAGAATAACATCGCCATTCTTCAGGCACAGCGCTGGTCAGCTATCATCGAGGCGGCACAAGCCAAAGGTGCGCTACAGGGACTGAGCAAAGAGTTCATGGAGCAGTTCCTGAGAGCAGTCCATCAGGAAAGCATCAATCATCAGGAGGAGGTCATTAGTAAACAATTGGCCGAGCAGTAGATGCTCCGTTGGCTCCGAGTATTTTAATTTTTCGTTCTTTTGCGCCTGCAAATCTAATTGCATGGATGCCTACATGTGGGTTGCCCTCGCTTTGGCAGTCCTATTTCCACTGCCCGCTATTTGGGCATACAACCGCAAGTTGCTTCCCGGGTGGCTCAGTCCCATCATAGCTTGTTATGGCATAGGTATTGTGCTCGCAAACTCCGGTCTTTGGCCCAGCTATGAAGGCCTCAATTCCTTTATTGAACTGCTGGCTGGCTTTAGCATGCTGTTAGGCCTGCCACTGTTGCTGTTTGCTGTCAGGCTTGATCGGCGCACGCTCAATCTGGCAGGGCCCATGCTCATTGCGTTTGGTTTTTGTGGCATAGCAGGCATCATCAGCACTTCTGCCGTTAGCATATGGCTGGCCGACAGTGTCCCAGATACCCCCGTGCTTGGAGGTATGCTCACGGGTATGTACACAGGGGGCACCCCAAATGTACAGGCTATTGGTACAGCTCTTCGAGCCAACTCCAACTACCTGGTTTTGATACAGGCAGCAGATGTACTCCTGGGCGGAGCTTACCTCATTGGGCTCATCACCTTCTTGCCTGGGGTATATGCCCGCATTTTCCCCGCTTTTAAGGAAGGCGCTCAAAAAGACGGCCCATCTAAGGATAAGATTCCGTTGTTTCCCGCCCTACAAAAGCCCATCCCTCGCCTTCTGGCCCAGTTTGCCTTAGGTCTAATGGTTACCGGGCTCAGTCTGGGGCTGACCAAACTCATCACAGGCAGTATCGACAACTTCACCCTACTCATTTTGCTCCTCACTACCCTGGGTTTGGCCGTCACCTTTATCCCAAAGCTAGATCGAATGGGAGACCCCTACCCGCTGGGCGAATACTTCATCCTTGTTTTTTGTGTGGCCATCGGCTTGCTTGCCAATTTTTCTCAGCTAGCCAGTGAAGGCATGCAACTCCTGCTCTTTTGTACCCTGAGCATTATACCGACGATCCTAATCCTTATCGCACTCTGCCGTTGGTGGGGCATAGATCGCGACACCTTCATTCTCTCCAGTGTAGCTGGACTGTACGGCCCGGTTTTTGTAGCCCAAATTTCTGCTGTATTAGGCAATAGGTCCTTACTGGCTCCGGGCTTAGCCGTTTCCTTGCTCGGTTTCGGTATCGGCAATTACCTGGGTATAGGATTAGCCTACCTACTCTCGTGGATCACTGGCGTATCCCTACCGTCTCCTGCTGGTTAGCCACCATTTCCGCATTTGTAGCTCTAGTTCATCATTGACCGGACAATATTTTAATGGAACTGATCTTTTTTAATTCAGACTTCCGCAGGTGGAGAGATTCCCCGAATCTCGACATCCTCGCATGAGATCTGGTAGATCGAATTGCGGGATGGGAGTTTTACCCGAATCTCGACATCCTCGCATGAGATCTGGTAGATCGAATTGCGGGATGGGAGTTTTACCCGAATCTCGACATCC
>JBCBVN010000030.1:5862-9261 GCA_039817625.1 Bacteroidota bacterium
TCGCATGAGATCTTGCAAATCAAGAGGCGGGATGAGAGAGATTCCCCGAAACTCAGACCCTCTTTCATCCTACAAGGAGTTGATGAGCTAAACACCTAGTCAAACTCAATAATCCCAAAAAACCGTACAATAAAAACCCTCATCATGTACCGATTGATTGTCCTTTTCTTAATCATCGCATCCTCGCTAAGCTTAGCTGCTCAGGGTACCTGTACCAAAGGTGATTGTAGAAATGGATATGGCGAGTACATTTTCGCTGACGGTGCCAGATACGTTGGTGACTTTAATCGCGGTCGCATCCATGGAAGAGGAATTCTATACTACACCGACAGCACCAAGTACATCGGAAACTGGGTTGATCAACACCAACATGGGCGCGGTAGAATGGTATTCCCCGACGGTTCTGTCTACTTTGGTGGGTTTCACCTCTCCAAATTTCACGGAGAAGGAAAATTCACCTACGCCAATGGTAATGTCCTGGAAGCTGTTTGGCAAAATGGGGTGTCTGGTGGTGAAGGCAAATTTCGTTTCGCCAACGGAGACTATTACGAAGGCGGCATTCGCGACAACAAACTGGAAGGCATGGGCCTCATGCAATACGCTAATGGCGATCAATATCTTGGCGAATGGCACAACAATGTGCGAGAAGGAAGGGGCAAGATCGTCTTTGAAGATGGTACTGAAGTGGAAGGCATCTGGGATGAAGACCAATACAGAGCCAATTGGACAGACCTGGGTTACACAGGCAATCGAGATCTACTATTGAGTTGTAATCAAGGCTGCCCAGATGGTGAAGGGAAATACGTGTACCCCGACGGGACTGTTTTTTTTGGTCGCGTTTCAGGGGGACTCCCAGCAGGCGAAGGCACCATTGTGTACAATAATGGCAATATTTTTCAGGGTGAATTTCGCCAGCATAGAGCCCATGGTATAGGGTTAATGACCTATGCCGACGGACAAATATCCGGAGGTGTCTGGAAAGAAGGCCGCCTGTATAGACGTCTGTACCAGGCACAAGGTAGGCCAGCAAGAGCTGTGGCTGTAGATGAAGATCCCGAAGTGAAAGTTTGGGCAGTTATTGTGGGCGCTGCTCGCTATCTGCACATGCCTACACTCAACTACACCGACAACGACGCTTTCCATCTTTTTGCCTTTCTCAAATCGCCGGAAGGAGGAGCACTTCCAGATGAACAAATCAGACTCCTTATAGACGAAGATGCCACCCATCGAAATATCATTATGTCAATGCGCGAGGTGTATCTCCGCGCTGATGAAAATGATGTAGTTCTCTTTTACTTTAGCGGCCATGGACTCAGAGGCAGTTTCTTACCTGTAGACTACGATGGATTCGACAATAAGCTTGAGCACTACGAAATCAGGGATGCGCTGGTTGCAACTCGCGCCAAACACAAACTCATCATCGCCGATGCCTGCCACAGCGGTAGCCTGACGGCCCCACTTCAGGCGCGCCCAGGAGGAATTGGTGAAGCGCTACAGCGCTACTACGATGCACTAAATGACGCCAATCCAGGAACTGCCCTATTGTTGAGCAGCAAAGGTGAGGAGTACAGTTTGGAAGATGGAGGCTTGCGATCTGGCGTATTTAGCCATTACCTGATACGCGGGATGAAAGGTGAAGCAGATATCAACAACGATCTGCTCATTTCCGTAGAGGAGTTATTCCAATTTGTACATAGGGAGGTCAGACGCTACACAGGCAATATTCAAACCCCTACCCTTTCGGGCGATTACGACGCTACTATGCCCATAGCGGTAGTCAGAAATTAAGGCTAAGAAGTGCAGTTAAAATCTGTTTTATATCTGGATTAGCTCATCTAATCCAGCAATTCAGATATTTGCGGTCTAACCAACCAAGTACACTGCATATGCGCTGCCTATTTTTTCTCTTCTCTATCCTGCCTTTTTCACTTGCTTCTCAGGGTGGTTTTGATCCAGTCATTTCGGAGCAATGGGAACCCGAGCCAAGAATCGTCACCTCTGGCCAAACGATGAATACACCACCTAGCGATGCCATTATTCTATGGGGAGGAGAAGACTCCAGAGAGATGTGGATGCACCGCGGTGGAGAAGCGTTAATGTGGACGAATGAAGAAGATGCACTCGTTGTGAAACCCGGTAGCGGTGATATCCTGTCTAGACAGGAGTTTGGAGACATTCAACTTCACCTCGAATTTAGAACGCCAGCAGTCATCGATGGAGAAGGGCAAGGGCGTGGGAATAGTGGCCTCTACTTTCAAGGCCGCTACGAAGTCCAGATTCTGGACAGCTACGACAATCGCACCTATAGCAACGGGCAGGCGGCCAGCATCTACAAGCAGACGCCTCCACTTGTCAACGCTTGTCGCCCACCCGGTGAGTGGCAGACCTATGATGTCATTTTTACCGCTCCTCGATTCAACGAAGATGGTATGCGAACGGAAATGGGACGAATCACCGTTTTTCACAATGGGGTTCTTGTTCAAAATAACACCCCCATATACGGCACAACGGAGTATAGAAACCTGCCAAAAAATGAAGCTCACGGTCCAGGTCCCATCATTTTGCAAGATCACGACAACCTTACCGCCTTTAGAAACATTTGGGTAAGGGAACTGTGATGCATGGATACAGACATTTCTATTACGGTAGTTGACCGGCAAGGTGAGGCCCACGAATTGGAAGCACCTACCGACATGAACATGAACCTCATGGAGGTTTTCAAGGCCTACGAGTTGCCTGTAAAAGGTACTTGTGGAGGTATGGCTTTGTGTAGTACATGCCACTGCTATGTGCTAAGTGAACACGAATTGCCAGAGCCAAGCGAAGACGAGGAAGACATGCTCGATCAGGCTTTTTTTGTTGAAGACAATAGCCGCCTGGGTTGCCAGCTGCGCATCGCCGAAGAGTTGGACGGCCTCAAAGTCCAACTCGCCCCAGAATCAGAGGACTAGATTAATACGCTGAAATTCTAAAGCTTTTTCGAGAAAGAATTTTTATTTGACAGGAAACTTTTGATATCCTGTTATGGTTTATATCTTTGCCGCCCGTTACAGCGGTAGCGTGCAAAGTAATCATATCGCGGGGTGGAGCAGTTGGTAGCTCGTCGGGCTCATAACCCGAAGGTCGCAGGTTCGAGTCCTGTCCCCGCTACAAGTACAGCCTGGAAGCAAACGCTTCCGGGCTTTTTTATTTTTAGCCTATGTTTTCAGTTTACATCTTGCAATCAGAGCAAACAGGACAGTATTACTTCGGGCAGACTAATAACCTCGAAGCCAGATTAGAAAGACATCAAAAAAACTACGTCACGTCAACTAAAAACAAAGGACCCTGGACTTTGGTCTGGACAACTGTGGTTCAAAGTCGCTCAGAAGCTATGCGCTTAGAGAAGAAACTTAAGGG
>JBCBVN010000030.1:9354-21407 GCA_039817625.1 Bacteroidota bacterium
GAAAGAATAGAGCGATTCATAGCTCACAGAAAATCATAACCCGAAAAAATCGCAGGCCCCGACATCAAAGATGTCGAGGGTCCTCGCTCCAAAGGAGCGGGATTCGAGTCCTGTCCCCGCTACAAGTACAGCCTGGAAGCAAACGCTTCTGGGCTTTTTTATTTTTAGCCCATGCCAAATGAACTAAAAAGCCTCATAAGAGAAACGTTTCCAAGCTTCAATCAGTCAAAATTGATTGATGAAATCTGGTCTCACCATCAGTTTCACCAATTCTCTATCGATACCATCATTTTTGACATTGGCAGTCAGATCAACTTCGTCCCGTTGGTGCTTACGGGCGCCATAAAAGTATTCAGAGAAGATGAAGCGGGAAATGAGCTTTTTCTCTATTACATCCTTCCAGGCCAGAGTTGTGCCATGACCCTATCTGCCTGTGCTGGTTCATCTTCAAGCACCGTAAGAGCAGTAACCACCGAAAACACATCTCTGATCACCTTACCTGATCATCTCGTCAGTACATTCGTATTCAGGTACCCAAGCTGGAACAACTTTATCATCGAGACCTATACGCATAGGCTAAATGAAATTCTGGTGCTTGTAGACAATATTGCTTTTTACAATATGGATATGCGGCTACTTCGGTATTTAGTTGAAAAATCCCAGGTGGAGAAAACGCGTATCCTAGATATTTCAAATTCGGAAATTGCAAGAGATTTGAATAGCTCAAGAGAGGTCATATCCAGGCTACTCAAGCAGATGGAGAAAAAGCAAATGGTAAAAACATCGAGGGGAAGAGTAGAGCTGTTGAACTAGATCTCCATACTGGTCCAACGAGCGAATCATGGAACCAAAGGCCAATGATGAAAATCCAAGTCAACGTGACTAAAGTCACATTTATACCGTGTTGGGCATTCTATTTTTGTTTCGTGAAATCACTAGCCATGTGGCAGCGCGTAGCTCTTGCAATCATCTTTTGCTTGCTCTGCATCGCTGGAATTAGCGCTGCCATCTATCTTTTCATCTACTAAAATGACCAGTATCATGAAGAAGAATGTTGGAAAAACCGATCAGATTATTCGTTTTGCTATAGCAGCTGTAGCTGCGGGCTTATTGGCCACAGGAACAGTCGCCCTAACTAGTGTTGCAGGTATTGTGGTGGCCGTTGCAGGCGGTATTTCTCTATTCACTGCCACCACAAGCTGGTGCGCCGTTTATGCCCTGTTTGGCGCGTCAACTTGCGCGGTAGAGGCGTCGAAGTAGAAAAGCTATACTTGTAGAAGCTGCAAATGCAATCAGCTTGTATTGAACTCATTTAAACTTTTGTAATCCGTCTGTGCACAAAGCTAAGTAGAACCTGGACTTCGCCGTTTTTCTCGTCCGTAGCTAAGGCTACGCACTCAAAAAGGCGGCTCGCCAGAACCCACTTGGCTTTGCGCTCGCCAGAAAGAAATAAGTTTAGATGAGTTCATTTTGTAGATTGAAATAAATTTGAGCTGAAAAAAGTTAAAGAGCGTGTTTAAAACTCATGTTTATAGACACGCTCTACAGCTCAGGCTGTTCAATCTACAATACTATGAAATCAATCTTGCTCTGCTTCTTAGTGGGACTAGGTTTAGGAACCACCGTAATTGCTCAGACACTAGAGGGTATTGCCAGCTACTACGGTCCAAACTTCCACGGAAAATCTACCAGCACCGGAGAGACCTTTGATAAAAACGGCTACACCTGCGCCGCAAAGGTGGTTCCTTACGGTACGATTCTTAAAGTCACAAATCTGGAAAATGGGCTATCGACACAAGTTCGTGTCAATGACTGCGGACCACACGTTGAGGGGCGGGTAGTTGATTTATCGGAGGGAGCGGCCAGGCAGATTGATATGCTGGGCAAAAACCTGGCACCAGTTCGAGTTGAGATCATTTCGATGGGTACCGACGGTCCTACTTGTAGTCGAGGAGCATGGTCTAGAGGAGGCCGTCAACCAATAGATTGGACGTCGAGGCAAGCTGAATTTGCCGTCACTCCAGAAATGACCAGAGGTCCAAGCGCTTCAAATACGAATGAACCAGCGAATAATACCCCACAAAGTACAAATCCACCTGCCGGAGCTTCATTGTCTGAAATCCTCGCTAATAGCAGGTCATCGAGCACAAGCGAAAGCCCAAGTACGCGGGTTTCAACCTCTGCCATTCTAAGTCCCCCACCAGTAGCTCCTACAAGTGGGAATACTAACCCAGCTGAAGATATAGATGAAGCACCCAGTGCCGGTACAGAGAGCCAGTCCCCGCCGCCGCCCCCCCCTGCCAGGCGGCAAAGCTCGAATACACTGAATACAGAAGGGCCGCTCTATGCTGTTCAGGTGTTGGCGGTGAGACAAAGATCAAATGCGGATGTTATGGTGGATCGCCTGGCAGATTCAGGCTTCGAAGGGGCTGTTGTCATCAGAGGTGGAGAATTTTACCGGGTTTTTGCCCAACCAGTAGCCTTCAGAGCCCAGGCCGAGTACTGGAAAGAACGATTGGCAGAGGCTGGTTACGACGGAATCATTCGACGCATACAATGATGGCTAAATAGTCCGTTAAAGAAGGATGTTTGTTTGTTCTTACTCGCGGAAGGCGACCGACCAGCGGAAGTCCTCAAACACAGCGGACTCAAACGCGCTAAAACTACCTTCAGAAAATTAAGCATATAGATCAAGAGCCTCTACACTTCATAAATTCAACTATCCATTTTGTATATGAGGTTATTGCTTCTTTCTCTGGCCTTAATTGCGCTCAGTTGCTCATCCGATATCAGCACCGGTGATTCTGACATCTTACCGCCAGCGGGAGACCCCGGCTTTGAGGATTCACCAAGTCTAACGGGAGAAGACGCCGATCTGAATAATCTGGCACTAGCATTGGTAAATACTCAACGCGCTCAAGGGTGCAGATGCGGCAATCAGCAAATGCCAGCAGTGCCCACTCTGCGGGTTAATAGCAGGCTATTTTCTGCAGCGCAAAGCCACTCTGACGATATGCAAGCCATGAATGACATGCGCCATTTGGGCAGCGATGGTACTCAGGTGGGTGAACGGGTGACCAGAGAGGGATATACCTGGAGAGCAGTGGGCGAAAATATTGCCCGAGGATTTACCTCCATTGAGCAGGTTGTAGAGGCCTGGTTTGATAGCCCGGGGCACTGCCAGAATCTGATGAGTCCAAATTTCACAGAAATTGCACTGGCCAGAACCAATACGTTTTGGACACAAGTACTGGCTGCACCACGCTAGTCTACACCTCTTAAGAAATATAATGTAAGGCCCAGATAGGGTAGAAAATTGAGTATACATCCTACAAGGAAGGCAAGAATCGGCTTGATAATACTCAATAACTTATTGCCGTGTCGATATACTTTATTGTACACGTATAGCTTGTAACCTAAGACCATTGAGGTGTACAACGCAAAGTTTAAAACCAGTTCCCAGGTCGCGTACGGTGTATCATCTGATAAAAAGTCATCTATCAGTAATACAGATAAGTGTAGGACCAAAAATACCAACAGAAAATGAGCATAGTAGTACAGCGCAACGACTGCTTGCTCTGCCCAATTGAACTGCCTTCGGTAAAATAGTTTATTGACTATGGTGATCACAAGTACGGGGAGAAAAAGTAGAGGCAACCTGAATGGGCGAAATTTTTCCAAAAAGGCGGCATCGGATTCAGCATCTGCGCCTCCAATAAATATGCCGTCCATTAAAGCTTCATAGAAGTATATTTCGCTATTGATCAATGATAAGATGGCATATAAAGAACCTACGATCAGGGCATAGGTAGCTGGTGGTGTGTAGCGCTTGCGCATACCACCTATATAGCCCAGACAAACTTGTCCTGGTCGAACAGTCATATCTCTAAGAGTAGGCCATAGCCCGCGCTCCAGGTTGGTCACCCTTTGAAATAGATCGACGAGTAAATCACGAAAATTGAGCCTGTGGTAAATGATTCTCGACCCGCAATGGTGACAATGAGAAGCCCCAACAACCAGTTCCTTGCTACAATCCACACAGATCATAGCCAAAACTAGGCATTAACGGCTAAATAGAAAGCCACTGAAGTAGTATGGCTGGCAATACCAGAAGCACTAAGCTGATAATGAGGCGCCACCGATTGCGGATCATCAATTTCATGGCTATATGACGAATACATCATGCCATATAGCACATTCGTAGCGGGCTTTAAAAGAAGTTTAACGCAAGTAAAGGATATAGGCAGAAGCAAATGGAATAACAAAAATGAAGGCATCAAAGCGGTCGAGTACACCGCCGTGCCCTGGCAATAAACTGCCGCTATCCTTTACGCCTACAGATCGCTTGAGCATACTTTCGACCAAGTCTCCCAGGTTGCCAAACAAACCTACAATCAGGGCTAAAATGAGCCAGCTAATCAAAGCTATGTCATCTATAAAATAAGCCAATAAGAATCCAAAGGCCAATGCAGTGATCATGCCTCCCAGGGTCCCTTCCCAGGTTTTATTGGGGCTGACTCGAGGGAAAAGAGGCGTTTTGCCCAATTTGGATCCGACCAGATAAGCACCCGTGTCATTGACCCAGGTGAGCAGAAGAAGTCCAAAAATGAGCTGATGCAGAAATTGATCCCCATCAAAAGCAATCACATTGACCAGAGCAAAAGGCAGACCGATATAGAAAAGGCCCAGAATGAGAAAAGCAATATTGGAAAACGGCTGCTTACTCGCCGTATACAGTTCGTAAATGAATATGGTAAAAATGAGCGGAGAGAAAAGCAGGCTAGCCAACTGAATGAACTCTGAGCTGGGTGGCACATCCAGCAACTTGACAATAAAAACCAAAACAGAAGGCAGCAACCCCAGAAGAATGCCAAACACTTTGCGCAATTGGTATCTCCTTCGCCCTCCCCTTTCCAACGTGAGGGTAAAGAACTCGTACAAGCAAAGAGCAGCAATAAGCAGGAACAACAAGCCAAATGTATACGGGCCGGTAAATAAGCCCACTAGCATAATGACTACAAAAATGGATGCTGTAATGGCCCGGCGTATGAGTCCTCCCATAGGGGCGAAGATCAGAAAAATAGCTATTATTGTTAGACCGTGCGTACTCTAAAGCCAAAGTAAATGCCACTCGAAAAATCTGATGAACAGCTGAAGCGCTACTTCTCTATTGGAGAAGTGGCAGAGCGATTCGGTGTCAAAGCATCTTTAATCAGGTATTGGGAAGGTGAGTTTGATTTCCTAAAACCCCACAAAAATGCAAAAGGTGACAGGCGATTTACGCGCAAGAACATAGAACAACTCGAACTGATCTACCACCTAGTCAAAGAGCGTGGCTTTACCCTGGATGGGGCAAAGCAGGAGATCTCCAAAAACAAGAAGCAACACCAGGAACGCGCACAAGTATCTGCTCGACTCAGAGAAGTAAAAAAGAGACTGGAAGGGATAAGAGAACAATTGTAGCCATGTGGCCTGCCCGTACTCTACCAATCGTGGCCAAGTTTGTTTTCGCTCCGTTACTGGTCTTATTCACTCTGTTACTATCCAACTTTTTCAACCAGCAGGTTTACGCTCAGACAGCAGACCTACTCATTACCAATGTCGCCCTATTTGATGGGCAGGACATCAGGTACACAGTAGATGTAAGCGTATCTGATGGCCAGATCGCTCAAATTTTAGAGCATCCTTCCGGGATCGAGGCCAAACAGCAAGTTGACGGCTCTGAACAACTGTTGATTCCGGGCTTGGTCAATGCACATGTACACGCCTGGTTTCCCGATCACCTAAAAGAAGCGGCGCGATCTGGAGTTTTATCCATGCTCGACATGCATGGTAGTGTCTTTTCTCTCGAACTACTGCGCAAACTCCGCGACTCTACCCAATATGCTACCTATTACGGAGCCGGTGGAGGCATGACCGTTCCAGAAGGTCACGGCACACAGTTTGGGATGCCTACCCCAGTCGTAAACAGAAACACATCGCCTACTGAGTTTGTCAATGAAAGAGCAGAGGAAGGCGTAGACTACATCAAGATTTTGAGAGAGCCCAGTATGGCCACCCTGACCGAAGCTCAAATCCGGGAAGGCGTGGCTGCAGCTCACGAATTGGATCTATTGGCAGTTGCCCATGTTAGTCGCGTCGAAGATGCGAGTATGCTCGCCAGATCAGGAATAGATGGACTGGTTCACATCTGGTACGACCAATCCATAACCGAAGAGCGGCTAGACAGCCTGGTCGAGGCGGATATTTTTGTCGTTCCTACCTGCCTGACCAACATGCTTTTTTACGATTATGCCTACAGAGAGGACTTGCCCCGAGCTTACATGGATTCCACTCAACTCCTCCGTGAAATCGGTAGGCTACACCAGGCTGGCATCCCCATTTTAGCAGGTACCGATCCACCCAATTTAGGCATCAACTACGGGTCTGATCTCTATCGGGAACTCGAGCTTCTGGTCATGGCCGGCCTGACTCCAGTAGAAGCCATCAGAGCAGCTACCGGAGTCATATCCGATGCATTTGGACTGGAGGATGCAGGCTACTTAGGCCCAGGAAAATACGCAGACATGATCCTACTTCCCGTCGCCGTACTCGAAGACATTAGCCTGATTCGAGAGCCTGAGTACATATGGAAAAGAGGCATCTCCATTAAAACCCGCTAGGCCAAATCTTAAGATCGTGTAACAAGTTTCCCGCTAGCAGCAATAAGAAGTAAAACCTCTCGCTATGCGCTTCACTTCTACTATTCTCCTATCATTAGCTGCTTTGCTGCTTTTTGGCAGTTCCGACACAGATACTAATGAAGAATGTCTGCCCTATATCATTTGCTATTCTAATGTCAATGTCAGTTTGCCAAACGATGGGTGCGAGACCACTATATTGGAAGAATATATAGTAGCTGGTAGTGGGAGCACCTGCGGTCTTTCGCCTTTGACATTCATCCCGAACCCGGGCCCCTACGGACCAGGCACGTATACTGTAACCGCAACTGCCAGAATTGGCCCGAGCTATGTCTCCTGCCAGAGTCAGGTTATTGTAGAAGATAAAACCGCGCCAACTGTAAATTGCTACGACCCGATCATTCGAACTTCAAACCCGGATATTCCAATCACCATCGATGAAAGCTTCTATGACTGGTCAGACAACTGCGAAGACAATGGGAGCACCTTGACCTTCTCTGTCACCGATGAAACCAGCGGCTATGGCACCTACCCATTCACCTTCGGCGTTCTCGATCCCGGAGGCAACTCCAGCTCCTGCACAGGCACCTACAGCATCAGGCCGTATGCCGAGTTTTACTGTACGCCCACGGGCAATACCAACTATGAGTATATAGAAAGAGTAGCCGTAAATGGATTGAGCAGTTTTGACAATCGTTCGGGTGACAATAACGGGTATGGCTATTATGTCAATTACTCCGCTTCTCTTCGCATGGGACAAAACGCCAGCATCACCCTGGAGCCAGGCTACAACTTTGGCCCATATCAGGAGTACTGGCAGGTATTCATCGATTACAACGACGATAATTATTTCAATCCAACAAGCGAATTGGTCTACCAATGGGCCGGCACAGGCACACATACCGGCTCTTTTCCAGTATCGGGATATATCTGGCATCAGGGCACCCATCGTATGCGTGTAGTGATGCAGTATGGTAGTTACGGCGGTGCTTGCCATGGCGGCACCTATGGCGAAACCGAAGACTACCTCGTCAATCTTAATTTCATATGGAACTGGCCCATACCTGGCTTCAGACCAGCTGAGGAAAATACTGCCCTTGCCGTTTCTCCCGACGAGTTGTCTGGCGATCACTCCACTATTGATGATCGGAATTCCCAATCGGATTCGCAGATTCAGAGCAAGCCGGCGGCTAGTAGGGAAGAGCCCCTGATTTACCCCAACCCCTGGCAGCAAGGCCAGCCTCTCCACCTTCGTTTGCCGCAGAACGACAAGCTGAGTCGCATCATCGTACACAATGGCCTGGGTAGGCAGATGGCAGAAGTGGCCGTAGACGTATCGATAAACAGAACCATTGATTTATCGACAGCACTCCCCAGCTATCTTCCGCCGGGTATGTACATAGTTTCTGCCTTGGATAATACCAATAATCGATTCTGGTCTCAGCGATTGATGATTCATTAAATCAGCAGCCTTATGTATAGAATCGGTACACTTATTTGTGAAGTGAACTCATCGCCTGCAAATAAGCGTATCGATTTTCAATTTGTACTTCCGCAGGTCGGTTACTTCGCTCAGTTTGGTTTTTCTTTGCACCAGCTAAAAACCAAATATCATGACCACCCGTCCAGAAAAAGACTCTATAGGCACCATCGAAGTCCCAGTAGACGCCTATTGGGCCGCACAGACACAGCGCTCCAGCCAAAATTTTAAAATTGGCGGTCATCAGATGCCCATAGAGGTTATTCGGGCATTTGCCATTTTAAAGAAAGCGGCAGCCCTCACTAACGCAGAATGTGGCGTACTAGACCCAGAGAAAGCTAAACTCATCGGCCAGGTAGCCGACGAAATTCTGGCGGGACAACTAGATGATCAGTTCCCGTTGGTTGTCTGGCAAACAGGCTCTGGCACGCAGTCGAATATGAACGTCAACGAGGTGGTTGCGAATAGAGCGCACGTGTTGGCAGGGGGAAGTCTGACCGACCCGCGGAAGTCCCTTCACCCCAACGATGACGTCAATAAGTCACAATCCAGCAACGATACCTTCCCCACGGCCATGCACATCTCGGCCTACAAGATGCTGGTCGAAACGACCATACCCGGCATCGAGCAGCTGCGCGATACCCTAAAGGCCAAGTCTGAAGAAATGAAAGACGTGGTCAAGATTGGCCGGACCCACTTTATGGATGCTACCCCACTCACCCTGGGACAAGAATTTAGCGGCTACGTCAGTCAGCTCGACCATGGGCTTCGCGCCATACATCATACGCTGGATCACTTGTCTGAGTTGGCGCTTGGCGGAACCGCCGTAGGCACGGGACTGAACACCCCGGAGGGTTATGCCGAAAAAGTAGCCGGCCACATTGCCAACATAACGGGCTTGCCCTTCAGAACGGGAGAAAACAAGTTTGAAGGTCTGGCTGCACACGATGCTATCGTAGAGGCTCATGGCGCGCTGAAAACAGTGGCCGTAAGCTTGATGAAAATCGGCAATGACATTCGCATGTTATCTTCTGGCCCGCGCTCTGGTATCGGCGAGATTACCATTCCTGCCAATGAGCCAGGCTCCAGTATCATGCCCGGAAAAGTCAATCCGACCCAGGCAGAAGCCCTTACTATGGCCATGGCCCAGGTACTCGGCAATGATGTAGCCATCAATATAGGCGGAGCTACCGGCCATTTCGAATTGAATGTGTTCAAGCCCATGATGATCTTCAATTTCCTGATGAGCGCCCGACTCATAGGCGACGCCTGTGCCAGCTTTGAAGAAAATTGTGCCCGCGGGATAGCTCCCAACGAAAAGCGCATCAAAGAGCACCTCAACAACAGCCTAATGCTGGTGACCGCCCTCAATACCAAAATCGGATACGATAAAGCCGCGGAAATCGCCAAAAAGGCCTATAAAGAAGATACCACCCTAAAGGCTGCAGCCATCGCACTGGGTTACCTCACAGCCGAAGAGTTTGACCAGTGGGTCAGACCTGAGGATATGGTATAAAAAACTTTTGGGTTGCCCGCTGATTCGGGCAACCCAACAAGAAAAGGTAAGAGCAGGTATCGCTACTGCTTGCTAAGTGTTGCTGCACAAGCATCTGTGGCACCAGAACCTTTTACGGAATAGTCCAAAGAAAGGGTGTTACCACTGATAGAGCCCGTACCGGAGATGAAGAAACCCATACTGAAGATCACTGAGTGGCCATCTGTTCTTCCGTATTGCGATCGTATTGTGGGGGTAGAAAACCTGCTTTGGGCGGCCATATTTTCCGTACTTCATCCGGCACGCCACGCTTCCACCTCCGGTGAGTCCACAACCAGGCCGTAGGATCTCGGTGAAGCTCTTCGTCTAAAATACGAGCATAGCGCTCCATGATTTCTCCGGGCTGGGTTTTGGAAGCATCGTCGAACATAGGCTTTAGAGTAGCTTCGTAATAGCCTCGTTTCACCCGACGCATATACACAAAGACTACTGGTCGGCTATATCGAACGGCATAGCGCTCGGCTCCCGCAGAAAAACCACTGATCTGGCTCATGAAAGTCGTCCAGTGCAACTTGGTATGGTTGGCATTACTAGGCGATTGATCGGACACAAATACATCTACCGTTAGCGGATAGGGCGGGTTTTTAAAGTAGGGATTGACTTCTCGCCTGGAAATCAGGATCAGACCTGTCCGACTTCGGTTTTCGAAGATGATCTTATCCATTCCGGGGCTTCCGAGCGGCGAGAAAACCCCCATGACCCGGTGCGATTTGATCCCTAAGGGCAAACCTACTGTGGCCATCTCGAAATTGGTCGTATGCCCACCAATTGCCAATACGGAATCTCCGCGCTCGGCGTACTTGTCTAGTATCTCAGGGTTTGTCACCCGACATCGACGGCCAATTTCCCGATCGCTCATGCTGAAGAGTCGAATCGACTCAAATATCATATCACAGAAGTAGAGATAAAACTTCCTGGCAATTTGCTTTTTCTCCACGTCTGACTTTTCGGGATAGGCCAAATCCAGATTGTGCAGAACGACCTTTTTCCGATAACCGATCAAGGTGTACAAGACCCACGATAGTCCGGTGCTGAAGCGGTGGGTCAACCAAAGTGGCAACCAGGACAAAGGTTTCAAGATCAGGTAATACAGCAACTTGCTCATGAGTGCAAAAGTAAGTCAGTATGATGGATTCGATGCTTTGTATAGCTCAGGCAACTAAAGCCCGCCAAACAGCGTCTATATCTATATCCGGTATGAAACAATTAGACCGCTTACTGATCAAGGCCTTTATCGGCCCATTTATAGTCACTTTTGGCATTGCGACCTTTACCTTGCTCATGCAGGTCTTGTGGAACTATATTCCCAACATTGCGGGTCGGGGTATAGGCTTTTTCATCATTCTGGAGCTGCTGGCCTACAAGTGTGTGGGCTTAGTACCTATGGCCTTACCGCTGGCGATTTTGATATCGAGTGTCATGGTGATGGGTGGTATGGCCGAGCACTATGAGCTGCCGAGTATCAAATCGGCAGGCATCTCGCTCATGCGCATTATGCGCCCCCTTATGGCATTTGGATTGCTTGCGGCCGCCACTTCCTATTTATGCGCTGATTATGTGATTCCGGCTGCCAACAAGCAATTTGCTCGCCGCATGTATGACATACGCGAAAAAAAGCCAACACTCTCCCTCGAAACCGGCACCTTCAATCGGGATTTTGATCGCTTTTCCATTCGCATTGGCGATAAAGGGGACGATGGCCGCCAAATTGAAGATGTACTCATTTACGACATGAGTCAGGGATCGAGCGGAGATGTCAACCAGACTAGTGCCGAGCGCGGGGAAATGTACTACAGCGACGATAAGAACTACTTCATCATGCACTTGCTCGATGGTGCCCAGTACAATGAGCAAGGACTGCGCAGGTCTCAACCCAACCGCGGTTTCCCCTTTGTCCGGACAGAGTTTGAAAGCTATGTAAAGAGCTTTGACATGTCGGCCTGGAAAATGCGCGTTACAGATGCCGATGCCTTTGGCCACCATCGAAGTATGCGGACCACCTGGCAGCTCAGAGAAGGAGCCGACTCCATTTTAGCTGAGGTGGGTCTGCAAAAGCAACAGCCCAGCAACTATCTCACTGAGCACCTAAATCTCCTTGAAAAAGATTCGACCATTTATTTTCCTTCCAGGATCAGAAACGAGACTGAGCGCCCAGAAGTAGAAGGACGCCCCGGGGAGGTAGACTCGGTGGCACTGGCCAATCAAATGTCGATGAGAAATCGGCGAAGAACTCCAACCTCTGTTATTGATAGTGCCGTTATGAAAATCAGGCCTGAAGAGCTTGCCCCACGAGCAGCGGTTACACGACCGACCAGAGATCATCGCCTGCTGAGGTATG
>JBCBVN010000031.1:0-20963 GCA_039817625.1 Bacteroidota bacterium
TGTTTTCAAACTCCTTATTCCACTACTCCCATCGCAAGACGGATTGAAACATCAGCAACGGGAGCGCATCGACGCGCAAGCGAACACTTATTCCACTACTTCCATCGCAAGACGGATTGAAACAAGAGTTGATAGCCTGGGTTTTGTTTTACATCTTCTCTTATTCCACTACTTCCATCGCAAGACGGATTGAAACTCCTTTTTCCCATCACCTGTAGTTTGTGTGGTCTCCTTATTCCACTACTTCCATCGCAAGACGGATTGAAACAAGGATAGCACTAAAGCCTATCGAAAGCTCTACGCCTTATTCCACTACTTCCATCGCAAGACGGATTGAAACGGCTTGATCATTGACGACTAAGATGCCGTCTCTTGCCTTATTCCACTACTTCCATCGCAAGACGGATTGAAACTATTTTTCAATAAAATCTTTCAGTAAGTCTGGTATTCTTATTCCACTACTTCCATCGCAAGACGGATTGAAACGTCGATAGCAATGCTTGTCGCTGTCAAATAATGGATCTTATTCCACTACTTCCATCGCAAGACGGATTGAAACGTCGTGGACTTGCGCTTAGTTTTACGCCTGGTTCCAGACTTATTCCACTACTTCCATCGCAAGACGGATTGAAACCACTACACGTAGATGAGTGCATGGCGTCTGGCAAAAACTTATTCCACTACTTCCATCGCAAGACGGATTGAAACAGCGATGGCAATGATGTTGCCGAACTGCACCAGGTTCTTATTCCACTACTTCCATCGCAAGACGGATTGAAATAATACTTGTTTCACCGATTCATTGCATTGGCGAAAAACCCCCAAACAAAAAGAGCCCACCGAAATCAATTCGGTGAGCACTTTTCTGCGAGCCGATAGGCGAGTCATCCCGCCCAGGCGTGAGCTGGCTTGTTCCGCGAGGCCTGAGCCGAGCTATCCCTAGTCTGAATTCAGGATGGCCAACAAACGCAGGATCTCGATGTATAACCACACCAGGGTTACGATCAGGCCAGTGGCCATAAACCACTCCATGTACTTGGGTAGGCGATACTGCTCGCCCTTCTCGAAGTTGTCGAAATCCAGTAGCAGATTGAAGCTAGCGACACCAATGATGACTAAGCTGATGCCTATACTCAGTGGTCCGGCATTGTGTAGGAAATCCCAGCTGGCACCAAAGATGAAATTGGCTACGAGCACAACTACATACATCAGCATGATGGCACCGGTAGCCATCATCACGCCAGCGCGTAGCTTACTGGTCACTTTAACGATACCTGCCTTATAGATGAAGAGCATCATGAAAAAGACAGCCATCGTAAGCCCAATAGCCTGGCCGATCAGGCCTCCTTCTATATAGGCATAAGCTGCCGAAATGCTACCTACAAAAAGGCCTTCCAGTAGGGCGTAAATGGGCCCCAGCGTTGGTGCCAGGTGCTTTTTCCAGGACATAACTAAAACGACAACTAAGCCGCCAATCATGCCGCCCCAAAGAAATAGGGAGCTGGGATTGAAGAAGCTGTAGAATGCCGTGATGAGCATGAGCCCACCCAGGATAAAGCTTTTGTTGACCGCTCCTTGCACCGTCATAGGTGCCGATTCTGAGCGGACGATCATACCGCTGTCTAGAGGCTCATTGGTCGCGTTTTCGCGAAAGGCCTTCTCACCAAAAAAAGGGTTGGAAGATGTTTTGCCAAATTGTCGTCTGGCCATAAATACATGGTTTTGTTCTATACTGCTAATATAACACTTTGCTTTCAAAGGAGTTCTTCCAAATGCCTAATGGGTGCTTGGAAGAACTCCATGGAGATTAAAAGTCTAATCCCAGACTGACCAGGAAATTCCTTCCTGCCTGGGGATAAAACCCTTGGTCCAGCGTTTCTGCGCCCTCAAACTGATAGCGATAACTCCAGCCATTGCTTATGTACTCGGCATCGAATAGGTTGCGGGCTAAGAAGGTGAGCCGCATCAGCTTGGCCGGGCCAGCGGGGAAGTTGAGGCTCAGCCGCAAGTCGGTAAAGGTGTAGGGGTCCAGGCTATTGGCTTCATCACCACTATTGTCCAGATAACGGCGACCGATATACTTGGTCTGTAGCGCTGCTTCAAAGAAGCTTTCCTCTACTTGGAAAGGTATGCGATACATCAACTCTGCGGCCGCCTGGATGTCTGGCGAGAAGGCCAGCGGCTGATTTTCGCGTTCTACGGTTGTCTGACCTACATAATCGAAGTCTTCCCCTTCGTATTGGTCCAAAAACTCGGTATATGACCGCACCCTGTTTCGGCTCAGCGTCATATTGCCGCCCAGGGTTAATCGGTCGGTCAATTGAACGCCACCCATCAATTCTACCCCTAAACGGTAAGAGTTGGGTACGTTGGCTCTAATGTATTCCCCTACATCGTTGAGTCGACCGGTTAGGACCAGCTGGTCCTGATAGGCCATGTGATAGAAGTTGATGCCCCAGTTGCTGCGGCGACTGGTGCGTTCATATCCCAGTTCCGTATTGATCAGTCGCTCGGGACGAGGAATCTCGTTGATCGGATTATCGACATGGTCGTTTCGGCTTGGCTCGCGATGAGCCACTCCCACGCTTAGGTAGGCTCTACTGCCGGCATCAGGGCTATACACCACACCCGCTTTGGGGTTGAAGAAGGTGTAGTCTACTTTCTGATCCAGGCGATTTAGTTGGTTGTCGAGCCCGAGGAATTCGTAGTTGATTTGTCGCACTTGCAGATCCAGATAACCATTGAGTTGTGAGCTGAATCCGTAATTCATACGACCGTAAACGTTGATGTCGATCTTTTCGGCGTCATTGTCATAGTAGCGGGTGTCGGTCTCACTATTGCTGGCAAATCGCGCCCAGATCACCTCGCCGAAGTGATTGTTGAGATAGCGATTGGCCGCACCGCCGAGGGTGAAGTCCAATCGAGAGCCCACGGGCTTGTAGCCGATGCTGTAGACCAGTCCGTAGAAGTCATTATCGAGCCAGCGTCTTCTGATCAGATCGCTTTCTGTGATGGTACTGTCGCCAACGACTACGCCATCCAGACCGTAATCTGCCAGGTCTTCACCGGCGCGGTACTGCTCAAAATAGCCGCCACCTTTGGTGTAGTGACCGCTGAGCTTTAGGGTCCATTCTTCGCTCAGCTCGGTGCTGTAGTGTAGCTGGTAGTGATTTTGGCGATAGTTGTCTACCTCGTCAGGGTGGGGCGAACCGGGGCGCTCCGTTCCTGCGGTATTGAAGGTGCGATTGCCAGCTTCCAGCTCGCTGCGAGGTACGCCATTCCAGGCCTGGTAGGTAACCTCATGGCCTCCAAAGGCATTGAATCGAAGTACGGAGCGGTCGCCCACCCAGCCACCGGCCAGGTACCAGGCATCGAGATCGGCAGAGCCGCGATCGATAAACCCATCTGAGCGGATGCTGGATAGTCTTCCGTCGAGGGTAAATCCGCCAGGGAGCAGTCCCGTTCCAAAGCGGCCACTAACACGTCGGGTATTGAAACTGCCCAGGCCGGCGTCGACAGATGCGTAGGCGTTTTCTTTCACCTGATTGGTGGCAATATCGATGGTCGCACCAAAGGCACCGGCCCCGTTGGCACTTGTACCTACTCCGCGTTGAATCTGAATATTGTCGGCCGAAGAAGCAAAGTCTGGAATGTTTACCCAGAACACCCCCTGACTTTCTGAGTCATTGAGCGGAATACCATTCAGGGTCACGTTTATTCGTGTGGGGTCTGTGCCTCGGATCCAGATGCCCGTGTAGCCTATCCCCGTTCCGGCATCGCTATTGACGACCACTGAGGGGGTCCATTTGAGTAGGTAGGGGACATCCTGGCCAAGGTTGCGCTCTTGTATGTCTTCGGCTTCCAGCTCTACGTAAGTTACCGGAGTCAGCTTGTCGGCTCGCGTGCTGGTGATGGTCAGCGGATCTAGCTCATAAGCCTCAGATTGCAATACGACATCTAGCTCGTAAAAGAAGTCTTGTCCTTCTTGCCTGACGAATTGTAGCTGTCGCAAGTCGGCCATCTGGCGGGGTAGGGGACTGCTTATTTGGACTTCCGCAGGTCGGTTGCCGTTCTCGGTATTGGGCTTGAAGTCCATAGCTATACCCAGATCTTTATGACCGAGATAGCTGAATGTGAGTCCTTCCAGGGAGGTTTCTGTCCCGCTACTCAATCCACTGGATCTCGTACTAGGATCGGAATTTTCGGTGAAAGTTCCGACCTGCGGAAGTCTGAACTCGTAAAAACCGTTGCCGTCGGTGGCTGTCCCTGTGCCACCTATTATAGCCACAGAAACTCCAGCCAGTGCTTCTCCGTTCTGGTCGGTTACTTGTCCGGTTAGAATATAGTTTTGTGCGTATGTGCCTGAACAGGCGAGGATGAGGAGCACGAGGCTCCACGATATGCGTAGCATAGTCTGTGTTTTTCCCTTCCCGGCATTACCCGGGCAGGTTCCTGATGCGGGCAAAATCGCCCAGATCAAAGGGTATTATCTCAGCCGGAAGATTCCAGCACCCCTATGAGGAGCGCAAAAGTAAGAAAATGGCAAAAGAAAAAGCCATCGATGCTGTGCACCGATGGCTCGTGAAATTTCTTTTTCCCAATTAGGGAAGCAAAGCCATAATTACATATTGTCTTTGCGATCTTTTGTCTGCTGAATCAGTTGGCGCTGAGTCTCCATTTGCTGCCTCATGGCCTCCTGGTCGGCGATGTTTTGCTCGATATTGCGCTCTTCTTCGGCTATGCGTTCGCGTGCTTGTTCTATGGCGCGTCGCGAGCGTTCCTGCTCATTTTCCATTCTGCCCAGGTCTCGCTCCATATCTCTCAGGTCTTTTTCCTGATCTTCGATTTGCTCGTCAAGTTGAGCACGGGCCACATCGAGGGCAAAGCGCAGTAAAAACTTCTCGGTTTCGATATAGCGATCGGGAGTTTCGGTCGGACTGACGTACCCCTGGTTGGTGGCGATCCAGATGACCAGCTCGGAGCCTTCTCCACGCTCGTTGACCACTGAATACATATCTACATTTCCGGTTGTACTCACCAGTGGGATACTGATATTGAGCGCTTCCATCTCTTTGCTGCGGCGGTTGCGCTTGTTTCTATTGTCGAAATTGTCTTTTACAAAATCAGTCCACAGGCGTTCGACCATTCGCTGGTCGGCAGTAGGCAGGTCTAGAGTTACAGCGTCTTTTACGCCCTGGCTCATGCTGAGGGTACGCGCATTGACCTGGGCATTAAGGGTGGAGTAGCCTGCCATTGCAAACATCACCAATAGGGCTAGAAGGCTACCAAATTTCTTTAGGTTGGACATGGTCGTGGTTTTTAGTCTTGTATGTTTACCAACAATGGTTTAGAGACGCGTGCCTCTTATTGTGGTCACAATCGAAAGATAAGAAATTGGCTGAAATGCAAGTGGTTTGTACGTTGCATATCGCCTTAACCGAGCTGAGGCTTATTGTCTGGCTGCAGCCAGTGGATCTGGCTTACTCAGCAACTCCAGTGCCGCCTCAATCATGGGGTCGGTTTGGTTCAGGACCCGATACAAGCCGTCGGCTTCGTCGTACAACTGGCGAGAGAGCCTGGCCTTGAAATAGGTCAGTATCTCTGTGGCAAACTTCCCGCTGGGCTGATTGATGGTATAAGTCTGGTCAGTTTGGCCTTGCCTGGCCTTTTCTGTCAGAGCTTCCAGTACAGAGCGAGGTGCCTGGTAGTTGTCAACAAATTCTTCGATAGACGGGTATCGAGCCAATAGACCTGAACGAGCCTCATCGAGGAAAGTAAAGGTGTAGGTCGGCACCTGCTGGCGCACGACCAGATAATCGTAGTTGTTGTAGCTGGTGTCTAGCGGAACAAAGTGGTCTGGTACGATGCCGCCGCCGCCGAAGACCTCATAGCCACCATCGGTCGTGTAAACCTGACTGCTATCGACTTGCACATCTGCATCTCCAGTCAACTCTCCTCTTTCGAAGCGGGCCTGGCGATCGCCATCGTAGCTATCTTCTTCTCCCTGTACATAGGGCCTTTGGATACTGCGACCGCTGGGGGTGTAGTATCTGGCGATGGTCAGTCGGAGTCCGGCGCCTCCTTCCAATTCATACTGTTCCTGAACAAGCCCTTTGCCAAAGCTCCTGCGGCCGACTATGATGCCTCGATCGTGATCCTGAAGCGCGCCGGCTACAATTTCGCTGGCTGATGCTGAGCTTTCGTCTACGAGTACGACGATGTCACCTAGGCGGTAGGGTGCTGCTCCATTCGACTTGTGGTCTTCCCGGTTGGAGTTTCGGCCCTCGGTATAGACCAGCAGCAGGCCCCTTTGCTCAAAAATCAGGTTAAGCACTTTTACGGCTTCTCTCAGGTAGCCGCCGGGATTTTGGCGAAGGTCAATGACCAAATCTCTGGCGCCACCTCGTTCGACGAGTTCTTCCAGGGCATTCTTGAATTCATTGCCCGTATCGTCGCTGAACCTGTTGATTTTGATGTATCCCGTTTGGTCGTTGAGCAAGTAAGCCGCATCTACGCTGTGTACGGGAATTTCATCTCTGGTAATAGTAAAAGGAATAAGCTCTGGCTGTCCGTAACGCTTTACCCTGACATTCACCTGGGTCCCCTTTTCTCCTCTGAGCAAGCTGGCAGGATTTAATCCTTGAGCTGTAGGACCAGCCACTAAGCTATCTTCGACATAGATGATCTTGTCTCCAGATTGTATGCCCACCGTTTCAGAAGGGCCACCTACCAGTGGCGCTACTACACTGATGGTATCTTCTACGATCATGAACTCGATGCCTATACCATTGAAATTGCCCTGCATGGACTCCAGGAGTGCGCCCATCTCTTCGGGGCTGATGTAATTGGAGTGCGGATCGAGCTCGTCGAGAATATTTTCAATGGCGGCCTCTGTTAGCCGATTGCCATCTACTTCGTCGACGTACTTGGTGTCTACATAGCGCAGCAGTTGCTGTATGCGATCTATGCCTGCAGAGGTTTCATTTTCGGAAACGACCCTGACCAACTCGGTATCACCACGCAAGTTTTGGCCTACATATAAGCCAAACACCAGAGTAATTGCAAATAATACGGGTAGCCATACGCCGGCTAAACGGTTCTTTGGAGAAGATGATTCCATAGGGAACAAAGATAAGTGCGTATGCCTTTCCTGAAAAGCTAAAGCTTTGCCTGGAACGACATACGCACGAAAATGACGGAGGTATGTTACCTCGCGATATTTACTTCGCCGCTTCGAAGCGCTTGTTCACAGCATCCCAATCGATGACGTGAAAGAAGGCCTCTACATAGTCTGGGCGACGATTCTGGTAGTTGAGGTAGTAGGCGTGTTCCCAGACGTCTAGTCCCAGGATTGGTGTGCCTTTTACCTCTGCCACATCCATGAGTGGGTTGTCTTGGTTGGGGCTGCTGGTGACGGCTAGCTTACCATCTGCACCTACGATCAGCCAGGCCCAACCCGATCCAAAACGAGTTTTGGCCGCTGCGGAAAATTGATTCTTGAATTCGTCATAGCTGCCGAATGCCTCGTTGATGGCGTCACCTACAGCACCTGAGGGATTTCCACCACCATTGGGGCTCATGACATCCCAAAACAAGTCGTGGTTATAGAATCCGCCGCCGTTATTTCGCACACCAGCTCCGGCCGAGCCTGCCTGGGCCAAAATATCTTCGATGGACTTTCCGGCCAGGTCAGTTCCTTCGATGGCATTGTTGAGTTTGTTGGTATAGCCCTGGTGGTGTTTGGTATGGTGGATTTCCATGGTGCGGGCGTCGATATGTGGCTCTAGAGCAGTGTAGTCGTACTTGAGCTTAGGGAGTTCGAACATAAGTCTTCCTTGGTTAAGTTATTATTTCAGAAAAGCGTATCTTGCTTATCCTGCTACTTGTAAAGGTCTCGACTGACCTATTTGTTTGGTACATCCCCAGTTCTATTGAAAAGAGCTTGACTAATGGCTCGAAATGATAGCAGTACAACGAAAAGTGATTAGTATTGCTCTAAGAATAAAAACAAAGGTTATGTGCCGCTTTAGTCTACTATTCACCTTCACGCTTTTGGCCTGGTCAATGCTGGTGGCTGCCCAGCCCATCCATCCTAAGGCGCAAGCGACACTGGAGAAGGAATTTCCGGAAGCCGAACTCGTCGAGTGGGCGGCCTATGACGAGGGGTATTGTGTGAGCTTCTTTGATCCCGAAACTGATCGGGCTGCCAAAATGGAATTCGACAGCAAAGGCCGCTGGCAGCAAACCACACTAGACTTTGATCCCGAAGATCTGAGTCCGGAAATCCTGAGCTATGTAGATGCCAACTTCGATCAATATTATAGCACGGCTTATGAACTCAGGATCAGGCGCAAGCGGCGCTCTCGATTCGGATTGATTATCGATACGCCTACCCATATCCATACGCTCATCTTTCGCGAAGATGGGCGCCTGCTCGAAACCGAAATGGAAGGGCTAGACGGAGGTTAAGTACTAGCTTGTTTTTGCACCAACGTACGATGCGGGAATGGTATTTCTACGCCTTCTCGATCAAACCGCTTTTTGATGCTTTCCACTACATCGCAACCCATAGCAAAGGCATCAGCTTGATCTTTGGCCCAGGCCCAGGCACGTAGATTGACTGATGAATCTCCCAGGCTAATTACGCGCACAGTTACTCTTGGCAATCCCTGCTCGATTTGTTCGGGTGTGCGGGCGTCTAAGTTAAGTGGGTGGTTTTGTATTTCGTCTTGCATAATATGGCGCGCCAGATCGATGTCGCTATCATAACTGATGCCGATCTCTATAAACCTACAGATACGCTCTTCCATGAAGTCGGCATTAATGATGACATCGTCGCTAACCTTGCTGTTGGGTATGATGACCCGCCGATTTTCAAAATCTCGAATGACGGTATGTCTCAGGCTGATGTCTTCTACCACGCCGGAGATACTGTTAATCGTAACGCGATCATTGATCCGAAACGGTTTGAAGAGAATGATGAAAAAACCACCGACTAGATTGCTCAGGGCCGATTGGGCGGCAAAGCCCACGACCACGGTGAGTAGGCCGGCACTGGCTAACAAGGTATTGGCCAGTTTGCTTAGCGTTGGGATTTGATAAATGGCAATGCTCAAGCCCAGGGTATACACTACTGCCAGGGTGAAGTGTCTTAGAAATTTGTAATTCGTAGGGTCGTGGCCTCGCTCTACAGCAGACTTTAAGATTAAGCGCTTGAAGAACTGGTTGACTAGCCGGGCCAGAATACCAGTGGCCATCAAAATTAAAACGATGCCAATTATACTTGGCCAATTGTTTCTGAAGTACTCAATCATTTTAGTCGAAATTTTATTAACTGGCTTTATCAACCATCATATTCGGTCTCTGGTCTTTGTATCCTTTTAGCTCTAGAACATCTCCGGGCAAATAATAGCCAGCCTCTATCAAAGCAGTCTGGCAGCGATTCAAAGCCTGTGTTTTCATTTCGAGCCCGGAATAGCGCTGATCGAAGGTGTTGATCCAGTAGTAGGCCGTAAGGTTTTTCTGGTTGGGGCCAAGCTCCGTTAGGTGAACACTTGGTGCTTTTTCTTCCTGCAAAATTCCGGGAATATCATCGAGTTGTTGTTTGATGATTTCGCGCGCCTGATCGACCTGGTCAGTTGCATCGAGTTTTATGCTGAAATCCTGCCGCAAAAAGCCATCGAGTACGAAATTGGTTACCCGGTTTTTGATCATTGAGGCATTGGGAATGAAAACGTCTTTGCCGTCGAAAGTCTTGATCCGGGTATTGCGGAGGTTGAGTGCGACCACACTACCCGTCACGCCATCTACTTCTACGGTATGGCCAATATCGAAAGGGCGGTTGAAGGCCAGCATGATACCGGCCAGCAGGTTCTCTCCTATATCTTTAAAGGCAAATCCAATGACGAAAGCACTTATGCCAGCACCAGCTAATAAACCCGATGCCGCTTTGCCCAGACCCAACACCTGGAGAACTGCCGCGAAGGTGATAATAAATAATACGGCCCGCGTAAGTCTGGTTAAAAATCTGGCCAACAGCTGGTCGTCCACCCGCTCGCTGTAAGCTTTACCTGCCCATCGGATCAGCCCTTTGCTGACAGACCAAAGCACAAAGAAAATGATCAAGGCTAATCCCACGCGTGGGAGTTGGGCCACAAACCCCTCGTAGTATTCGTAAAAGGCTTCTTGCAGTTGCTGAGAAAAGGATTCCATAATGGAGACAATTTTTGATAGTACCGGAATAAGACTGCAAAGTTCGCACATCATACCATAATTGCCTGCCGCTGCTAGCGATGCTCTTTGTGTCCACTTCCTGACTTAGGTGGGCGCTGATGCCAATAGTAAAACAGCGTATTCGTTATACCTTAGCAAACTGCTAAAACGCCCCTTATATGCCACGCCTGTTTATTGCTCTGATTTTTATACTTCCACAGGCCTTTAGTCTATTCCACATCGAGGTTGATTCCCCGGTACTACTTGCACAGACTTGTATCGGCAACCTGGGAGAAAATATATTTGAAGAGGGGGACTTCGGAAGTGGAACGGCTAACCTGCTGGCGACAGATCCCGGTATTGCACCGGGCTATACCTATACTACTTTTGTACCCCCGGAAGATGGTTTTTATACCATTACCAATAACACAGGCGAATGGCCTGGGCTTTTCCCATCTTGGTTGCCGATAAGAGACCGAAGTACCGACCCCAATGGATACATGATGGTGGTCAACGCCAGCTTTGAGCCCGGGCTGTTTTATGAACAGGAAATCGATGGTCTTTGCGATAATACAACCTACTTGTTCTCCGCCGATGTCATCAATTTGATCCGCGCTAATGTCACGGGCCATATTGCACCCAACATCTCCTTTCTGCTCGATGGGGTCGAGCAGTTTACTACCGGCAATATTCCACAATCTGAGCTTTGGGATAATTACGGCTTCTCCTTTACCACAGCGCCGGGGCAAAATTCGGTGATCTTGTCTTTGCGCAATAATGCACCGGGAGGAATTGGCAATGACCTCGCCATAGATAACATCAGCTTCAGACCGTGTGGCCCCAGGGCCATCGTGAGGACTACCAATATTCCCAGGATATGTCAAGACAACGGGGCGTTTACACTGATCAGTGAAATCGTAGGCAATCAGTACGATATGCCAGTTGTGCAGTGGCAGCAGAGTTTCGACGAGGGGCAGACCTGGCAAGACATAGATGGGGCCGATGGTTTAGAACTCGACATTTTAGTGCCCAACTCAGGTTTTTACTATTACCGCTTCCTTTTGGCCAACGGAATGGCCAATATCGGCTCTGCCCTCTGTCGGGTCGTTTCCGATGAGATTGTGGTCGAGGTGGTTCCGGAGGAGTTCTTTGTCACCGATACCATTTGTGAGACAATACCCTACGAGCTCGGCAATTCGATTTATACCGAGAGTGGAATGTATCGAGACACCCTGGCATCCAGCCTGGGCTGTGACAGCATCGTCAATCTGGATTTGACGGTGGTACCTGAAGCTATAGTCGATTTGGACCTGGATATTCAGCAGCCCATATGCGGAGGCGGTACCGGAGCCGTTGATCTGAATAATATAGGTGGGGGTAACCCTCCATATCTATCTTTTGTAATCGGCTTGTCTGGAGATACGCTTGAATTGCTTTCCGGTGGAATAGAAGTGCCGGAAGGTTTTTATTTGGTTGTAGTTGTAGATCGGTTTGAATGCGTCTATGGAGATACTTTCCGAATACAAGCTCCAGAGCCTCTGACTGTCGATGTCGGGCCCGACCGGAGTATTCGCCTGGGTGAGGAAGTCACGATCTCGCCCACCATTTCGGATCCCATTGTCAACTTTAGCTGGAATCCGTTTCCCGACAACTGTTTGGGCGATTGCCTGCCTGCTGTATTTAGTCCACCGACTTCGGACTTTTACATTTTTACAGCCGAAGATGAGTTGGGTTGTGTAGCTACCGATTCCTTGTTTATAGAGGTGCGGCCACGTAGGCAGATTTATATCCCCAATGCGTTTTCACCCAACAATGATGGCGTCAATGACGCTTTTGCGCCCATTGTCATATCGCCCAACGTGAGTCGTATTCTACGCTTTGATGTATTTGATCGCTGGGGTGGGCAGGTGTATTCGCAAACCGATTGGCTACCTCGTGGCATCAGTGATGGCTGGGACGGACAAGTGCGGGGGCGTCTCGCTTCTGTGGGCGTATATGCTTATCAGGCAGAAGTGCTCTTTTTGGATGGGGAGGTGATCAGGTATACGGGAGATGTGCTGTTGTTGAGGTGAGGTTTTTATTGCCCTCATCCCCCGGCCCCTTTCCCCCATATTTGGGGTTATCCGTTCTTTTGAAATCTCCCACTAGGGAAACTATTCCACACCACTTTGATCAGCCCCACACCCACCAGACAAATCAATAGCATCGCCGGAAAGCCTCCCACTACCGATATCAGACGAATACCATCAATACCGGCAAAGGAGATCATTACCCAGGACACACTGCCGATAACTAAGCCCCAAACCAGCCTGATGCGGAGAGGAGCTTCCGGTTGTTCTGGGCTAATGCCATTCACGCTAATGGCGCCCATGGCTGATATGTTGGAGTCGGCGGCAGTAACGTAACTCAGAAATACCAGCACGACAAAAAGCCCGGCAATGATGTCTGTGCCTGGCAGGGTGTCGAATAGCTTGTAGATGATGCTTTCGGGGCCGTTGGCACTCAATTCCATCTGTAAACTTCCAGAGGTTGCTGCATCCAGTTCTATGGCGCTACCTCCGAAAATGAGCATCCAGAGGCCGCCGAAAAGTGCGGGGAAAATCCAGTTGACGTGTATGAAGTCCCGCACCCGGTAGCCAACGGAGAGCCTACCCAAAAACAAGGCAGATACCGGTGCCCAGGCAAACCAGTTGGCCCAATAAAAGCTGGTCCAGGCGTGCTGCCAATCGCTGGGTATGGGATTGCCAATATTGGTGGATCGACTCAGAAAATGACTGCCATAATCGCCCAGGCCACTTGCTGCCAGACCCATAAGCTGAGAAACGGGCCCAAAGGCTAGAACCAATACAGCCAGTAGCATAAAACCTATGGCATTGTAATTGGAAAGGGTGCGGATGCCTTTCTGTAGTCCGCTTGCTGCTGAAATGAGAAAAGCAAGAACGATGCCTCCGCCCAGGATGGCGTATCCACCTGCGGAAGTCCAATTCAAACCGAACCTTGCGAGTCCGCCACTCAGCGATAAAATACCTGCCCCCAGGCTGGCTGCCATGCCGGCTACCAGTGCGAATAGGCAAACGGCATCGACCAGCTGCGCGACCCAACCTTTGGCTCGCTCGCCCAAGACTGGATGCAGCATAGCGGATAAACTAAACGCTTGCTTTTGATTGTAGTAAGCCAGGGCGAAACTCAGCCCGGCAACGGTATATATGGCATAGGGCGTGAAGGTCCAGTGCATAAACAGGGTCGACATGGCGAATGTACCGGGATCTTCACCACTGCCGATGGGCGGTGATTGCAGATAATAGATGGGCTCGGCGGTACCCCAGAATAAGATGCCTGTGGCAATGGTGGTGCAAAGCGTGATGGCAAACCAGCGCCAGCGGCTGAGGATGGGTACGGCATTTGGTCCGCCGATGCGCTGATTGCTGAGCGGTGAGCAATAGACGGCGATCAGCAAGAGCACAAAAAAGAAGGTAGACCAACTGAACATCCAATCGAAGCGGCCGAGCACCCAACCCACAGCCGTTCGGTTGGCCGCAATGAATGTCTCTACATCGATGATGCTGAACAACAGGCCGATCAGCAACAAGCCAAGTGGAGCATAAAAAACGAAGGGTCTGATGGGCTGGCGCATGCGTCAATATATCTTTTACGATTCGGAGCCACAAATCGACGGTTCGTCCATTCTTTTTTGAGCTGAAGGTTCTTTTCGATCACTTTTGGATCGCAATAACATACTTCATGCGCCATTTACTCCTCATCATCTTAGTTGCGTTTTCAGTCACTGGCCGTGCTCAGACAGAAGTGACTGGTCTGGTGAGCGATCGCACTGGCGAACCCATTCTGGGTGCTAGTATTTTTATTGTAGGTACTTACGATGGCGGCATCAGTGAGGCAGACGGTAGCTTCTCTTTTCAGACTTACGCAGGTCGGGATGAGGAGGTCGAGATGAGTGTGTCTTACCTGGGGTATACGACGGTAACCATCAAAGCTCCGGTAGACCAATTGAGAGATCTGCGCATTGAGCTGCGCGAGACGATAACCTCTATGAATGCGGTGACGGTATCAGCGAGCACCTTTACAGCCGGAGATAATTCCAAGGTCGCCGTACTCAAGCCATTGGATATTGTGACTACTGCCGGATCGGTCGGCGATGTTTTCGCGGCACTTCAAACCCTACCCGGTACCCAATCCAATCCAGATGATGGCCGCCTGTTTGTGCGCGGTGGAGATGCACGAGAGACTAACGTATATGTTGATGGTCTCCGCGTTTTTACTCCTTATGTACGCACGATAGGCGGCTCACCCACCCGAGGTCGCTTTTCGCCCATGCTCTTCAAAGGCGTCAGTTTTGCCACGGGCGGCTACTCGGCTGCTTTTGGTCAGGCGCTATCTGGGGTGTTAGACCTGAATACGACAGATGTAGCGAACCAGACCGAGACCAATCTCAACTTCATGAGTTTGGGGGTCAATGTGGGCCACACCCAGGTTTGGGACAATCAATCGCTAAGCGTCAATGGGAGCTATATCAATCTGGCGCCTTATGCTGGGCTCGTACCTACAACCCGATTGGAATGGCTCAAGCCCTATCGCGGCTTTTCTGGCGAGGCAGTATACCGCCGTCCTACAGAGCGAGGGCTGTTTAAAATGTATCTGGCCGCCGACGATAACAACTTGCGGCTAGCGCAGGAAAATCTGGATCGCGAAGCGTTGGATACCGTCGGCATTCGCAATCGAAACCTTTATGGCAATGCCTCCTATCGTGGATTTTTGAGTGATCAGACCAGTCTGTTCGCCGGGTTGAGTGTGGGGCTGAATCGCGATGATTTGTCTATTGAGTCTGCTCCAGATCTTCAGCAGCGACTCAATGGTTTCCATGCTCGTTTCAGCCTCAAAACTGTTTGGAGCGATCGCTTTATGGCTGATTATGGAATCGAGTATTTGCGCGAGTACGACCAGCAGCGGATATCTCATGGAGAGTTTACCGGAAGTCAGGATCTCGGGCGTGGCCAAACGGCTGCTTTTGCAGAAGCCAACTATTTCTTTTCAACAGATCTGGCCCTGCGTGTGGGGCTGCGCAAAGAGCATAGTGGTCTACTGGATCAGGTCAGCTTGAGTCCCAGGCTTACCCTGGCGCAAAAAGTCTCGAACAACGGGCAAGTCAGCGCCGCTTTTGGCTCCTTCACTCAGGCGCTGGGGGCAGATTTTCTATACGTCAATCCGAGCTTGGACCAGGAGCGGGCCGAGCACTATTTGGTCAACTACAACTTCAAGACCGACAAGCACATCCTAAGGCTAGAGGCTTACTACAAGTCATACAAGCAGCTCGGCCGCTTTGATGGTGCTATCGATCAAACCATCGATTCACCGGATAATAACGGGGAGGGTTTTGCTTATGGCTTCGATTTCTTCTGGCGAGCCAACCAGGTCGTCAAGAATGTAGACTTCTGGGTCTCCTACAGTTGGCTGGAGCACGAGCGGCAGTATCGCGATTTTCCAGTGGCCGCTACGCCCAGTTTTGCCACTCGCCACAATCTTTCGCTGGTGTCTAAGATCTGGATGCCCGGACTGAAGTCTCAGTTGGGGCTAACCTTCAATCTCATCAGTGGTCGCCCATATGAAAACCCCAATACGGTTGGGTTTTTAAATGAGCGATCTCCGGCTTTCCGGGGTTTGAATCTCAGCTGGGCTTATCTGATCGATCCGCAAAAGATATTGTTCTTCTCGGCTTCTAATGTAACGGGCTTCCGCAATGAATTCGGCTACGAATACGGAAACCAACTCAATGCGGATGGACTGTTTCCGAGTCGGGCCATCAGACCCAACGATGATCAATTTTTCTTTGCGGGGTTCTTCGTGACCATCAGCCCGGACAAAACCAAAAATCAACTGAACAACCTCTAGTTTTAATTTCCTTTATTTGCTGGAGCGTAAAAAATCAAATGAATCTTAAACTTAACAATCATGAAATCTATCTTTTCCACCTTATTCATTCTTGCATTGATAGCCGCACCTCTTTCAGCTCAAGTGGATTATGAAACCACTATGCAGCAGAGCTTCGACTTTATGGAGCAAGGTCAGATACAAGCTGCTCAAGGTATTTTCGAGCGCATTGCTATGGCGGAGACTGACAAGTGGGTTCCACTTTATCACGCGGCCAATATTTTAGTCACCCAATCTTTTGAGGCAACCGAGCAAGCGGAGCGCGAGACGCTACTCAGCAAAGCCAAGGAGCTTGTGGCGGAAGCCCACGACCGTTCACCCAACAATGCAGAGTTGCTGACCCTGGAGGGTCTGTTGTATACTTCCTACATCGTATTTGACCCCGCGACTTACGGCATGATATATTCATCGAAGGTTTCGGCTTTGCACCAAAGGGCGCTATCTCATGATCCCGAGAATCCACGCGCTATGATCAATGCCGTAGAATTTGAAATGGGTAGTGCTCAGTTTTTTGGTCGCGATACAGCACCACTGTGTGAGCGCGCTCAAGTTGCTGTAGCTGCCTTTGAAACCTACGAGAGCGATGTTGCTTTTGCGCCTACACACGGATTAGAGAAGGCAGAGCGTATTGTAGCGTCATGCGGCGAAGATGATTAATTTGTATAAAGACCTAAAGACTTCTATAGGTATCGTCTTTTGCATTTGGCTGACGACGATGTCTATAGATCTTTTGTTGGGCAGTGGTCCGCTCGACCGGGAGTTTGTGCTCGACCACTTGCTCTATAATGCCTACTACGGCATTCCGCTCACGCTTGGCAATAGCTATTTTTTTGAATTTCTCAACCGGAAGTTTCCCTGGGAAAACAACTCATTTCAACGTGCATTTGTAGGAGTGGTTGGTTCGATCTTGGTCACTATGGCCATACTTACGATCCTCAACTTTGTGCTTTGGCACTTAATTTTTGGTCGAGATTTTAGCTCGCTTTGGATAACTGAAAATCGTAGCTTTTATGTTACCGCGATCATTATAACAGCCATTGTTACCATGACGGTCCATGCCATTAGCTTCTTCAAGGAAATGCAGCGCGAGCGGTTGGTTAGTGCGGAGTTGAGACAAGAAAAGCTGGCTACAGAGCTGGGTGCGCTTCGGGCTCAGGTAGACCCACATTTTCTATTCAACAGTTTCAATGTACTGTCGGGCCTGATCGATGAGGACCCGGATAAGGCTCAGGAATTTCTGGCGGGCTTGTCGGGCATCTATCGCTATGTGCTCGAGCAGCGCAACGATGCGACCAGTACCGTCGCCGATGAGCTCGATTTTGCGAAGCAGTATCTGCGCTTGCAGCAGACGCGATTCGAAGATTCTATCCAGCTCGAAACGGATATTTCTCAACCGGTTTTGGATCGGAAAGTACCATCGCTTAGTTTACAGCTGCTGTTGGAAAACGCGGTTAAGCACAATGGCTTTGATCCAGACAATCCACTGTTGATCCGCATTGAGGAAGAAGCCGAGCAGCTGGTGATCCGCAACAACCGCAGTAAGCGCCATAGCCTGGCGAGTAGTAGTGGGTTGGGGCTGCAAAACATTAAAGACCGTTATCTGCTCCTGTCTGAGAAGATTCCTGAGGTGGTGGCTGACGCGGGTTCGTTTGTTGTTAAATTGCCCTTGCTGTGACCCGTTCTGTAATTGTGGAAGACGAGGCAGTCGCTGCCAGGCGCCTACGCAAAATGGTGGAAGCCGAAGGACTCGAGGTAGTCGATTGGCTACCCTCCAATCAGGCACTCCAGACTTATCTGAGCGAGCAGGCAGCACCCGATCTCTTCTTCATGGATATTCACCTCAACGATGGGATCGTATTCGAGACCTTGCAATCGCGAGCGGTAGAGACGCCCATCATTTTCACAACAGCTTACGATGAGTTTGCCATTCGAGCATTCAAGCAGAAGAGCATCGACTATCTACTAAAACCTATTGGCAAAGAAGATTTGAAGCGGGCGTTGGCGAAGTTTAACGACTTGTATGCTTCTTCGCCTGCTATAGACTGGCAGGTGTTGAGTCGGCTCGTCAGGCCCGACCAGCCCAGTTACCGCGAGCGCATACGCGTCAAGGTGGGTGATCATCTGCGCAGTATACCACTGGGAGAGGTGCAGCTGGTCTACAGCGAGCAGAAAATCACTTTTTTGCAAACCATCGATGGTCGCTCGTATCCCATCGAACAGTCTATTGAGCAGCTGGTGGGCGAGTTGAATCCGAGCCAGTTTCATCGTGTGAATCGAGGGCAGATCGTTCAAATTGACCATATAACAGACGTTATCGCTTACTCGAATAGCCGCTTGGCGGTTAAGTTGCACAGCTGCAAGCACCCCGATATCATTGTTGCCCGAGATCGGGTCAAAGATTTTAAAAGCTGGTTGGGTTGAGTTCCGTCAATGACTATTGACGGAAAGATTAATTGGCATTGGCAAACTTCACGGCTTCTGCACCAAATCGGTTTCTGATCTTGTCCATCGCCTGGAGGAGGGCGAGTTCGCGACCGGTATCGCGGAAAAGATCTACCTGCGGAAGTCCTTCTGCTAAACCCTCGAATTTTACGCCCACCATACGCACCAATTGTCTGCGCTGAAATAGGCGCTTGAGCAGTTCGGTGGCCAGAGGTATGAGTTGATTGTCGGTAGCTGTGTGACTTGTGCGCCTGCGCAGGCTGTAGGTGTTGCCGTCGGTGTAGCGGAGCTTGACCGTTACGAGACTGGTGAGCTTACCCGATTGGCGAAGCTCGAAGGTGAGTAAACTGGTGATGTGTGTGAGTGCGGTGCGCAGCTGGACGGGGTCTATGGTATCTATCTGAAAGATATGCTCTCGAGCTATGGTGCGGGCGGATTGGTAGGGTACTACCGGAGACGGATCTATACCGTTGGCTTTTCGCCAGAGTTTTTGTCCGGTTTTGCCAAATTCCCGTAACAGCAGAGCCTGAGGGATTTGGGCTAAAAGTCCCACACGCCTGACGCCCATATCTAATAACTTGCGCTGGGTTTTTTTGCCTATACCCGGAATTCTGCGAAGGGGTAGGGGCGCTAAAAAGTCGCGCTCGTTTCCGGGAGGGATGCGGGTACTGGCCTGTGGTTGTTTTAAGTTGACGCCTATTTTGGAGATCATTTTATTGGTGGCTAGTCCCAGAGATACGGCTAGTCCCGACTCTTGTCTGACGCGTTTTTGCAGCTCCAGTGACCACTGCCAGCTGCTCATGAATCGATCCATGCCGCTTAGATCCAGATAGAATTCATCCAGAGCTGCTTTTTCAAAGAGCGGTGCTTCTTCGGCGACTACTTCGGTGATGAGGGCCGAAGCGCGCTTGTACTTGTCTGTGTCTCCGTGTAAGACAGTCGCTTCGGGGCATCGCCTCAGGGCTACTTTGACAGGCATACCTATATGTATGCCGAAGCGCCTGGCTTCAAAGCTGGCTGACGTGACAATGCCGCGCTCGTGACAGCCCCCTATAATCAGTGGTCTTCCGTTGAGCCTGCTGTTGTCTCTGATCTCAACAGCAGCGAAGAAAGTATCGATATCCAGATTGGCAATGGTACGCCCGCTCATCACTATGTTTTATGAAGATGCCCCAGAGCGCATATGCGCTTTGAGACACCTTTTATCCGTTTAATTCGGAGTGACGTTGAGTATGTAGTAACTGGCGATGCAGTGATCGCAGGGCTGCAAGTTACATTAAAAAATAATTTAATACAACAAAAAGTTTTATTTTCCCATCAGCTTTTTTGCCCCTGCTCCCAGGGCGATGGCGCCAATCAGCAGGATCTTCCAGGCTTTAGCCAGAAAGAGGCCAATGGTGGCGAGCAGTCCTGTTTTTGCGAGTACTTTCCCAGCAATGAGTGCTGTGATGCCATAGGCGGCTACATCGTCGATGTCGGGATTGAAGTCACTGTAGCGATGGCCTTCCAGATATTCTACACTCTCCAGGATTTGGGGAAGGTCCTTGGAAATGAGGTCGACATCCTGAATAGAACCGATGACATTCATGGTAAGAAAGCCCTTTCGACCCAGGAAAAGCACATTGTAATTGAGGGTGTTCTCTTCATAACCTTCAAATTCCAGTTCCTTGGCCCAGTGTAGCCTCTTGCTCTGGCTATCGTAGTAGGGTGGACTTGCCCAACCCACCAGGTGAATGGGTTCATAGCCTGCCTGAATTCGATATTCATTACTGGCTTCGGTATCTTCTTGCATAGAACGCAGCAAGTCATCGTAGTCAATATCGGTGGCATCGTCGTCTCTGATGTAGCCTTCCTGTTCGAAGAAAATGTCGATGCCATAACCAAACTCGCTGGCCGGCCCGAAATTTTCGGGGAATAGCATGCCAAGGCTTGGAATGGAATTAGGCGGGTTTCCCCACATGTCTTCCAGAACGGTCCGGCTGTCTGATGGGCCGATATACATGTATCCGTCGGGGATATGAAGCATAGCCATATCGCCTCCGATGATTAAGCTGGTATCCTCGTAAAAGGTGAGGGTACCTTCGAGGCTATCCATTTGCGCCTGAAAAAGGGCTTCCATTTCCAGTTGTAGAGAGTCTGCCTCAATGGCCTCAAGAGACATTTGAGCGAACCCGAAAGCGGGTAGAACCAGACATAGAGAGATCAGGGAAGAGTGTGAAATTCTCATAGCTAATAGGGTATTGTGTGAAATAATACTGTAAATATAATATTGTAGACGGAGAAAAAAGTTCCGCAAGAGATATTAATAGTTGTGTGGAATTTTAGATGTACAGATTATATGCTTTTAATGGTGAAGCCGAAGGTTA
>JBCBVN010000032.1:0-20677 GCA_039817625.1 Bacteroidota bacterium
CCCCTGATACAGTTAAACCAAATCAAACTATGCGCACGCTCATTGGCCTTGCTATTTTATCACTGACTGCCTGCACCTTCGTCCAGGATCGATACCCTACCCTGCCTCCCGGACCTTATCGCGGTGTACTTGAGCTGGTTTATAATCCAGTTGTCCCCAACCCAAAGGGCGCGCCCACTCCCGAACTACAAAACCTGGAATTTGACGAGGTGACAGAAGGCGAGCTGCCCTTTACCTTCGAAGTAGAATACCTCAATGACACAAGCATTCAGATCAAGCTCTTTAACGGAGACGAAACCATTGTAGTGCCGGCAGAAAATATCGGATATGGCCGCGACATAAGCCAGTCCAGAGATACGTTGCGCATCGACTTTCCAGTCTACGATACCCACATAAGCGCCTATCATGAAGAGAATGTCATTGAGGGGGTTTGGGTCGTACACTACAAAGACAATTATCGCATTCCTTTTGTGGCCAGATACGGCCAAGACCATCGTTTCACGGTACTTGACAAAGAGCCTGCAGCCGACTTGAGCGGCAGATGGGCGGTTACTTTCAGCACCGAAGATGATCCCTACCCGGGCCTGGCAGAGTTTGAACAAACCGGCAATGAGCTGACCGGTACCTTCCGCACAGAAACCGGAGATTACCGATACCTGGCCGGAACCGTTCAGGAAGACAAAGCTTACTTGTCTGTTTTCGATGGCTCCCATGCCTTTTTATTCGAAGCCATCATCAAAGAAGATGGGAGCCTGAGTGGCAGTTTTCGGTCTGGTCGCCACTACATTACCGACTGGACGGCCACGCGCGCCGCAGATGATTATGAGCTGGCCAATCCTGACAGCCTGACGAGTATGGTCACCGAGGAGCCCTTAGATTTTTCTTTTCAGACTTCCGCAGGTCGGTCTGTTTCCATCAGCGACGAAGCTTTCGACGGCAAAATCAAGTTGGTCCAGATTTTCGGAACCTGGTGCCCGAACTGCCGGGACGAGACCAACTTCCTGCGCGATTGGTTGGCCGAATATGCGTACGCCGATCAGGTAGCTATTATCGGTCTTGGGTTCGAACGTTACGGACTAGATGATCCCAGGTCATTTGCTGCTCTTGATCGATACCGTCAGCACATGGATGTCAGCTGGCCACTCTTGTTGGCTGGCCCCAGCAGTAAGTCAGCTGCAGCTGATGCCTTGCCACAAATGAATCATATCCTGAGTTATCCAACCTTACTTTTTGTCGATCGAGATAACCGAGTCCGACGCATTCACACGGGCTTCAATGGTCCTGCAACCAGTAAGTATCAGGCATTCATAGAAGAATTTGAGGCTACCATGGCCGAGCTTATCGGCGAGGAGAGCTAATGCAATCCTCTGTCAGATAGCCGCCAATTGGTGTTTCCACTTAAATATTTTGCAAGGCAATTTGTGTACTTTAGTGGCCTCAAAAAACCTTGCTGATGAAGCGCCATCTACTGCTTTTCCTTTGCTTGTCCATCCTATCTCAGGTACAAGCCCAACTCAATGCTGTATTAAGAGACCAATTAGACTACGACAGCGGTGTCAATGACGTCTGGGGTTATGTAGCCCCTGATGGCACCGAGTATGCCATAGTCGGTCTGGTAGACGGCGTGAGCTTCGTTAGCCTCGCAGATCCAGACAACATCGTGGAGGTTGCAGCAATCCCCGGCCAAACCACGGTTTGGAGAGACATGAAAACCTTTGGCGAATACGCCTATATCGTCGCCGATCAGGCCACTGAAGGACTGACCATCGTCGATCTGTCTGATCTGCAAAATGGCAACGTCACCTGGACGCACAATAATTATGAACTACCCAACGGAAATACGCTTCTAGATGCACACAACATCTATGTAGATACCGATAAGGGTTACGCCATCCTCGCTGGTTCCAATGCAGCGACCGGAGTAATCTATTTCGATATTGCCTCCGTACCTGGCGAGGCCACTTTTCTCACTACCGTGGGCAACCGCTACGCGCACGACACCTACATGAATAATGGGTTTCTGTACAATTCAGAGATCAACAACGGAAGTCTGAGCATCTGGGATGTTAATGACATATTTAATCCTGTTCAGCTATCTTCAACCATTTCTCCGTTTGCCTTTACACACAACGCCTGGAGTACAGCCAATAACAATCTGGTATTCACGACCGACGAAAGAGCCGACGCTCCCGTAGCCGCCTACGACATCAGCGACCCGACTAATCCTGTTCTATTAGATGAATATCGCCCCTTGTACAGCATCGGCACAGGGACTATACCACACAATACTCATGTGTTGGACAGTTTCATCATCACCAGCTATTATACAGACGGCGTAACCGTAGTAGATGCCTCCAAGCCCGACAACCTCATCGAGGTAGCCAATTGGGATACCTGGAGTGGCGGACCAGGCGGCTTCAATGGGTGCTGGGGCGCCTACCCTTTCTTACCTTCCGGACTCATCCTGGCTAGCGACAGATCTAGCGGCCTTTTTGTTGTTGACGTTGAAATGCAACGAGCGGCCCGATTAGAAGGAAACATTACCGACGCCATTTCTGGCTTGCCGATCAATGGCGTAGATGTGTCCATTCAGGCTACCCAGGAAAATGAAGGTATGACCAATGCCATGGGCGACTACAGAACCGGCCTGGCTAACGGCGGCACCTATCAGGTGACCTACAGCCACCCCGATTATGAGCCACTCACCCTGGAAGCCCAGTTGATCAATGGCGAATGTGTTATTGTAGATACCAGTCTTCAGATCCTGAATGGTTTCTCCGTGACCGCCAATGTGGTCCAAGCAGAAGTACTTACCGGAATTGCCGATGCGGAGGTGTTGCTAATCAACGAAGTTCGCTCGGTGTCTATCTTCAGCGATGAAAACGGAGTAGCTGATTTAGCAGTAATCCCAGCCGACGTTTATGACATATATGTGGGCAAGTGGGGATACCAGGAGTTACTAGTCGAGTCCGTAGACATCAACGGGCCTACCTCCCTCACCTTTGAACTCGAACTGGGCTATCAGGATGGCTTTCAACTCGATCTCGGCTGGACTACCGAGGCCAGCCCGGGCACCTCATCAGGCTTCTGGGAGAGAGACATTCCCAATGGAACATCGGATGGCACCAATGAAATTGCTCCTTTTTTCGACGCCGATGGCGACCTCGGAAATCGGGCATATGTAACGGGTAATAGCGATTTGAATGGTGGCATTGGGTTTGATGACATCGACGATGGACAAGTGGTACTGACTAGTCCAGTGTTCGACCTCAGCATCTACCAGGACACTACGGTTCGTCTATCGTATCAATACTGGTTCATCAACTTTTTGGGAGGCGATCCCGGAGATGATGAATTCACCGTCAATATTTCCAACGGACAAGAAGAAGTAACCCTGGCTGTTTACAATGACGGTACTCCCGGACAAACCTGGCGATTAGATGAATTCAACTTGAGTGAAAACATCACCCTCACCGATCAGATGCAACTGACGGTTATCGCTAACGATCTGGGCGGCGGCAGTATTTCAGAAGCCGGATTCGATGACTTTTTGATATCAGGGGATTTACTGAGCACCAGTACCGAAAATATCTTTCGGGCAGGTGTTGAAGCATTGGTGTTTCCAAATCCAAGCTATGGGGAATTCAGCTTCAGATACGAATTGCCTACCAGCAGTGAAATGCTGGATATGGAAATAACGGATGTGTTCGGACGCAAGCTAATTAACCAACGCTTACCCAATTCCCCTAATGGCATCATCCGTTTCGGTTCAGAGCTACCAACAGGAACTTATTTCTTACGACTAATCGATTCAGACGGTTTGATGTACAGCACCAAGCTCATCAAGCAATAGAAAAATTGAACCCTGTACTTAATTTGTTTCTCTTGAGTTAAACAAAAATAGGGTTCGCTGCCACGTCGCTCGGGTTCATTGTCACTTTCCCGCCATTAGCTCGTCTAATTGGTCGGCGTGAACCCGAAATGGTTACTTTCGCGCAACAGAATTAAAACACGCTCACTTAATTTCGACCTTATGAAGCGAATCCTCGCTCTTTCCATTCTCCTATCTTTATTCTTCCAACTTCAGGCACAGCTCAATGCCGTTCTTCGAGATCAACTAGACTACTCAAGCAGCTTAAATGACATTTGGGGTTATGTGGCTCCTGATGGCACCGAATACGCTGTTGTGGGTCTTGTAGATGGTGTCAGCATCGTAAGTTTAGCCGATCCAGACAACATCGTTGAAGTGGCCTCTATTCCCGGTCAGTTCAGCACCTGGCGCGACATGAAAACTTTCGGCGAATACGCCTACGTGGTCGCTGATCAGGGTAACTCTACCGAAGGCCTGACCATCATTGACCTGACAGATATAGCAAACGGAAACATAAGTTTCACGAATAACCAATACGAAATACCCGGTGCCGGCACTTTTGAGCGCGCGCACAATATTTACATCGATGTAACCAAAGGCCAGGCACTCATCGCCGGGTCAAATGCTTCAAACGGCATCTTATTTTTCGATATTGCTTCCACCCCGGGCGAAGCCATTTATCTGACCACAGTAGGCACCAACTACTCTCACGATACCTACCTGAACAATGGTATACTGTACAATTCGGATGTCTTCAACGGTGTACTCACCCTATGGGATGTCAACGATATCTTCAATCCGGTACAGCTGTCAGCCACAACGACTCCATTTGCCTTTACGCACAATGCCTGGAGCACCGCAGACAACTCTGTTGTATTTACTACCGATGAGAGAGCCAACGCCCCCGTTGCAGCTTATGACATCAGTGACCCATCAGACCCCATTCTGCTCGACGAGTACAGGCCCATTTATAGCCTGAATACCGCAACCATCCCGCACAATACACACGTACTTGACCAGTACCTGATCACCAGCTACTATACGGATGGAGTTACTATAGTAGACGCGTCTAAGCCAGACAATATGATCGAAGTAGCCAACTGGGATACTTGGAGCGGTGGCCCAGGAGGTTTCAACGGCTGCTGGGGAGCTTATCCTTTCCTTCCTTCAGGTCTGGTACTGGCTAGCGATATTTCCAGCGGCCTTTTTGTCCTTGAGGTCGAATACAAGCGCGCTGCCAGACTGGAAGGTACCATCACCGATGCAGAAACCGGAGAGCCCATCAATGGTGTAGACGTGGCCATTCAGGCGGCACAGGACAATCTGGGCATGACCAACGCATTAGGCATATACAGTACTGGTCTGGCAGATGCCGGAACCTATCAGGTGACTTTCAGCCATCCTGATTACAACTCTTTGACACTGGATGTTGAGCTCGTCAATGGCGATTGCGTCATACTCGATACCGCCCTACAATCGACCCTAATCCGCCACTCGGTCGTCGCTAATGTAGTAGAGACAGAAGTCTTAACCGGAATCGAAGGAGCTGAACTACTTTTTCTCAGTTCAGGGAATGAGCTGTCCTTATTTAGTGATGAAAACGGATTTGCAAGCTTTGGCTTTGTACCCGAAGGCGTCTATGATGTATATGTAGGTCGATGGGGATACAGAGAGTTGCTGGATGAATCTGTTGTCATTACCGGGTCCACTACACTCAACTACGAACTCGAAATCGGCTACCAGGATGGTTTTCAGCTCGATTTTGGTTGGACAGCCACAGCCAGCGAAGGCACTTCAACAGGTTTTTGGGAAAGGGGTGTTCCCAACGGCACCATCGATGATAGCGATGTTTACGCTCCATTTTCGGATGCATCCGGCGACCTGGGAAATCATGCTTATGTGACAGGCAATAGCATGGATAATGGGTCCATTGGATTCGACGATATTGATAATGGCACAGTTACCCTTACTAGTCCAATTTTTGACTTGAGCATTTATCAGGAAGAAACCGTCCGTCTGTCTTATCAGTATTGGTTCGTCAACTTCCTGGGCAATGGCGCACCTGATGACAACTTCACAATCACCATATCAAATGGAACTGACGAAGCCCTGCTCACCTTGCAAAATGACGGAACTCCAGGTATAGGATGGATAGAAGAAGAATTTATCCTTAGTCAGTTCATCACCCTGACCGATCAAATGCAACTGACCGTAGTAACCAGTGATATTGGAGCGGGAAATGTATCTGAAGGTGGGTTCGACGACTTTCTCATCGAAGGTGAATTACTCAATACCAGTACGGAAAACATTGTTCGCATTGGCTTAGAAGCCGATGTGTTCCCAAATCCAAGCAAGGCCGAATTCAACTTCCGCTACAGACTGCCCGCCAATAGCGACTATCTCGAAGTCGAACTCATCGATGTAATGGGACAAAGGGTACAATCTCAGATACTCGCTCCATTTGCCAATGGTTTACTGACCATTGGAACTGACCTACCAGCAGGTACTTACTTCCTGCGTATGTTCGATGCGGGTGAGTTGATCTACAGCACAAAGCTGATCAAGCAATAGAATACTTGTTTTTTACCGATAAGTGGCTTGGCCACTTATCGGTAAAATGCCCTGATAATCTCTGAGGCGGATTTTCCGGTAGGTGCAAAACCTGTATCTCCGCGTCTACTCATATAACTCAAGTGGCTTGGCCATTTCCAGATGTACATGCCACTAACACTTCCTCTTTCTTCCAATACGGTGCAAAGGGCGCTGAATGCACGCATTTGAGCTTTCTCGTCTGCAGCCCTTCCCCTAGGCTCAGCATGTGGATTTTTCCAGGTACCAGAAACTGATCGGTAGCCAATTTCGGTTAGCCAGAATGGTCGATCTGCCGCTTCTGCAATGGCCTCTATGCGTTCCAACCAACGATGTACGCCTGACTGTAGCTCCTCATCACTCGGCTCATCAGTATCGCTGAGTGGGTAATAGGCGTTCACGCCAATCACATCAAATTCCGACCAGAAACTCATTTGCTCAGCCTCCTCACCCCAGTTAGCAGCATAAGTCAGTGTACCACCGAATAACTGCCGAGCCTGGGCAATCAGAGTTTTCCAATCTTCGGGCCTCTGGAGGGTGGTATGCCTCATTTCTGTACCCAGACAAAAGGTCTCAATCCCATGAAAATCGGCCAAGATAGCATAGTGCAATATCCACTCCCGATAGTTGTCGAAGAACTGCTGCCATCCCGCTTCACTATCCTGGATGATGTCGCCTGGCCAGGAGCCGCCCCCAAGCCAAATTTGGGGTTTCAGCATAACTGACCATCCTCGCCTATGAGCGGCTTTTGCGCTGGCTAGCGTAGCCGCGTCGTTCTCACCTCCGGGAAAATCAGCAACGGGGATTGTACCGAGATCTCTGGGATCGCGCATAAATGAGTAGGGAACAATAGCCAGGCTATTGACTCGCAGCTTAGATAGAGAATCCAAGGAAGGATCTACTGTACTTCCTCCGTAGCCATTGTACACTCTATATCCCTCGTGGGCAAAAGTCATACCTTTTTGAAAGCCATCTTCGATCTGACGCCGGCTGGATACTACACCTCTGGACTGCCCTGACACATCTCCTTCAAAAAGAGCCAGTTGTTCCAGCGACAGGAAAATAGCCGATCGCTCTTCGGGCACAGCACGGTCTGCTCGAACCTCCTCCGAAGGCCTTAGCAAACCTATGTTTTGTGCAGCGGGCAAATATCTGGCCAGTCGCTGGCCTTCTGGGCTCAGGCTCAGCGCCCTACCCCATTGCTCGTTTTCACCCCAGTTGGCTGATGGCTCATGCCTGTTGAGCAATGCATATATAGGCGCGGCGGAGCGCTCCCCGAAAGTCTGCTCATTAATCACTAAATGGACCATGCCTGCCTGATCTACTATAGCTGTATCCATCTCGCCAAGCTGTAAGCCGATCCGCTCAACAGAGGCATACAACTTAACGTCAATAGGCTCATCGGGTGCCGACAATTCTGGCAGAGCTTGCTCAATTTTGCTGGGCAATGCATCCAGATAAGCCGCTGCGCGATTAAAAGCCTGATCGCTCAAATCGGCAGAAGCTGCCTCAATTTTCCAATATCTGTTCTGAGCCAATATCTCTCCCTCTTGTTTGAGTACCAGAGGCTCATCGAAGGTCCAGCTGGTATCCTGGTATCTCCCGAGGTATCGGGCATCAGTAGTTTCTAATTGGTAGGCCCATTGCGCCCAAAAGGTATTTACGAAGTTGTTGCCAAAATAGTAGTCAAGCTGCTGGGCCATACAATCACTATCGGGGGCATACCAAAGGTGCATCAGCCTAAAATCTTCGATTGTAGACCATGGGTTCGGGTAGTAATTGAGGGTCAAAAAGGGTCCTTGAGTACCTATCCTTTCTATCCTGGAGGATGCGTATTGCTGTTCTTGAAAAACGAGCTTTCCAGGCGATATATCAACTACTGGAAGGGCACTCAATTCAGCACCTGTAGGCTGATCACTGGCCATATGGTGACCGACCTGCGGAAGTCTAAATGAATCAAAGTCAGGCCATTGGTTAGCCACAAGAATGGTATGTTCCAATCCGAGTTGATCGGTAGAAATTGTATCACAGTGCACCAGTTTCAACTCCTTATCAAATGGCTTAGCATCGATAAGTTCCTGCATCAGACTGTCGAGTATAGGGGAAGGTCGATCAAAGCAAAGCACGACTTGCCAATCACCAGAACGCATAGCTGTTCTTCTGATCTCATTTCGATTGGGCAGCAGACTTTGGAGCTCTTCCCCAAAGTAATTTTGGACTTCCGCGGGCCAGGAGTCATCGCCCTGACGGGACCGGCCATCAGGCTCGCTCGTCTCTTTGCCGGTACTGCTATATACGAAAAAGAAAAAGGCAAAAGCCGAAAGGGGTATCCAGGGACTGATGGCGAGCTTCATACCCTGAAAATGAGCACATGCCTTCAATTGTTGTGCACAACAGGGATCAAGCTACTTTTCCTCCATTTTTGCCTGCGCGCTGAAAGATCATAACCATGACAACCAAAGGAGCGATAAAGCAAATAGCGATCAATAACTGTAGGACGGTATAAAAAGGTCCACCGCCAATTTGAAAACTGCCATCTAAACCGATAGAGGTCGTAATCATAGCACCAGCTATCAAGCTAAGAATAAACGCTCCGATTAGTCCACCGATAATCGCATATCCCAACTCTTTGAAAAATTTAGCATCATATTTCATCACCTTCAAACCGGCCATAACCGTAAAGATCAAACCAACCAAGGCTGCAAGACCACCCAGTAAGCCGAGTATAGCGATAGGACCTGCACCACCGACATAGCTCAAAGGGTTGCTGCCTATACTGATCAGAGCTACAAGAAGGAGAATGCCTGTAGACGCCAGGTAAGCAAAAGAGCCATTCTTGAAATGCGAACTGCCGACCCGCCCACCGTTTGCCATCAGTAGTTTGCTCATCTCCATGAAAGTCATGGCCATTGCCAAAGTCGGCAATACCGAGAAAAAGAGAGACTTGATAAATCCACCAACTCCGAAGGCGTATTCCGTATTGATAAAAGATCCTATGAAGTAGCAAACTATCGCTACCAGTGCGTAAATGGTACCTCTGTTTGCGCTAAAGTTGGTCGACTTAAAGTCAAGTACATCATCGGTCGACAGATCCATATTAGTGAACGTATCCTTGGCTGCCTGGCCCAGCTCACTATCGAGAATATTCACCTCTTCGGCCAGCTGACCCGTTTCCAAATCCGATCCGCCACTACTTGTGCTTGCTGAAGATGCCGAACTATGCGGTGGTGGTGAAGGTGTAACCGGCGGTGGTGCTGCAGGCCGTGGTGGCGGAGGTGGTGGAGTGGCTTTGGGCAGTAAAGCCTGAAGCTCTGGTACATTCTTCATAGGTGACCAATCGGTCATACCCTCTTTCCAAACGAGGGTTTCCGCGCCCGCTCCTTTACTCACGAGTTCTTCTATCGGAAAGGGGCCTTGCTGTTCGTTGTCGATGACAATGTAATACATAGGTGGTTGAGTGTGTGCTTTGTTATACGAGTGATAAAGAAACACAATTTATTGCGCGTTCCAAAACGCGCAGACTCCTCCTAGGCTCTGGGGCAAGGCTTAATCGGGCTGATATTATCCAATAGTATATTCCCTCCGAAACTGAAGGGCCGATCAGAGTAAAAAGCTTCTAGGATAAGATATTGGAATCCCTTTTCCGGCTTGATGTCAATTACATGTGTACGCCAATCCAGATGATCTATGGTACTGCTCTCGTAGAGTAGATAGCTTCGATCTTCGCGTGTGCGACCACCGTATACCCGCAATTTCAATGCACCGTTATATCCGGAATAAGTGCGGCTATGGGCCAGATCTATAGTAAACTGATAGCAATCTGTAGGCACCAGAGGCACCGGAAGTCGCTGGGCAATGGCCTCCCAGCTACCATCTGGCCGGGTGATGAGCCCCACGTAAGTATCCCCGTCATTAGCATCCTGAAACACGCCCCAATACCCCGGCAGGATATCCGGTGTGGTGCTGGGCGTAGACGTTAGCCAACCTACGGGCAAAGTAGCATCGGCTGGTTCTCCTTCGAATGACGGATTGCGTAAATGGTGAACGGAAGGAGCCTGGGCGACCAAATATCCTCCTTGAACTAAGAGTAGGGATATCCCCAGAAGAAAGAATCTCAGCATAAAGCTAATATAGATAAAGATGCCGTTTGCTAACCACAGCTTATGCCATCCTTCTGTGGACTAAGCCCAAATCTTCAGTCTCTAGTCTGTTTGCATTGATACTATTCAAAAACAGATCCAGAGCCTGTCGCTTCTTCTCATCCAACTCGTAGCTGATATTTTCAGAAAAATACTTTTCGAGATTAAAGTCAGGGCGAGGACTCTGCAAGAGGTAGGTCAACTCGTGTAGCCGCTTAATACCGTAGCTCAAGGCTTCATTGAAAGGCCGCACAAAATCGGTACTCATAGCTTTTCGGGCTACCCAGGCAGCAAAGACAAATGGCAAGCCGGTATGTTCGCGCCATACTTCGCCCAGGTCGTATACGTACTTGAATTTATGCTCGAGCCCAATTGCTCGATCTCCGATAACCAAGCCACCTACTGCTCCACCAATTTTTTTTATGTAGCCCGGCTTGGCAGGAAGCAAAGCTGGTGTGAGTTCCCAGTGATCGCGGAGCAATACACGGGTCAGCTGCACACTGGTTCGGCTATGATAATCCAGGTAAATGGTCTCCATCTGATCGATGGGCCGATCTCCATAGATGCATACTGTGGCGACCTTTCCCTCTGTTCCGATACAGTAATCGCTCACAATATGATAGTCTTTGAGCTTTGCTAATATAGCCACAGGTACCAGAGCGAGATCGACCTCATCCTTTAGCAACATCTCCGCACATCGACTGGGAATATCAAGCCTTAGATCAATCTGGCTGGCCAGGGATTCATGTCGGAGTAATCCATATAGCAGTGGCTTGGTATTGAGATAGCCAACAGCAGCCAGTCGATATTTTGCCGGAGGATCTATCATATAATCTGCGCTAGTTTATCCAGGTGACTAAGGTCATTTTCCAGTTCAAATCGATAAACATCACCCTCCAGCTGGGCCGCCCACAAGCCGAGATTACTGTGTCTGAAACTGTTCATCATATTTATGGGCATACCTTGCATCAAGGTTACCAGGCCACACATTGCCCGACCATGACTGCAAACTAAGATCAAGCGCTCGGGGCGCTGCCTCAGGGTATCTAAAAACCTTTGGAGTCGTTGGCCCATTTCTCGGGCGCTTTCTCCACCACCAATGCGTCCGTCAATATCACCAGTAGCCCAGGCATCTTTTATTCGCTGGTATTCTGCAATCGATTCTGGTGTACCGACTTTTCCTTCATGAGTACCCCAGTGCATCTCGTTGATATCTGCATCAGCAATATGGGGAAGTCCATCTTGCAAGAAGCCAGCCACAGACTCTTTTGTCCGCTTTAGTTTGCTCGTAATAACGAGCTCAAATGGCTTTTCCCGATACCTATCATAAAAAGCCGCCGCTTGAGTTCGGCCAGTGTCATTTAAGGAAGAATCTACTCCACTACCCTGAACGATTCCTCTTAGGTTATAGTCAGTTTGTCCGTGGCGAACAATATAAACGGTCTGTTTTAGCATGGGCTAGTCATTCTTTACAACGGGTAGAGAGAAGTACCCGCGGAAGTATTTATCATCTGCAAATTCTACGCCGGTATAATCCTGAACAACCCCGTATAGCGTATCTCGTTCGATGGGCTGACGATCTACGGCACGAATCAACTTCACCAGATCCTCGGTGCTCATAGACGGATTCTGTTCCTCGCTTCCCGCCATACTATAGATCTTAGTCGTATCGTCAATGGTACCGTCGATGTCATTAACGCCAAAAGCCAGCGAGAGCTGAGCGGTGCTTCGACCGATCATTGGCCAGTACGCTTTGACGTGTTCGAAGTTGTCCAGATAGATACGGCTCATCGCGTACATCTTCAGATCTTCGATAATGCTCACCTCTGGCAGGTGACTCATCTCGTTATTCTGATTGCGAAACTTGAGCGGAATGAAGGTTTGAAAGCCTCCGGTTTTATCTTGAAGTGCTCTCAGTCGCTCGAAATGGTCAATGCGGTGGTGATACTCCTCTACATGGCCATAGAGCATAGTTGCATTCGATCGCTTCCCTAGATTGTGCCAGACTTCGTGAATATCCAACCACTGCTGGCTGGTGCATTTGCCCCCCGCAATCTTTTTTCGAATAGGCTCATCAAATATCTCGGCTCCACCACCCGGCATACTATCCAGACCCGAATCCAACATGATCTGCATACCTTCTTCATAGCTGATCCGGGCTTTCTTGAATATGTAGTGGTATTCTACCGGTGTCAGTGCCTTCACATGCAACTCAGGCCGATGCTCCTTAATTCGTCTGAACAATTCGGAATAAAAATCGACTCCGTATTGAGGCATGACTCCACCTACGATATGCACTTCCGTCACGGGTTGGTCATCATAAGCTTTGACCATATCCATGATGTCATCCATACTGTATTCCCAGCCGTCGCTTCGCTTTTTCAGTAAGCGGCTGTAGCTGCAAAAGGAGCAAGTGTAAATGCAAACATTAGTCGGCTCGATGTGAAAGTTCCTATTGAAATAGGTCCTGTTATCATGCTTTTGCTCTCTAATATAATTGGCCAAAGCACCGAGATAACTAATGGGGCCTCGCTCAAACAACAGCACACCTTCCTCAGGAGTGATGCGTTCACCAGACTTAACTTTCTCTGCAATTCTGCGCAAATCTCCGTCCAAAGTACGGTCGCGTAGGATACTGCCAAGTTGAGGACGAGCTGTCATGATAGTTTACATTTGAGACAAGGAGAAAGCCCAATAATGGCCCGCCCATTAATCACACAAAGCTAACACCCTTTCACAAGTTTCAGTTTGTTCTGAAACCAGAATTTTCCCTGAGCCGCTAACCTACTCTACACTTACAATTTCCAATACCGCTCGATTGGCGCCCCTGGAAGCATCGTATATCTCCGTTTCACGGTAACTGATTGTTACATCCGCGCGGCGCTGCAGCAATTCTGCCCCAGGCACACCATTGGTCAAATACAGCGTAAATTCCTCCCGATCGCTTTTTCGCACAATGATCTCATTGACGATACCCGAGTTGATCCGCTTAATTTGGCCTGAAATTGTTGGATAGGTGATGGCCGTGCGATTGGTATTGGGCATAGGCCCTGTTATGAATTGGCGCTCAGCGACTTCTCCATCTTCAAAATCGACTCCTTCACTGGATCCGTCTCCAAATGACTCTTCATCATTTGGACGGTCTATATCTACCCATTCCTCTTCAGTAGGTGGGGATACTTCTTCGATATATTCTTCTTCAATATCAATTACTTCATCCTCGCCTCCACCAAATGCTTCTTCATCTGCCGGGCGGTCTATGTCCATCCATTCTTCTTCTGTTGGTGGAAAAACCTCTTCTAAGAGTTCAGCCTCAACATCCTCAAAGAAAATCTCGTCCTCATCTCCTCCACCAAAAGGCTCTTCCGATTCGGGGCGATCTATATCGAGCCACTCCTCATCACCGTCTAGAACTGGATCGCTGTCCGGTATTTCAAGCGGATATATGCCCTGATTTTCCAGGTAGTTTTCCAGGTCCCCGGTTTCTGCCGCGTCCATCATCAGATTCTGGAAGGTTTCACAGCTCATGACCATAAGCATCCCTACCTGTTCGCCCAGACTATACATACCGGCGGGGTCCATCATCTGTATCCCTAGCAGAGACTCGATCTGATCCGACTTATCGCCTCCTGCTTGTAGCAGACACATGCCTATGACCATTTCCATATTTTCGGGCGTCAGATCCCGTTCACCCATACAGTCGCAGGTCTCCTGGCTAAGCTGATTGAGTAATTCTTCTCTTTCCTCTTGTGCCAGCAGTATCTGACCAGACAAAAGGGTAAGGCAGCAGAAAAACAGAGTTTTCATAAAAGCGTGTTGTGTTTAGATAGATAAACGAATTCGAATCTATTTTATGCGCCAACAAATATAGGCATCTTTACCCCATGCAAGCCGAACTACCCCTGGCATTCCAAACCCGCATGTCCGGTATCCTTGGACAGGATGAAGCTCGCGATTTCTTTCAGCAGCTCGATGGTGATTCACCCGTAAGCATTCAGTACCACCCGATCAAGGGCCGTATTGATTCAGATCTGACAGCCGTACCCTGGTATGAGCGAGCGGTTTACCTGCCTGAGCGCCCCTCTTTCACCCACGATCCGCTGTTTCAGGCTGGGTCTTACTATGTGCAGGAGGCAGGCTCTATGTTCATCGCTTGGTTGGTCAGTCAGCTTAAAATGCCTGAACGACCATGGCGTATTCTCGATTTATGCGCCGCTCCCGGCGGCAAGTCGTGTTTGCTGGCATCGATCATGCCTGCCGGAAGTCTTTTGGTATCTAATGAGGTCATCAAGTCGCGAGCTGCCATTCTTCGTTACAATATGGCCAAGTGGGGATTGCCGGCTTGTTGGGTTACCCAGCTCGACCCGGAGGCCTTTCAAGCACTAGCTGGATTCTTCGATCTGGTTTTGGTAGATGCGCCTTGCTCCGGCGAAGGTTTGTTTCGCAAGGATCCCAACGCTCGCCTGGAGTGGTCTGAAGAAAATGCCAACCTCTGCTCAGCGCGCCAATCCAGAATTCTTCGATCAGCGGTCCCCTTGCTTAATCAAGGTGGCCATCTTATTTATAGTACTTGCACCTTCAATCCGGCTGAAAATGAAGCCCAGGTCCAGTATTTAGAAGAACTGGGACTTACGCGGGTCGGTCTCCAGCCACCTTCATCCTGGGGCATTCATAACCAACATCATACTTACCAGCTTTACCCCCATCGCACAGCAGCCGAAGGGTTCTTTGCGGCGGCTCTTACTGCTCCAGTCTCAGACTTCGATGAGCGCGAAAAAAAGACCAGGCCAAAGGCGAAGCCTAAAAAGCATAAGTCGCGTAACAAAGACTACACCTCTGAGTTTCCTCACTGGACCAAGCTCCCTCGGCGAGAGGTCGAATTAGTCAGCCCCTGGCTTGAGAGAGCTGATCGATTCCAATACTTCCAGAATAAGCAAGGCAGAATCTATGCATTGACCAAAGAGCTTATTGCCGCTGCTCAGGAACTGGCCAGCAAACTACCGCGAATTGATCTTGGATTCCCCCTGGGCCAGCTCAAAGGCAAAAACTTTGTACCTGCCCCAGAGTTGGCCTTCCATACGGCCTTACACCCAAAGATTGATCGTGTAGAGGTAGATAGAGAAACGGCCATATCACTTATGCGAAAAGAGACCCCACAAATCGACAAACTTAGACATGGATTCCAACTAGTTAGTTATCAAGGCCTTGGTTTACTTTGGCTAAAGGGAATTGGTAAACGATACAACAACTACTGGCCAACTGAATGGAGAATCAGAAAATAAGATCGCAACTCATCTATATACGCTAACTTTAAGTGGCAAAACTCTCACACTATGCAGAAGTATCTACTATCGACCATTCTGGCGCTCTGCGCAATTTTCCTTTCTGCTCAACCTAGTTTTGAGCTTAGTTTCACCCAGCTGGCTTCAGGTCTTCGGAATCCTGTCGGTATCCAGGAACCCAACGACGGGACCGACCGACTATTCATCATAGAGCAATCCTGGGGTATACGCGAATACGACCGCTCTACCGGCACATTGGCACCGACCAACCAGCTATACCTAGACATCAGCAGCCAGGTCAGAGATAATGGCAACGAACAAGGGGTATTAGGGCTGGCCTTTCACCCTAGTTTTGCGACCAATGGATACTTCTATGTAAATTATACCAGTCAGGCAGATGCTGCTCAAGGTATTCCGCAGGGTGCAACGGTGGTTTCCCGTTTTCAAGCAGCCAACCCCCTGACAGACAATTCCGTCTCCAGTGCAACAGAGCAGATTTTGCTGATTGTACCGCAGCCTTTTTCCAACCACAATGCCGGAGATCTCGCCTTTGGCCCCGATGGATATTTATACGTAACCATGGGTGATGGTGGCAGTGGTGGAGACCCCGACGACAATGGCCAGGACCCACTTACTATGCTGGGGTCTATCCTTCGCATCGATGTCGATAATCCCAGTGGCGGAAACAACTACGGAATTCCGCCAACCAATCCGTATGTAGGTACTACAGACACCCTCGATGAAATCTGGGCCATGGGTGTACGCAATCCATGGCGGGTCAGCTTCGACAAGGTCAATAATGAATTCTGGATTGCTGACGTAGGTCAAAACGAACACGAAGAGATCAATCGGGTCGACGCTACCATAGGTGGACTAGATTACGGCTGGGACTGCCAGGAAGGATTCGACACCTACAATGGCCCCAGATCAGCCGATTGCGATCCCGGAGATGTATATCAATCGCCCATAGTCGAGTTTCCCCGTAGTGGCGAGCAGGCGGCCTTATCCATAACAGGTGGCTTTGTGTATCGCGGTACTGAGTTTCCCAACCTGGTGGGCTGGTACATATGTGCAGACTATGTAACCGACAATATCTTCCTGGTGAAGGAAAACCAACAAGGCGGATACGACGTCGCTATTGAAACTGATGACGATATCAGCAATGTCAGCTCTTTCGGTCAAGCTGCCGATGGCCAGATTTTTATCCTGAGACGCAGTTTTTCCAATGGTCGTTTGTACACCATTAGTCAGGCATTGCCAGTTGAGCTCACTGAATTTTCGGCTAGGTTGCAAGACAATGGTCAGGTCTTATTGAATTGGACAACTGGCCGAGAAGAAGGCAGTGGACAATTTATCATCGAGAGATCAAACGATGGCAGAAGCTTTACAGCTATTGGTCAAACCCCAGCAGCAGGGTCTTCGGACACACCCATAAACTACGAGTTTGTAGATAGAACGCCTCTGGGTGTACGGGCTTATTATCGTTTACGTCAGATCGATCTGGACGGTAGTGAACAGTTATCTCCTATACGCCGCATTGATCCCAAAGCTTCTGAAGAGGTAGAGATTTTTCCCAATCCAGTCGACGATTGGCTTACTATAGATATGGGAGAGATGGATGTTTATGGGCAGATTCAAGCCGTTTTATACGACCAGCAGGGACGCGCCATGCAAGCACAAACCTGGCTCCACGATGCGGGCTACTTTCTGCGACGCTGGTCACTTGCTCAGGTGCCAACCGGTTTCTACACCCTTTCTGTCAAATATGATGGGGGTAGCCTGGACAAGCAATTAATAGTTAGATAATAGAAGTCAATCACCCCTTGCAGAATGTATCCACAAGGGGTGATTAAGCCTTTTATCTAGATGCCCACTTAATCGTGCATCCAATAGCACGCGTAAAGTCGGGGTCGGCGGCTCTGCCATCCTTCAGATTGGCGATGGCTTCTGTGACATAGTGCTCGTCTGCAGCAGTTGCATCCGCACTGTTGTTGTCAATTGCACCCGTGTAAGCTAAGATGAGCTTCCCTTCATCGTTACGTTGCAACAGGTATATCTCAGGTGTACGGGTTGCACCATAGGCCTTGGCTGTTTCACCAGTGGCGTCTACCAGGTAAGGGAAGGTGTAACCTTTCTCATCGGCACGCAGCTGCATATTTTCATAGCTGTCTTGTGGCTTGCGAATCGGGTCATTGGGGTTGATGGCAATAACCGGATATCCCTGGTCGGAAAAGGCAGCATCCAACTCGATGATGCGCTGCTCATATAGCTTAGCCACTGGACAGTGGTTGCAGGTAAAGACTACGATAAAGCCTTCCGTTTCAGGCATGTCTTCCAATGAGACGTTTTCACCATCTATGTTGAGTAGGTCAAAATCGGGAGCTTCGTCGCCAACTGATAGTTGTGCACTGAGCATGATTGGCAGCAATGCCAGTAGTAAGGATAGTTTTCGCATTGGTTGTAATGAATTGAAATGGTTAGTAGAACAAATCAAATTTTCGGCTAATTGGCAAGTTGTGCACTTAACCAAGATCTTAGTTCGGCCTCATCTTCGAAGGCGTCGAGTTGGGCTGCTTTGGTGTCTGATGATAAGGTTTGAAATACCGTGATGGGAATAGCACCCGACCATTCTGGATGGACAGTAGGTATCCACTCTTCATCTGCTCCGGACCAGTCTGTCAGAAAGATCACCTCTGAGATTAAAGGACGATTTTCAAGGAAGGTCTGTAGCCTGGCCTCGGCAAAGTCGAGACTTACTAAAACAACTTTAACCTCTGTCTGCTCTGCATCGTCGTGTAAGCTTTCGAAATAAGGAAGTTCCTTGACACATGGGCCGCACCAGCTGGCCCAGAAGTTATAAAGCACAGGCTCTTCAGTAGGTTCCTGTTGGTAAATCTCCAGAAAATCCGACACGGTCATCGACCTGAAATCTTGAGCAGAAAGGGTGACTGCTGCGAAAAACATAGCCAGCGAAAGGACAATTTTTCCCGCGTTTTTGGAGAGTAGATATATGCTCATAGAATCCTAAACGACATAAGTCGGGAAAAGATGACACGAAAGGATAGGATTTTAAACTACGCCCGATGCAAGAAGAGGGGGTTGCAAGACGCTTGCCGAAATATAAGCCCTCTCCCCTAAGCTCATCTACTATTCAATTATCTCCAAGGCGCTTCCGGTACTTCCATACCAGCTTCCAATCTCCGCCGACATAATAATCTCTGGCGTATAGATGGTTGAGCTTATGAGCCAGCTCAGTATCTACAACCTGAGTAGCACCGGTAGCCGGATTGATGATTCCTCCAGGCAATTCAGGCAAATCGGTGATGCGGTTCGATCCATCCACATATCCGACCCAGGTTCGCCTGTTGAACAAGACCTTGACTGCATTGAGAAAAAATTGGAATGGGGAAGAGGCAATCCAGATACTGATGGGCGAACTGAGTAAAACGGCCAAGGCCAAACTAATATCAAATAATCGCTTACTGCGCCGCTGCACAGGCTCAGAGAGTATGAGATGGGGCTCTAGTGTATAGAGCGTTCCTCGTCGGTCTTTGTGATGACTACCAATAATGGTATCTGCTTGATCGGTAAGTATGCGATATTGATAAGCCGGCCCCAAGTTCATCATCCAGTTTTGAATTTGCTTGTGCTTCAAATCGGCCGAGCAAAAAATCAGCTCCGTGGGCCTGTACAGTCTTACGGCCTCCAGCAACTCTCCATGCTCTTCCTGCTGGTGTATGGTCAGCAAATTATACCTCGCACCCGCCTGCCTAAGAAGACCTAATGCTCGGTTCGCCTCCGATTCGCTACCCACAACCATTAACTGCGCAGGCCGATCTGGACTGAGGTCCAACGCTCCCCTATTGGAAAACACAGAGACCAGCCGCATGGCCAAAGTCCAGATACCCGCCCAGGCAGCTCCCAGCAGCAACAAAGCCCGACTTGGTCTGAAAAGTGCAGGAAGTAGTCCGTAAATGGCCAATAGCAATAGCGTACTGATTCCGAGGCCGCGCATCAGCCGGAAGGTCTCCCTTGGGCGATCATAGGCCCCGGCCAGAAAAATTCCCCCTAGCCACATAGCTGTGTAGGCTGGAAAGTGTAGCCATAATATGCGCTGATCGTAGTAGTTAGGATCTCCGAAATGATACTGCGCCCAGATGCTTTTGAGCAATACCAGCCCCAGATAAATACCCGCAGCGTCGAGCAAAGGCAATCGCCAGCGCCCCCAAAAGTTACCAACCAGGGTCAGAATGGCCCGCAAATAAATGGCCAGTTTCATGCCAAAAATCAGTGATCGCTGAGCGCCCCCTACAAAGTGCTTGCGCGCAAAAAGAATCATGGCTTGATAAAAGGTCCGCACGTAATTGAGGCTTCCACGCTTAGTACTCTCCCCCTTGTAGTGGATGATGCTGGTTGATGATGAATACCAGTTTTCCCAACCACCTAGGATGAGTCGGTAACTCAAGTCAATATCTTCGCCGTACATAAAAAACTGCTCGTCGAGCAGCCCCACCTGGTCCAGGGCTTCACGCCGCATAAACATAAATGCTCCGGAGAGGATCTCGATTTGGTGTGTCTCTTCTTCCGATAAATAGCCCAGGTGATAATGGTTATACCGTTCACTCTTGGGAAATATCCTGGACAAGCCGAAAGCTTTGCAAAAGGCAACCCAGGGGGTTGGCAAACCCCGTTTGCTCTCCGGCAAAAATCTTCCAGAACCATCTATCATACGCACACCAAGACCACCAGCATTTGGGTGGGTATCCATGAAGGACAAGCAATGGCGAAAGGTGTCT
>JBCBVN010000033.1:0-20674 GCA_039817625.1 Bacteroidota bacterium
GATGATACTCAGGGCGGTGATGCCGACAATGACGACGAAGACAATGGCGATATGACTGTCGACTTTGGATTCGTGCCAGAAGTTACGGTAGGTTCTACGGTATGGCTCGATATCAATAACGACGGTATGAATATGCCTAACGAGCCTGGGGTTTCTGGTGTAGAGGTTCAGCTATTCACCGCAGATAGCATGCTTGTTGCTACCACCTTCACAGATGATGATGGAAACTACCTGTTCGAGGACCTACCCGAAGGCAACTACTTCATCGTTCTGCCAGGATCTCAATTTATGGCAGGTGGCATCTTTGAAGAAGAGGCCAGCTCTTCTACTCCTGATTTCAATGCAGATGATGATGTTGACAATAAGGATGATGGCGCTCAGCCAGATGGCCCTGGTACCGAAATCAGCTCAGGCGTATTCTCACTGACAGAGAATGAAGAACCCGTCAACGGTAGTGATCCAAATACCAATGAGTATAATGGTGGAGCTACGCAAGATGATGCCGATGATGACAATGGCAATATGACCATCGACTTCGGAATCTTCACGCCAATGTTCGACCTGGCACTTATTAAGGTGCTGGCTCCCGGTCAAGAGATGTTCGTCGAAGCAGGCGACACGGTCAGCTTTGTTATCCGTGTTATCAACCAGGGTAACCTGGCAGCTGATAACATTCGCATCTCTGACTATGTAGCCTCTCAGACTGATGGATTCATGTTTGACGCCGACCTAAATCCAGGTTGGAATGTATACGCCATGATCGACGATACGACCTATGTCGATACGGTACTCACCGAATTTAACGGAGAGGAGACACTTGCGATGGAAGAATTCGTCGAGGTGCCCATTGTACTCATTGTTAATCCTGCTATGGAGGCAGAGATGCCTTTGAATAACCTGGCTGAAATCAGTGATGCTACTGGTCCAAATGGTGAAGAGGTAGAAGACATCGATTCGCCAATGGATACTATTCCTGGCAATGATCCATTCTTCCAGGATAATGAAGTAAACGATGATGGAACTGCTGATGAAGATAACTCTGACCCCGCAACTATTATCGTCGGTGGATTTGATCTTGCGCTAAGCAAGACCCTGACAGAAGGAGAGTCTAGTGTCGTATCTCCTGGTGATGAGGTGTCATTTGACATCAATATATTCAATCAGGGTGCCATCATCGCCGATAATATTGAAATAGTAGATTATGTGCCTGACGGTTTCATTTTCGATCCTACATTGAACCCAGACTGGACAGATAATGGAGACAGCACAGCTTCCATTACTTTATCCACAGCTGATGGATCTTTGCAAGGTGAAGGCCTTGAGCCGGGAGAGTCAACGACCATTCAAATTGTTCTGACTGTTGCTCCTCCCATGTTCCCTGACTATGCTGAGGGTGTAGTCGGTCCTGGAGATGTGAATATGGACGGTGTCGAACCTGGCCAATCATTGGTCAATGAAGCAGAAATTGTGTCTGCTACTAATGATGAAGGTGAAGAACAAATGGATATCGATTCTACTCCAGACGACGAGCAAGGAAACGATGGTGACATAGAAGACGACGAAATCAATGGTGGCGGTCCGGATGATGGTGAAGACGAAGACGACAGTGATATAGCTGTGGTTACCGTTGAGTGCTACCAGGATCCTGGTGTAAGCAACACCATTCAGGTCTGCCTGGGCTGTGATGAAGCAGAAGTGGTTATCAATCTCTTTAGCTCACTATCGGGCTTACCCAACATCGGAGGCACCTTTAGCGAGGGCGATCTGATCTTTATGGATGAAAGTGGTAACCCAATTACCATAGTCGACGTCAATGGCAATACCTTCAGTGATATCGATTTCGATCCGGAGAATGTCATTATTCCAGGAACACTTGACCGTTCGTTAGACTACCAGATCGTATATACCATTCGCGAGCTCAACGGTTGCCCCGAAATGTCTTCTGTCCTTACCATTGATGTATTCGACATTCAAAATCTGCCCTGTGAAGGCTTTACGAATATCTCACTTGGTGAAGATTGTGAAGCAGAGATCACACCTGACTTGATTTTATCTGGCAATCTCACTTGTGCCAGTAGTCTCATTGTAGATCTGTTGGACGAGGATGGAAACTCGATTGGAAATGTCGTTGACAACGATGACATCGGTCAGGTTTTCTTCGTACAGCTGATCGACCCACAGTGTAACAATGTTTGCTGGGGACAGCTACTTGTGGAAGACAAGAAAGCACCAGATATCGAGTGTCCAGAAAACGTAGATGGCTTTAATGACAAAGACTTTATTTGTACAGATTTAGATGCCATACTGAATCAGCCAGGAAGTGTCGCATTTACTGGATCGCCAGTCATCAGCGACAATTGCACAGCTACTGAAGATTTGATATTGACCTTCAATGATCTGTTATTGCCTTACGACGAGCAGTGTGGCATTGCCACTATCCTCCGTACGTTCCGTGTGGAAGACGAAAGTGGTAACACCGCTTTCTGCACACAGCAGATTCAGGTTCGTCCTCCAACTTTAGCAGACGTCATGGTGCCTGATCCCGAGGATGAGTTCATTGTAGAGTGTAACGAAAGCTATGATGAGCTTCCTAATGGCAACCCGACTCCTGAAGAAGTAGGTGGTCCTACTATCATGACCGCACTGGATATGTTTGATATACCAGGAAACGGATCATACTGCAACATTGCGGCAGGATTTGAAGATGGTCCTCGTTTGGTTACTTGCGAAAACACCTTCAAGTTTGTCCGTACCTGGACGATCTATGACTGGTGTAATGTAGAGGAAGAGCCAATCATCTTTACCCAGCTGGTTAAGGTTGGCGACTTCACGGCACCTGATATCCTTACACCTACACAGGATCTAGACTTTGATGGAGTTGCAGACCCACTGCCATTAACTTTCTCAACAGGGAATGAAGACTGTTCAGGCAATATCGTTATACCTGAGGGCAGTGCCACAGACAACTGCGATGCTGATCCAGAAGTGATTGCATACATCCTGCCATTCGGCCAGACTGATGTAGCAGCTTTTGGCCCATACGAAGTAGGAACACCTGCATTCGCTATTCCTGAAGGTGAGCACATTCTTCGCTATATCGCAACAGACGATTGCGATAATGCCGATACACTGGATGTACCAATCTTGGTCACTGACCTGACGGCTCCGGTAGCCATTTGTGAAGATGGACTAGACATCTCACTAGGTGGTGCAGGTGAAGCTCAAGTATGTCCAGAGGATATAGACAGAGCCTCTTATGATGACTGTACCGAGATTACCAGACTTGTCGCATTTGTAGGACCAGATGGTCAGCCACTGACTAATGCACAGACGCTGGCATTGACCGGTATTGCTCAGGGCGGATGGCGTGAATGCATTACTATGACTTGTGCCATTCTGGACGATGATCCAACTATGCCTGATTTTGTGGCTGTCGGATTGTTGGTCACAGACGCTAATGGAAATAGTAATTCTTGCTGGCTTGATGTACTCATCGAAGATAAGCTCGCACCACTCTGCTTGCCACCAAGTGCAGTAGCTAGAAACTGTAATGATCCTGAGATTGCCGGATTACCGCAAGATCTGGAAGCAGCCTTCGCTGATGATGCAACAGAAACGGGGGCGCGCTCTTGAACCTGGTGTTCGGAGAAGCAGTCGGTCAGGATAACTGCGAAGATCCTGTGGTATCTCAGTCTGTAACCGACTTGCGTTCGAGCTGCGGTACCGGGGTCATCATCAGAAACTTCTCGGTTGAAGATGGTGAAGGATTGACCAGTACCAACAACTGCTCGCAGACCATCACCATTCTGGGTGTACATGATTACACCATCATGTTCCCTGCTGATGCTGATAATGAGACTTGTATTCAGCCTGATTACAATGGTGTAGAATATGTCGAAAATGGCTGCGATCTACTCACTGTAACTACAGCGATTGACACCTTCGAGGCTGATGCTGACGAGTGTTACAAGTTGCGCATTACATACGAAGTGCTTAACTGGTGTGAGTACAGCACGGAGGAAGATCCCTACACCGTGCCACGCGATGCAGACAACGACGATATCCTGACAGAACCAACGTATCTGCACGTATTGCCAAATAATACGAATACGCTGTCGGATGATGTAGCTTGGCTAGACCGCGATGATAACCGCTTTAATGGCTTTATTTCACCTCTAGATGATGATGATCCGAATGGTCAGGTGCCCGGAGCCAGCTCGCAACCATACGGTACTGACGAGAGTCGAGGAGCTTACCTGTATCGCCAGTTCATCAAAGTCTACGATGATATCAACCCAGAGCTACTGGTTGAAGATCAAGGTCCATTTGAGGATGTAGATGGTAACTGTACGGAGGAAGTTGTATTTGATTTCGTCCTGACAGATAACTGTACATCAGCAGATGATCACAGTGTAACCGTCGAACTGGATGCCTTCTTTGAAGATGTAGATGGAGACGGTGATCTCACATTGGCCGACTTCGTGCCTGTGTTTGATCCAAGTATTGCTCCTTCAGCTGTCAATAATGGCAACGATACCTTCACGGTCTCATTCAATAGTGAGCTACCTCTTGGAAGGCATGCTGTACGTATTGTAGGAAGTGATGGTTGTGGTAATACAGATGTCGATTTGATTGTCTTTGAAGTTACCGATGCTAAGGCACCAACCCCCGTTTGTATCGAAGGTCTGACGGTTACCCTAATGCCTGATGGCGAGGGCGGAGGAATGGCCGAAATATGGGCAAGCGAGTACGTGGTTAGCAATAGTGGTGACTGTACGGGCCCTGTGCAGTTTGCCATCTATCACCAGGATGACTTCGGTGATCTGGATGATGGAGTGCTGACTCCTAGCCCATTAGATACGGGACTAACACTGACTTGCGACGACGAGGGAACAATCATCGTCAGGGTATACGCTATTGATGGCAATGGCTTGGCAGACTACTGCGAGACCACGCTCAATGTGCAAGCCTTCCTACCAGACCTCTGCGGTTCTTCTGGTGGAGGCAATATCCTTGGTTTGATTGAGAGCCCAGCTGGTAATGCAACATCTGATGTGGAAGTATCCATCTCTGATCAAGGCGATATGGATGCGACCAACTTCACCGATCAGCAAGGGGAATACGGATTTACCAACTTGGCCTACGGCGAAGACTATACCGTTGCGCCTGCACTTGAGGGTGATGTCAACGTAGCCACTGCAGTAACTACATTCGATATCCTGATCATCAACCGCCATATCCTGGGCATTTCAGAAATGGAAAGTCCATATCAGCATGTAGTTGCCGACGTCAATATGGATGACGTGATCAACGTAATCGACGTAGTAAATATCCGTCAGGTCATTATGGGACAGCGTAGTACCTACTTAAATGGACCAACCTGGCGCTTTGCGGATAGAGATTACGAATTCTCCGCCAACGCTCAAGATTGGGTAAGCGAGGTATTCCCTGAGGTCTACAATGCCAATGATTTGCAGGGAGACATCCTGTCTGCCGACTTCTACGCCCTGGAAATGGGTAATGTATCGGAAGGCGTAATTGCCGAGAACGGAGCTCGACCTGCTGATGGAGATTCTCGATCTTCAGCTGTACTGAGAACGGAAGCTCTGACTATTGTCGCAGGAGAAACCTATGAAGTTCCATTCAGAGTCAATGACTTGTATGGAGCCCAGGGTACTCTCGAATTGGGTGTAGGTGTTGAATTGCTAGACGTGAAATACGGACAAGCCAGTGCCGGCAACTTGAACTTGGATCGGGCTGCAGAAGGTGTTATCAGCTTCAGCTGGGATAACGCCCATGCGGTCTCTGATCTGGACGTCAATGATGATAGTCCTGTATTGTTCACGCTGCAACTTCGCGCTACAGCTAATGGTGAGCTCAATGAATTGATCAGCTTATCTGATCGGATCACTCAATCTGAGGGTTATCCGATGAGTGGCGGTGTTGCTAATCTGAACTTGACCTTCGATTCGGCAGATGATCAGTTTGACGGATTCGAATTTGCCCTGGAGCAGAATAGCCCCAACCCCTATCGTCAGGAAACCATTATCGGTTACTATCTGCCCAGTGATATGGAAGTGAGTGTTGTTGTCACCGATGTACGCGGAAGACACTTGCGGACTTATGAGCAGAACGGTACAGCAGGTTACAACAGATTGACTATGACTAAGGCCGAGCTTGGAGGTGCTTCTGGTGTATTGACCTACACCATTAGTGCTGAAGGCTGGACGGCTAGTCGCCGAATGGTCATTCTGGATTAAGATTTAGTAAAGGTGTTTAGAGTGAGCTTGCCCATTTTGGGGCAGGCTTACTCATTTACTATTGCTATGGTTAATTGGTCATAGTGTGTTTCAATTCAGTAGCGTTTATACATAAAGGATATGCGTAAATCAATACTCGCACTTCTCGTTTTTTCATTTTGCAGCTTTTGCCCGCTATTGGCGCAATCCGCAACTGATGAAGCCAATGACCCCAGTAGTCTGACACAGACAGCGGTCAGTATGGCAGAGCAGCAAGCCGATTTTTTAGATCGAAAGCTAAACCTAACGGAGCGTCAGCGAGAAAAAGTCATCCGAATGTATACCCGTTTTAATGAAGACTTTGCGGAGAGAAGATCTGCGCAGCAAGGAAGTGATCAAAGTGATATTCGCACTATGCTGCAAGAGCAATCCACCCGCAGAAACCGCGAGCTTCGTCGGATTTTAACAGAGCAGCAATACGAGTTGTATTTGGAAGGTCTGAAGGACAGCGGTCAGAGGACCAGTAGTTTAGATCGTTAGACCCTTGGTTTTTGGCTAGGCTTCGACCTGCGTAAGTCCAAAGAAAAAAGTCGCGCCTCATTTAGACAGGCTCGCTAGACGCTTAGAATGGATAACCGAGACCAAGCTGAAAAGTGATGTCTCTGAGTCGGAGTTGATCGAATGGATTCCAGTAATAGCTTTCTCTGAGGGCCAGACCTTCGATAGTTCTGGGGTCGTCTGCTGTTCCTTGAAAGCTATCTCTGTTGCCAGACAGGCTTGGAAAACTGTATCTCAAGGGGACAGCCATGTCGAGGCGAAAAATAAAGTAAGACAGATCGACTCTGAGGCCAAAGCCTCCGCCCATAGCCAACTGTCTATAGAAGGGTTGCGCCCTGAGTAGGGTGCCATTGCTGCAGTCAATCTCGGAGCTGCGAAATGAGAATTGTGCACCACAGCGATCTGGATCTTGACTCAAGCTCCAAATATTTCCAACATCCAGAAAAAAGGCTCCACGAAACGGAGATATCAGTTTAAATCGGTACTCGAGGTTGAATTCAAGTTTCAAATCGCCGGTCTGGTAAAGGCGCAAATTATTTTCCGGGTCAAGACTCTCGGGATCAATATATCCACCTGGCCCAAGTCCACGAGGTGCCCAGGCGCGCATACTATTGGCTCCGCCAACAAAAAATTGTTTGACGTATGGAACAGCCGCTCCAAATCCAAAAGGCCGACCAATACCTAGATTAAACCTGGCGGCCAGACTGGCATTTGGATTGTACTGGTGATAATACCGTAAATCGGTTTCAAAGCGCCAAAATTGAGCATAGGAGGCTCCTTGTCTTGGCCTGAAAACAATGTCGTTATTGCCGATGGCATTATAGAGTCGATTGAGTCCCAGTATCTCTAGTCCGGCCAGTTCAAAGTCACCAATAACGGTCAGCGATTGTCCTCGAATATTGGGCCTGCCCGTTCGCTGGTACTGCAGGTCTCTAAATAAGAGACTGACAAAGAATTGTTCACCGAAGCTTCGCTGTAGAAATTGATTTTCCAGTAAGATCGAATCAAACTGGGGCTCGGTAGTCGGCACCAAAACATCCAGGGCCAGGTGAGTGAGGCCATAGCTCGAGGTGGCCGACCGCTTATAGTTGTAACCATATCTGACATCGGCCAGGGTGTAGGCATAAAAGTCTCGAATGAGGAGGTACTCATACGCCATAGAGATCCGGGTAGTGGCCCGATCTTGCAGGCCATTGTAAAAGCGCTCATTGAGCAGGTGCTTGTCTCGGGTCAGCGGTACATTATAGAGCAATTTATATAACCCCAAATAGTCTCTGAATTTCGGCAGGTACACACTGACCTCAGCCCCAAGATCCACCGTGTTAACAAAGGGGTTGTCGTTAGATCCGAAATTGGGATTGAATTCTACACCGCCCCTTAAATTGGTAGAGAAGAGTTCGCCGCCACCCAGCAGATTACGGTGATTAAAAGAGGGACTCAGGCTAAGACCGATGAGGTTGGTCGCACCGGTGTTGTTGAGTCGGTTGGTGTAGTTGAGGTCAAAGTCTACACCGAGTTCCATCTTCTCATTGGGCGTGAGCTGTAAGCTGAAATTGAGTGTATTTGGGTTTTTGGGATCAATATTGTTGGCGATGCGCACGAAGCGATAGATGCCCAAAAGGCCCAGCTGTTGATTGGTTTTATCGACGGCATCTTTGCTGTAAAATTCGCCGGGCCTCAGGAAAATATTATCGAGCAAAGCATCTATTTTGACTCTGGGCTCTGAGTCCAGAAATCTAAACCTTATACCTTCTACTGTGGTGTCGATGCCAAATGGAACGGGTTCGTCACCAGCTTTGAAATCTCCGAACACGTCTACAGTGCCAATCTGATATCTTTGATGAAGCTGATCGCCTGGTGGCGGCAATATTTCAAGGTATATATCAGCAAAGCCCGGCTTGCGATAGGTATGTACCCGAAGCTGATCGAAATAGGTGTTGGTGAAAAAGGCATAGCCTTGATTTCGAAGAATACGGCCAAGCCGTTCTTTTTCCTGATCGAAAAGAGTTAGATTAAGAGGCTCTTGGGGCTTGAGTAGACTATTGGCTAGTTCGAGTTGTAAAATGCTGTCTATATCCGACTGAGGACTAGAATAGAATATACTATCTATAAAAGTTTGAGGTCCGGTATTTACATGATAGGTCAGTCCTACACGCTGCCTTTTCAGGTGGTCGAGTTCGGTATATACCTCTGCATTCAAATAGCCCCTGTAAATCAGAAAAGTCTTCATTTCCTCAACGGCAGCCTGGGTCAGACTATCGCTATAGATTGCAGGGGGTTGGCCTAATGCATTGCGTTTGAATCGATCAAAGCCCGTAGTGTCTTTGGCCCGGTTGCTACTCAAATAGATATATTCCCTCGGAATGACAAAGAGCAGGTTGGTATTGGGTTTTTGCTTGGCTAGTGTACTGAGTTGATAGCTCAGTTCGGATGCATTTTCTACCTCTTTTCGATTATCTAGTACCAGTTGTTGTTTGACGATGATTTCGTTAGTGACCTCCGCCAGGAATTTGCTACTATTGCAAGAGGTCAACGTCAGTAATAACAGGATTACTGGCCAAGAGTGGCCACTAAAAACAGCCCGTATGTCTCTGAGTGCAGCCCGCATCAAGTTGGTTAAAAGCCTTAGGCAAAAGAAGTTCCGGCAAACTTACCACAAATTCACGGTGGAAGGGGTCAAAATGGTTGCCGAGCTGGTCTCACAGTCCGCATATGATATAGATGCTATTTATGCAGTTTCTGGTTGGTCCAACCCCGGCTTTCCATCAGATATGATAACGATCGTTAGCGAAAAAGAATTGGGGCGAATGTCGCAGTTATCTTCCCCCAATGAAGTGTTAGCGGTATTAGGACTTCCGCAGGTCGGAGCCTTTCGTAGCCCTTCGAATGTAGCGCCCGTACTGTCTACCAACGACCCTGATTTTAGCACAGGTGATACCGGTAGCGCGATCGAACATTTCTCGACCTTGCTGAACCAGGGGTGGAGTATTTATCTCGACGGGGTACAGTCGCCTGCCAATCTTGGAGCAGTTATACGCGTGGCAGATTGGTTTGGATTTAGGGCCGTCATCCGTGGGCCTGAAACTGCCGATTTATACAACCACAAGAGCTTGCAAGCCAGCATGGGGTCATTCCTGAGAATCCCGAGTCCCGAGCTTAGCTTGAAAGATATACGAGAGACTATGCCTGATCTTCCCGTATACGGCACCGCAACCGATGGCGAGTCTATCTACCAATTTGAACCGCCTGATCGAGCTGTGCTCGTCATTGGAAGAGAGGGGTCCGGTATTCGGCCCGATACCCATTCCTTACTCAAAGACTATTTGTCCATCCCGAGGGCATCAGGAGGTCAGGCAGAGAGCTTGAATGCAGCTGTTGCAGCAGGTGTGATTTGTAGTCAGATAGCGAGTAAAGGATAACTCAAACCAATCGGGCTACCGTCGTTTTTGAGTCGATTCGAAAGGATTCAGGATCACTTCCATTCAGGCCATCCAGAGTCAGAAGGCCGGGTTTTTTCCCTACGGATAAACTGCCAAGTTCATCATCAAACCCAAGGGCTTCGGCTCCATGCAAGGTGGCCCATTTAAGCAAGGTTTGAAAAGGCACGTAAGACTGATACTTGCTGATGGTTTTCATTTCCTCCAGCACGCTCAATTGCCAGTTGCTGGTCAGGCTGTCGGTGCCTACACAGACTTTGGCATCAGCTTCCAGGAAAATATCATAACGCGGTAGTCGATTTTCGATGTAAAGATTGGCGTTTGGACAAGTGGCCCAGTATACACCGTTCTGTGCCCAGGATGTAGCTGCGGCAATATCTTCCGAAGTGGTGGTGGTATTATGAACAAAAAGGGTACGGCACTGCGGGTCCATTTGCTCGAGTGAGTGGTAAATCGATGCTTTGCCCGTTGCAGAAAAACCATCTAAAGAAGCACCAAAGCCATCAAAAAATGGAATGAAAGCTCCGGATTTACTCCTGAATAACTCATTCTCCGCAGGTGTTTCCTGCATGTGGATAGAAACCGTGCCTTGCCCTGCATTGAGCTGGTTGATTCGCTCATAAAGCGGGTTGCTGACCGTGTAAGGGGCATGTGGGACCGCAGATTTTGCTTGTCCACTTTCGAGTCCCGCTTGTCCATCATAGACTTGTTTGTACTGATGAAAAGTATCTTCTGCTCGTTCCGCTTGCAAGAAGTCAAACATTTCTACAAAGCTGTAGTACTTAATCGGGCTACTTCGCTTGATGGCAGCTGTGTCAAGTTTGTTGCAGATATCACCTACCGCCTGTATACCTGCTGACCACATGAGTGCATCTTGCTCCTGAATGGCGGCATCGATCTCTGCTTGTTCAACCTCTCGCTGACTCACGACCCCAATTAAAAAGGGGAGTAGGGTAGTGCCGGTATCTACCTTGCCTTTGAGGTGGCTGAGTTCGAGATGGCAATGCGCATTGATCAGGCCCGGAATAAGCACCTGGCCAGGAGGTAGTATTTTTATATCCTCAGCAGGGCACTCGCCTCGGGGACCAACCCACTCGATCTGGCCATCCTGGCCGACGATCACAGCTCCGTTTCTGATGGCGGGATCGCTAATAGGGAATAAAAAATCGGCACTGTAGGCAGGCATGATGTGTATTTTGCAACAAAACTATAAAAGCCTTGATTAAGCGCGTATTCTTTTTAGGTCTGGTGGTCATAATCATTTCTGGATGTAATGACCGATCCGCGCCTGCTTATTCAACGCAGTCAGTTGGGGAAGTCCAAAACCAAATAAGACTGCTCGAGGGAAGGTCAGCTGGGCTGGCTATCGCTACAGATAATTTTGAATCCTACTTCGAAGAGTTGAGTACCGTGGATGTGAATTTGCAGATGGGGATACCTGATTCAATGATCATCGACAAGAATGAATACACCCAATGGCTATCTGAGCTACCGCAGCCCTGGCCCGCGGATCTGGCAGAGCGTGCTCAAAGGCTACTGAAACATGCCTTGAGAGAATGTGAGGCCATATTCCCCAATCTGGCTCCTGATACCATCGACCTGATTTTGACAGATGATTTACCCTACGGTGCTTCTGTCTACTTCACCCGTGGTCAGTCTGTAGTTTGTCCAAGGAGCCATTTGAAAAATGCTTCAGACGGTGATCTCATGCATGTATTCAGGCACGAGCTGTTTCATTTGATCAGCCGGGAAAATGCGGCAAGCAGACGCCAGATGTACGAGCTAATCGGGTTTAAACCTGTAGTTGATTCACTGATATGGCCAGGTAATTTATATGAGCGACGCTTACTAAATCCAGATGCGCCGAAGCCCGATTATTTCCTGGACTTGGATGGGGTTCAATATGTGCCTATTGTCTATGCTTCCCAGGCGCCTTATGATGCAGGAGATCCTGATTATTTCGCTCAGCAACTTCGATTCCAGTATTTTCAATTGGCCAACTCAAAGCTCCGACCACCTACACTTTCCGTGGCAGAGGTTCGGGAAGCTACAGGAGATCTGACGAATTATATCATCCACCCGGAAGAGATTCTTGCGGATCAATTTGCCTTGCTCCTGGAACGGGGAAATACCAAATCAGATGCAGCCTTGTCAGCGCTTTATGAATATCTACTGGGCTTGAACAGAGCGTCGATTAATTAAAGAAATCCTTTACACCTTCAGTGATATAGTGTAAGGTCTCATCGTCTAGCTCAGAGTGCATAGGCAGTGAAATGACCTCTTTAACCAGCTTATCGGTAGTGGGTAGGAAGTCGATGTGGTTGGCTGCCGTCCCTTTGAAAGCTTCTTGCTCGTATAGTGCAACGGGATAGTAGATCATACTAGGGATGTCGCGCTCTTTCAGAAAGGCTTGGAGTTCGTCTCTGCGACCATTGGCTACACGCATGGTGTACTGGTGAAAGACGTGCGTGCTATTGTGCTGGCGCATGGGTGTAGTCAGTCCATCGATGCCCTGGAGTTCGCGATCATAAAAATCAGCTGCGCGGTTTCTGTTAGCAGCGTATTCGTCGAGCTTAGCGAGTTTGATGTCGAGTATGGCAGCTTGTATAGAGTCTAGTCTGCTGTTGACTCCAACTACATCGTGATAATATCTTCTGTTGCCCTGGCCGTGATTGGCTACCTGGCGAATTTTAGCAGCCAGCTCATCGCTGTCGGTATTGATAGCACCTGCATCGCCATAAGCTCCAAGGTTTTTACTTGGGTAAAAGCTGGTACATCCGATGTGTCCGAGAGTGCCCGTGCGCTTTACATCTCCGTTGCCTAAGGTGTATTCGGCACCTATAGCCTGAGCATTGTCTTCTACGACGTACAAGCCGTGCTTTTCAGCCACTTTCAGGATGGGCTCCATATCGCAGCTTTGTCCGAAAAGATTCACAGGCACTATGGCCTTAGTGCGCTCGGTGATGGCTGCTTCTATCAGCTCGGCCGTCACGTTGAAGGTGTGCGGGTCTACGTCAATCATAACGGGCTCCAGGCGAAGTAAAGCAATGACTTCGGCAGTAGACACATAAGTGAAGGAGGGGACGATCACTTCGTCTCCGGGTTTCAGCCCTATCGCCATCATGGCAATCTGTAGCGCGTCTGTTCCATTGGCACATGGAATCACATGCTTGCAACGCAGATAGCTTTCCAGATTAGCCTGGAATGACTTGACAGCGGGGCCATTGATAAATGCCCCACTGCGGATCACCTCCAGTACAGCCTGATCTACTTCGTTTTGTATGGCCTGATACTGCGTTTTCAGGTCAACTATCATAATTGGGCGTGGAGGAGAAGCTGTCATAATGGATCACATTTAGGCTGCAAAAATACGCATTAAGCCCCGGACTCCTGCTCTCCCAATATGTTACATGCCAATACTGTGACAAAGATCATGAGACCAGGAAAGATGGCGAGCCACCAGGCAGAGGGCATTGCCCGTGCTTGTCGCAATAAACTTCCCCAACTGACAGACTCCAGGGGTAGCCCAATGCCGAGGAAGGATAAATAGGCTTCTAGTAAGATGGCGATTCCAATGCCAAAGCTCATAGCCACGATGACGGGGCCCCAGGCATTGGGTAAGGCATGTTTTCGCAAAATATACCAATCATTGAATCCCAGCACACGGGCTGACTCTATATAAGGCAATTGGCGAATTCGCAGCAGCTCTGCGCGTAAAAACCGGGCAATGCCCGTCCACCTAAGCCCACCAATCAAAAGCATTACCCACCAGACGGATGGGTTCTCAATAATTCCAAGAAAGGCAATGAGTAAGACCAGACCAGGTATGGATGTGATCAACTCAATGAGCCGGAGGGCAAAAAAGTCTAGAGGTATGGTCGATTTTTGCTTTAGCCAGGACCAGGGAATCAAGCCCAAAATCATACGTCCTGCCAATCCCATGAATCCAATAATGACCAAGCTACTGATGACCCTTGGCAGAAAAGACCAATAAGCGGTAAATGGCCACCAGGAAAACAGACAGTAAGTCGCGCCAATTACTGATCCCATGAGGCTTCCAATCCAGTGACTTCTCTTACTAATCAGGCTATCGTCAGCGAAAAAACCAGCTGGTGCGCCGATCAATACGCCCAGTAAAAATGCGATCAACATCGAACCAATACCAATGCCGAGGGAAACCCGCAAACCTCTGATCAACCCGGCCAGTACATCCCGGCTGCCTTTATCAGTCCCCAGCCAATGAGTTTCTCCAAAACTGCCATCTTCAGGCCGGCTGCCGGGAGGCTTGTAGCGCCCGGTTCCTCGATCGGGGCTGTCAGCTGAATAGGGGATAAGTGGCCAAACGGCAAAACTGGTTTCGGCGCGTTCCCAACTTCGACCAGGCAAATCGGCGTATGGTTTGGCCAATCCGGCCATTTCGGCATATTGATGAAAAACTGGCCAGCGCAAGTCTCCTTCATAGACAGCCACAATAGGGCGATCATTGGCCAGAAAGTCTGCCAGGAGAGCAAGCAGTAAAAGGAAACGCAAACTTCTTCGCGCCCATTTCTTTCGTTTGGCCAACTTATTCATTCGCTGGCTTTTTGAGTGCCTGTTCCTCGTAACCGAGGGTCGGCCCAGCGATATAGGATATCGGCCATAAGCAGGCCAAGTATGGTGGCCAAACCACTGATGATCAAAATAGCCGTAACGACCGGCCAATCTTGCTCAAGTGTAGAAGTCACCAATAATTGTCCCATACCCGGGAGGTTAAAGATCATTTCGATCAAAACGGATCCGGCCAGAAGGGTAGGGAATAAGCCAGCCAGCATAGTGATGATCGGAAATAGTGCATTGCGCAGTACGTGCTTGCGCAGTATCTGATCCTCACCCGGCCCTTTCAGCCGGGCAGTTTGGATGTAGGGCTTGCCGAGTTCCGTTAGTGTAGAGGCGCGCATCTGCCGGCTCAGGTAGGCCCAGGAAGGATAAGCCAGCATGAGAACGGGGAGAAAAAGGTGTTTGATTCTGATCCAAAGGATAGCCAGCCAGCCAGTACCGTCTGGTATGCGCCCCACTCCCATACTGGGGAACCAATCCATACCATATGCCGGAGTGGTAAAGAAGCTGGAAATCATGGTAGCCGTCCAGAAGGCTGGAATACTAAAAAGCAAGAGCAGGAAAAAACTAACGCGACTATCGAATTTACTACCGGCTCGACTTCCAAGTTTCAGGCCCAATGGCACAGCTACGCCATAGGCCAATAGAATGGCTAGAAAGTTGATTAGGGCAGTCCATTTCAATGCCTGACCAATTTTTTGACCTACTGGCTGGCGATTGATATAGGAAACGCCCAGATCACCGCTCAATATTCCGGTCAGCCATCTATGATACTGATTGTCTGGTCCATGCCAGCTAAAAGTGGGACGCAGAATGTTGCCCCTGGCAGGCTCCGCTTCCATTTGGCTTCTCAGATCACTGATCTCTGCCACAACTGGAGCCAGCGCCGTTTGTGTTTCTGGGTTTTCTTGCTTTACCGCTGCTTCCAGCTCTGCCCATTTGGCAGCAACCCGGTCTGCCTCAGTGGTCAGCAACAGTTCTTTGGCCACGGTAGAAATACCATTTTGATTACCATTGGCCAGGCGTCTCAAAACTTGGTAATACGAGGCGACGAGGTCGGGCCTTCCGGTTTTCAGACACATGTCCTCAAGCCACTTTTTTTGCTGTGGTAATGGTGCATCAAGGTCTGCAGGCGGAGCAGCTTTATGACCAATGCCAAAGTAGAAAAGTGGCAGATCCTGACCCATGCGCTCAGCTGCCTGTTGATAGGCCCGTTCGTAGGCGGTAGGGTCATCTTCTCTTAGTCTGACTTCTTCCAGCGGAAGCAGGCGGCTAACCGGATCCTCTGGTGAGCATTGATTCAATCCAAAAGCCAACCAGCTCAGCACCACCAGTGTAGGCAGGAAGACGATAAGGCGACCAAGGATTAAGCGAATCATGGGACTGCAAAATAGCTTGAATAGGATATATATAGTTGGCCTATACCGATTGAATGTTGGCCAAATTATATTTGTGCCGCTTCATGGATTCCTCTCTTCGCAAAAACTTCGCTTGGGCACTTTCTGGTCGGGTAGGCCGCCTGGTCTTCAGGTTGGCATCTACTTTGCTATTGATGCGACTCATCGAGCCCGATGTGTTTGGTCGGGTAGCCATGGCCGTACTTACAGCCGAGTTCTTGTTTATGTTGCTCGACTGGGGGCTGAGCCGGAGCATGATCTACCAGGAGCAGCTCGACAAGCGAGAGATGGGGCAGCTGAATGCGCTTCATTTTTTATTGGGTATTCTCGCCGGGGCAGCAATTGTGTTGGGCTGGCATTGGGTCGAGCAATTTTTTAAAACCGAGCTATCTGATTTGCTCAGGTGGATATTTGCCATTCGGGCTACTGTACTGATCTGGACCGTGATGCCAGAAGCTCAGCTCGAACGCGAAGGTCTGTTCAAATGGATGACACAAGTAGAACTGGTGACTTATGTACTGGCGGTTATTCCAGCCTTATTTTTAGCTTACTTCGAGCTTGATGAGATGGCCCTGTCTGTCCGAGAGGTCTTACCTAGCGTACTCATGCTGGCCGTTCTGATTTGGGTGCGCAAAGATTACGCCTACCTCTCTTTTGGTACCGACCGCCTGGGACGTCATTTTCAGTTTGGGCTTCCCATCACAGTCAGCTCTATCTTGGTTTTCTTAAGCCGAAGGCTAGACGATCTGCTCATTGGCCGCCGCTTTGGCGACGATCAGCTGGGCGTCTATGGCCGAGCCTACGCATTACTTACCATGCCATTCATGACCCTTACCCGGGGATTCGGGCGAGTCATGCTTCCACGCATCGCCCGCGATCGCGAGCGTGGCCTGGATGGTTTTGATACCTATTTATCTGGCGTTCGATCTATCGCCTGGCTGGGGTATCCCGCCGTAATATTAGCCGTGGTACTGGTTGACCCCTTCGTGAGTTGGTGGCTCGGGCCAGCCTGGGCGCTTATGGTTCCTTTAGGCAGAATATTCGCAGCACTTGCTTTACTGCAACTGATTGGAATGCTGGAAGATTCGGTGGCTCAGGCCGCAGGAGCTACACAGCGTCAACTCAAAATTATGGGACCACTGAAAGTCGTTCTCATACTTTCGGTGGTCGTTGCAGCCTGGTTTGGTCAGTCGGTCATGACGGTAGCCCTCGTCTATGCATTGGTTAGTATTGCTTATTTCATAGTGTCTATTCACTGGTGTAGCCGATTGTTGGGAGGTGGACTTCCGCAGGTGGCCGCCGTACTCATTCAACCGGTTTTAGCTAGCGTGCTGGCTGGTGCGCTTCCTGTGGGTTTGTTGTATACAGAGACTGTTGATGGGTTTATGGCGCTGTTTGTTCCTGCTGCTATCTATGCTGTGGTCTTGCTGTTGGTATGGCGGTATATTTGGCCTGGCGCCTGGCGCGATATCCTTCAGCCATGGATAGAAAAACTCCTCGCATTCTTCTCATTGAACCGCTAGACCACACCGAGGTGGTGGCTCGATGGAGTCGATTTTTGGTAGATGAATGTCAAGCAGAGGTGATGCTGGCACTAGACAATCGGCATCGGAGGTGGGCAGAACAGCTGTTGCCAGATGTGGCATGCTATGAATGGACTGAAATTCACAGCTTACTTCCAACAGTCGACTTGAGCATTCTCATTACCATTGGCAATGATCCTGGCAGATGGTGGCCTTTACTGTCCAAGTACCGCTATTGGGTAGCAGGGCATAATTTATCGCTCTGGCTGGGTGGCCCTATTTACGATTACAGCCCAATGAACCTGGCTCGATGGCTCAGAGATCGCATAAGAAGGAAGAAGCTGGTAAGCCTACTTGAAGGGGCGCAATACCTGCTGGTTCCTACGGGATCTATGCGCAAACATCTGCTGGATCGAAAGCCCGAATGCCCAGTGGTTACCCTCCCTTTTTCTTTCCCCCCTGAGCAAATTCTAAGTAGACCCCAGCACGTACGGGGTTATGCCATAAAAATATTTATCCCTGGCCGCGTCGATACTCGATTCAGAGATTACCATCCTGTGCTTGAAGCATTGCAAGTGCTTCCATCAGATTCACCAACAGTAGAATTGGTCTTGGCAGGACGTGTATTTAGCCAAAGTATCGTCGATCAACTGGCCAGGCTGGGGCCGACCGTGAAACTGGTTTTTCAGTCGGAGGGCATGAACGATCAATTGTTCCACGAACATCTAGCCGATTGCCATTTCGTACTTGCTCCGCTCCGGCCCAGTGTTCGCTCTGGCGCCTACCGGGAATTTATAGGCCATACCAAGATCAGTGGGGCTGTTTTTGATGCTATTGCTGAAGACAAAATGCTGCTCCTGCCGGCCTGGCACCCCGAGGTTTGGCGTAAGCAAAAAGGATATAGCACCGGAGCGGATTTAATAACATGGATCATCTCGTAATGGCCACCTGCCGAGTGATCCTGAGCGACCTCATTTGATTCGGTAAAAGCCCGTCACTCTAAATCCTGCACTTCTTCGTCTACTCGTCTCGGCTTGTGTGGAACCGGGTCTGAATAGATCACTGAAACCAGCGAGGTATCGGCCCTCCAATTGTACAGAAACCAGACCAAAGTTGAGATAGAAACCACCGCCAAATACCAGGCCATAGGTTATTCGGCCACTGTATTCTTGCTGGTAGTAGCTCGGGTCGTCGTTGCCCAGGTCAAAGCCGACAGGTATTTCTTCTGTATCGGATATGGGGAAACTCACATAGCAGCCGCCCTGAATAACCGGTCTGATAAATCCCCGCCCGAATGATAACTGGGTGAATAATTGGGTAGTGAGAAAATCAATCGACCTGCGGTAGTCCCCATCCACACTATCCTGTACTTCCTGCCATCCGCCTTGGTCATAGTTGAGTTCGGCCATGAAACCTACACTTTTTCGGTCGAAGTAACGAAGAGACAGACCCAGGTTTATGCCAGTCAACGGCTCCTGCATGACCTCGGGGGTAAACTCGACTTCTGATGCCCAGGTACCTACACCAAATCCGACCTCCAATTCGGGTACAAAGTCTGTGGCTCGTTGAGCGGAAAGCAAACTTGAACAGAAAAGGGTAATCCCCAACAGCAATGGTCGCATGTCGCAAAGGTAAAGCTTTGATAAAATGATGTGGAGGATTGTAGTTTAGGCCAACATTTTGGAAAACTATTTGTGATGAGCACTCTGTTTCGAGAAATTTTTGAGGACTGGTTTCATAGACCCCGCTATCTGGTTCTGCTGCTTGGCCTTTTACTACTGATCATTTTGCCGCCGGTATCGGCCATACTCCAGGCGGGAAACTTGATTTTGTATATCTCTTATGGCCTGGTCTTAATCCTCGCTGCGCTCTTTACCACCACGAGCTATCGGGAGGGGGGCTTACTGCTATTCCTCGGTATTTTTAGCTTCGTGGTTTTTGTAGTTTGGGGAGATCGTCACCCTCATTGGAGTTGGGTGAATGCCATTGTGACGTTCATATTTTTCAGCTACGTCTTCCGGAAGCTGCTGCTCTATATTCTGAATGAAAAAGATGTAACCGTCAATACCATCTATGCCGTCATTTGTGGTTACATGATCCTGGGTGTTGTGTTTGCACCTTTACTCGCCCTACTTCAAAATCAATTTTACTCTGGATCCATTCAGGAGTCTATACTTGATTTTTATGATTTGATATACTACAGCTTCATTACCCTGACTACTGTGGGGTACGGAGACATTGTGCCGACCAATCAGATCATTAAGTCGGTTTCTATAATTATAGCCATCACCGGGCAGATCTACCTCACGTTTGTGGTGGCGATCATCATCGGAAAATATCTGGCCAGCAACTCCCAGCCAAGTTCCTAGCCCACTACTAAGCTCGTTTGACGCCAAACAGGATTTTATAAACGACAGGTACAAACAGCAAGGTGATAACCGTGGCAAAGAGTAGGCCAATCATGATGGAAATGGCCATGGGCTCCCACATTTCTCCGCCGCCCAAATAAAGTGGAATCATGCCCAATGTCGTGGTAAATGTAGTGAGCAAAATAGGCCTGAAACGCTGCTGAGCTGCATTTAGAATGGCCTCGTATCTCGATGCGCTGGTCTCTTCTTCAAGTTGTATGCGATCAATAAGGACAATGGCATTATTGATGACGATCCCCGCCAGAGATATAATGCCCAGAAAAGCCATAAACCCGAAGTAGGAGCGGAAGGCAAGCAAGCCCAGTATAACACCAATGATGCCCAGTGGAATACTGCTCAACACGATGCCCGTTTTGCGGAAGGAATTGAATTGGGAAATCAACAAAAGAATAATGATAAATCCGGCCAGAGGGAGTTTGGCAAATACAGCCCCCAGGGCTTCTTCACTTTGTTCGCTTTCGCCACCCAGCTCGTAATTGTAATTGATCGGCCATG
>JBCBVN010000034.1:0-20648 GCA_039817625.1 Bacteroidota bacterium
CGCAATTCTCATTCTAAAGCAAAACAGGAAGCCTAGCTTGCTGCCAAGTCTACATGAAGTAAATAAGCGAACTGCGCATAGATAACGGCGCCTACAGAGCGCAGCTCTCATTTGGTAAACCCATTTCCCTACCCTGTCTCCGGGAACTTCGATTTGGAGGGAAATATGAAAAATGACGTACGAAATAATTCGTATTTAAATTTTAGAAATGAGCCTTATCTACGCTTGTATTCAGAATAGCTCATCACTTTATAGTAGTTCTCGCCGATAAATTTGAGCTCGCTAAGCAAGTTGGCTGCATTTTTAAAACCGGGGCTGATGCTGATGCGCTTCTGGTCTTCGTCTAAATAGACCATCGTCGGATAACGAAGGCTGCCATCAAGGAGGGCGAAGGCCAGCTCGTGTACGCCTCCCCTACCCTGATCTTCCAACCAGCGGAAGGTGTGGTTGTCGTATACCAAAGGAGTAGGATCTTCTGCATCCAGCTTGATGGCGTAAAAATTCTCACGCACGTATCTGGTTACCCAGGCATCTGGAAATACATTTCTATCCATTTGCTTGCAATATCCACACCATTCGGTGTAGACATCAACCAATATCTTACGAGGTTCATTCTCCATTCTGGCAATAGCCTCTGACCAGCTTAGCCACTCAATTTCAGGTGGATCTGTAACTGGCTTAGTCACTGAAGTCGAGGAGAATAGAATATATACGAATATGGAGGCCAAATATGGCCAGGGGGAAAGGTTCATGGATCTTTGTTTGTGGTCGTCTTTTAAAACTTAGGGCAAGGTACAGCTTCTGTATCATCTGCATTGCCCAAATACGACACACTAATTTCAAAACTATTGCGCTGGCGCCAATTCTGAGGAAGCTGATCAAGCCCCAGATCGTAACTGAATCCAACAATGAAATTGCTGTACTCTATACCCATCAAAGCAATGAATGAGCTTACACTGAACTCGTCCATATTTCTAACCGGACGTGCCCATCCACCTAAGTGAAGTGCGAGACCTTTGTCTCGATTGAACAGCATTCTGAAGTTAGCTCCACCATTCAATGCCAGGTGCGGTCCCTGGCTGTAAGCCAAGACCCTTGGGTGAAACTCTACAAACTTACCCAGTGGCAACCTGAGATTTATGTAGCCCGAGTATCTGCGAGGTAGTTTGTTACTTACCTGGACCAACTCGTCCTCAGTTGCCTCGAAAAAGAAACTCTGCTCTGGTTCTCCTATGTGGTGCATGGCTGCACCAATAAAAACACCTAGTCCGTCTTCTGGCGCATAGCTATAGTTTAGGCCAATTTGATAATCGCCGAATGCAAAATTGTTCTCCGGAAGACGCTCTCCAGTCGATCCAACCGAATAACCGTCTTCTCCATTAAATTCATCTTCAAAGGAAAGCTCATCATAACTGATGTTGCGCTGGGCAATCCCCAATTGAATGCCCAAACTCAGGGTCTGATAAGAGCGCGGATCGAGCGCTTTGTGAAAAGCACCAGACAGCATAATCTGGTTGGTACTGAAGTTTACACTCGACACACGATCCGTGTAAAAGACCATCCCTACCCCAAACGCATCTTTATATCTGCGCTTGTTCGGATTTAAATAATATCTGAAGTCTGCAGCTGCTGAAAAAGTGCTGTACGGACTATCCAGCACTTGCTGCCATTGCTGTCGGTGTATGAAAGACACGCGGTACCGCCCCTGATACATTCCAGTCAATGCCGGATTCAAGGTAAGCGGAGAAGCAAAAAACTGACTGAAGTGTTGGTCCTGAGCACGAATCGACCCCAGCATCAGACCGCAAGCGAGGAGTGTAAATAACTTTAATCTCATAAGACTCATTGATAGTTCGGCGCAATAGATTTCCAATAGAGCAGTCAAATCAAAGCAGGCAGAATATCTGACCTGTCATTCAAAACGAACGCAAATATGCAACCGATATTTTCATACCGGAACAATTAGACCGTCTTTAAGAAATACAATCCAATTTCTAATCTTATCTTGGCTCTCTATCACCATGGTTGCACATACGAATCCACAATACGCCATAGGCCGCTTCGCCGCTGCTGCCCTGCGTCGACAAGGCCGAGAACGCTCAGAACTAGTCAGCCAACTTCTGTTTGGAGAACCCGTTCGTGTGCTCGAGTCCAATAAGAGTTGGTCGAGAATAGCCTGCGCAGATGACGGCTTCGAGGCTTACATCCGCAACGAGCAGATTAAGGAAGTAGACGAGATCACTTTCCTGCGACAAAAAAACAGCCCTTCCTTTGCTCTGGATCTCTTTGCTCCAGTACTGGGTAATCAATTTGCACTACCCATTACCATGGGCGCCAGACTCCCGGACTTCGATGGTATCCACCTGCACCTGGGAGACAAGAAATATACTTACTCCGGACAGGCGGCCATGAGTGCAGACTTAAAGACCAGCCCTGAGCTGATGATAAAACTGGCGCGTAAACTGCTCTACATTCCACAGCTCAGCGGAGGTCGAACACCTAGCGGTATAGATTCTGCCGCTATGGTCCAGCTTATAGGGCGAATCGTCGGGCTACAGCTACCTCGTACGGCCGAGACACAGGCCAACTGTGGCCGCACTATAGACTTTATGGTCCAGTGTCAGCCTGCGGACCTCGCTTTCTTTGATGATAATCGAGGCAACATCAATCATGTTGGCTTCATACTACCAGATAGCCGTATTCTACACGCAGGCGATTGCGTGCGTATAGATGCAATCGACCACTACGGTATTTTCAATTTCGAGCGTGGCCGCTATACACATCGACTGCGCATAGTCAAGCGACTCTTACCCGACATGGAGCAGCAGGATGTCTTGAAGACGAAGAAAGAGATGGAACTAGCAGACCCAGCTCAGCTGTCCGTTTTTGGATAGTGGCTTTCCCTAGCTCACATAACTCACCTGCTTCACCGCATCGATAATTTTCTTAGCGTTGGGCAGGTACTCTTCTACGAATGTAGGAGCATAGTGTAGCGAAGTATCAGCCGCGTTGACACGGATGACTGGCGCGTCGAGGTAGTCAAACGCAAATTTTTGGATTTCATAGGCCACCTCTGCACTTACTCCACCAAAAGGCCAGCTCTCATCCACTACGACCAATCGGTTGGTTTTCTTCACACTTTTAACAATGGTCTTGTGATCCAATGGTCGAATGGTGCGCAGGTCGATGACCTCTGCACTAATTCCGTCTTTAGCCAGCTCATCAGCAGCTTCCAATGTGGGAAGCATCATTTTGTTGAAAGAAACCAGGGTAACATCCGTCCCTTCGCGGCGTACCGCAGCCTGACCTATCGGAACCAGGTATTCTCCCTCTGGCACTTCACCTTCAAACCCATAGAGCATCTCCGATTCCATGACACAAACCGGGTCATTATCGCGAATGGCACTTTTCAGCAGACCTTTGGCATCGGCAGGGTCTATACAAGAGATTACCTTCAGACCTGGTGTATTGGCCATCCAGCTTTCAAAAGTTTGACTGTGCTGCTGAGCCAATTGACCGGCTGATCCGGAAGGACCACGAAAAACAATGGGGCACGCAAACTGTCCGGCAGATTGCGAAAGTGTTTTTGCCGCATTGTTTACGATTTGATCAAAGGCCAGAACGGCGAAATTCCAGGTCATAAACTCTACAATAGGTCGCAGGCCATTCATGGCGGCACCCACACCTATGCCCGCAAATCCCAGCTCAGCTATCGGGGTGTCGATGACTCGCCTTGGGCCAGACTCATCGAGCATTCCTTTACTCACCTTGTAGGCTCCATTATACTCTGCGACTTCCTCTCCCATAAGGAAAACGGATTCATCTCGGCGCATTTCTTCGGTCATAGCTTCGCGAAGAGCTTCTCTAAGGGCAATTTTTCTCGACATAAAACGGTTAGTTTCCGGAGGGCAAAAATACGTTAGCTACTTGGTTCTTCCTAACTCAACCTTGATGGCTACTTAAGAGTTATACCAACTGCGTACCTTTGCGCCCCTCATGAACTATCCATCCAATCCAGTTATGTCAAAGCGTAAAAACTCTCGTTCCTCTGCTCCCCTGTTCGTAGCCGCTATCGCTACCCTACTCGTATCTAGCTGCAACCGTGGATATGGTTGCCCAGCCAACAACATGTCTGTAGAGGACGGCTGGCTAGATCTCATCGCCAACTTGATCATTTCCATACTGTAATCGCACTGTGAACTGGCACCCCATTACAAGCGAACAGGCCATTCAAGATCTCATTGATCGTAGCCGAGTGGTCCCTTGCCTGATATTTAAGCACAGTACCCGCTGTCCCATTTCCAGCATTGCCAAAATGCGCCTGGAAGACCACTGGGATTTCGGTACAGATGAGCTAGAGCCTTATTATTTAGACCTGATTGCCTATCGGCAACTCAGCAATATGGTCGCTCAGCAATTCAGTGTTGCCCACGAGTCTCCACAAGTATTGCTAATCAGGGATGGACATTGTACATACGACTCCTCTCATTTAGACATTCAGGTAGCCGAATTGCATGAGTGTTATCAAGATACCTGATTTCCTGTAGACTCAGGATACCAACCTCCTAGGTATACGTATACGACCTGGTTCTGTGATTCTCTAATATTGCTAAAGTGTCCCCGCCAAATTCCATTCAGCTTACATCTGACGGCTCTCAAACGGTACATTCAGGCCGCTTCAACATCCAGTACCATTCCATACATGGTGCTATAACCGAAAGTGAGCACGTATTTATTGACGCCGGGCTAAAGGCAAGAATAGCAACTACTCAGGAGAATTCCTTGCACATCGTAGAAATGGGCTTGGGAACTGGGCTGAATGCCTTTCTCGCTCTCAGGGAAGCTAATTTGCGTCCAAACATTACTTTCCAATACACAGCCATTGAAAAATACCCGCTGGAGCAGCCATTGATTACACAACTCACCTATGCATCTACTTTAGGACTTCCGCAGGTCGGATTCAGCAAGATCCACGATGGCGAATGGGGTGCTTCACAAATGGTGTCCCCAAATTTCGAGCTCAAGAAGGTGAAAGGTAGCTGGCTAGATGTGGCGGGCAGTCTGCCACTAGCAGATGTGATATTTTATGATGCTTTTGCGCCAAATGCACAGCCCGAACTCTGGACTGAAGAGGCCATGCAAATTTGTGCCGACCTACTCAAACCAGGAGGTTGCTGGGTAAGCTATTGCGCGAAAGGCTCCGTCAAACGTGCACTAAAAGCAGCTGGCTTGCAAGTCGAAGCCCTTCCCGGGCCACCAAGAAAGCGCGAGATGACTTGCGCCTGGAAGACTTAGTCCTCTTGCTCTCTTCGCCTCAAGCTGTCCCTGTGCTGCAAGGAGGCGCTTTCGCCCATACCCGCATCCAATCCTGGCAGGCCACCACCCTCGCCGCGAGCGGCATGGGGCCTGATGATGTTGATTTTGCCAAGATCACCATACAATTCGCGAGACTTGCGATTATAGGCTTCTGCCGCTTCTTCAGGGGTGGCAAACATGCCAATATGGACACTCTTACGGTTTATACTGATCACCGCTCGATATCGATTATTTTCCTGATAAACACCGGTGTAACCCAGTTTGCTAGAAGACTTGCGCTTGCGACTTGCCGTAGACCTACTTCTGTATTCCAGATTATCGAGCCTGCAATCTAACTTGTTACCGTTTTTACAGCCTACCAGATTGTTAGCAGAGGACTTATGATCCGACAGAAAACGCTCGGCAATTAATTTATGCAAGTAGATGGTCAATACCTCAAAACCATTACCGTTTTCCTTTCGCTTAGTCTTTTGAAAAACTGCACATCCTGAGCTATGTTCGCGCAGGTTGGTCAGAAACCCATATTGAGCCAGTTCCTTATCATTATTCAGTGAGTGATAAACCTCTTCGTCTAGATAAGCGTACTTCTCAGAGTTTTTAAGTTGAATTCGAAAAGCCATGTTGAGTGTGGTTTATAAAGGTGGAAAACCAAGTAAATCAAGCGATGCAAGCACCAATTCTTGATCAGCTATCCTAAAGTTCACCCTATAAAGCCCTACCAAACAAGGGCAGTTATTCCATATTCATGTACAATCATGCATTTTTGCATACTTTTTTGTACGAATTCGCGCAGGCCAATCAAATTGTTCTAAAAAGTGGAATCATTAGTCAGACAAGACCATTTTTTTCTGTCCAGATGCTGTGAAATCGGCCAGTTAGCCGGGCCTGAATCTTCCCCAAATCCAAAGGTGGGAGCAGTGCTCGTCTACAATGGGAAAATTATCGGTGAAGGGTATCATAAAATCGCAGGTAAAGAACACGCGGAAGTAAAGTGTTTAGCCAGCGTATCAGACCACAACCGAGCCCTTATCCCATTGAGCACACTCTATGTGAGTCTCGAGCCCTGCTGCTTCCACGGCAGAACTCCGGCCTGTACTGACCTGATTCTTCGATCTGATATACAGACTGTGGTTATAGGCCAGCTAGACCAGACACCCAGAGTCAGTGGTCAGGGAGTTGAGATTTTAAGGAATGCGGGCAAGGAAGTCAGGATATATCCAGACCATGAAGGATGCAGAAAGCTGGCCGGAGAACGAAATTTATTCGTTACTCAGCATAGACCCTACATCATCCTGAAATGGGCACAATCGACAGATGGATTTATGGCTCCAAACTCAAATGAGCCATATTGGATCAGCTCTGCCCTTACCAGGCGGCTCACCCACAAATGGCGATCACAAACTGGAGCCATATTGGTTGGTGCAGCTACCGTACTGGCCGACGATCCTAGTCTGACGACCAGATTTTACCCAGGCAAAGACCCTGTTCGTGTCGTGTTTGATCCCAGGAATCGGTGCACCGGGCATGAGCGGGTGTTCCAGGTTGAGTCCGACTCCCCTACCCTATGGTTTAGCTCTCAGGCCCCTAACCTTGAGCGCAACGCCTCAACGACTGAGCATTTCGTGTTGGAACACAAAGAAGAAAATTGGTTACCCAACATACTAGATGAACTGTATAGACGGGGCATTAATCAGCTTACCGTTGAAGGCGGCGCTTATACTTTAGGCTTATTTCTCAAAATGGGGCTTGTAGACGAGATCAGACGCATAACCAATACCCAACTGGCTATAGGAGATGGCTTACCCGCCCCTCATATAGCAGCACTGGCCAACAAGCCTGGACAAGATGAATGGCGACCCGCGGAAGTACAAAAGATTGATACGGATCAGCTGGAGACTTTCCGCTTGTAAACCACCAGTTTGTCTGCAATTGAGTTTTATCTTTGGCTCTACCTTATTAAACTATCTATGCGATTACTCCAATTAACCGTACTACTGAGTTTAGCTAGCATAAGCTTTGCTCAAAATGATGACTTTTTCCTGAGCACGTTGACTAGAGCTTACGACCTGCCCATGGATATTGAGATAGATGGCAGTGGGTTCATATATATAGGTACTCACGATGGTAAGATATACCGTATGCCTCCATCGGGTCAGGCTCCCAGTACGCCCTGGATTGACATCAGCGAAGAGGTAGCTCTATGGGGAGAACTGGGCATGATGGGCTTTTGTCTGGACAACAGCTTTTCGAGCAACGGTTATGTGTATCTGTTTTACGTAGTAGATCCCTATCACCTCAATAACTTCGGACAGCCAGACTACCAGGCTGATCAGAGCTCTTCTTATGAGCCAACTATTGCCAGGATTACCAGATTTCAAGCGGATGCAACTGGCGACTGGTCTGTAGATCAAGCGGCCACCAGGACTATTATTTTAGGCGAAACCATTGAAGATGCCATCCCCATTCATTTTCAATGGCACGGTATTGGAGACATGGTCATGTCGCCTGATGGTACCATATTATTCAGCACCGGAGATGGAGCCGATTCCTATACAGACGTAGGTGATCGAGAAGAAGAGACTCAGGCAGATGAAGCTGTCGCCCAGGGTATGCTACCAGCAGATCACCATATCGGTAGTTATAGATCTCAATTATTGAGTTCGCTGCAGGGAAAAGTTGGAAGAATAGATGCTGAGGGCAATGGCTTGCCTTCAAATCCCTATTTCGATTCCCAAAATCCAAGATCGGCTATGTCCAGGATCTGGGCTACCGGGTTTCGCAATCCTTTCCGCTTTCATCTCATAGAGGAATCCAGTAGTCACGATGCTTCAGAAGGTCGGCCGGGTATTTTAGCCATAGGCGACGTAGGCAATGTCAGCTGGGAAGAGCTTAACATATGCACAGAAGGCGGACAGAATTTTGGATGGCCGATTTATGAGGGTATTGAATTGACTTGGAATTTTCCACAAAAACCCATCCCCGCAAATCCACTTGCGCCAAATCCGCTATTTGGTCAGAATGGTTGTGATCAGGAGTTTTTTAATTTCCAGGAAACCATCATCTGGCTCAGTCGTGGGAATAGTGGCCCGAAAAGAAACCCATGTGATGAAAGTCAGTTTGTAGACTATTCCGGTCTAAGTGAAGCCGTAGCCCCCACCCTAGCCTGGAGTAATCGAAATTGGAATCCACCAGCCAGAACAACTACCCTTTCCTTCAATGATGCCGGCTATGCCGTTGGTATGGATCTAACAAACCCAGACAGTCCGATCGAGGGAGAGAACTTTAATGGCTGGAGTGCATTGGGCGGCTTTAAAATTGACATGCCATCCTGGCCAGAAGAGATGCAGGGCAAACTCTTATTCTACGATTTCAGTGGTCCCGTTCAGCTGTTGACTGTAGATGACAACTGGCAGCCAAGTCGCTTGGAGACCTTTCTTGACATTCCAGAGGTTATTGGTATTTTTCCAGATAAGGCCAATAGTAGACTCATTTACATTACTAGAACGGGTACGGTCGGTCTGATCACTTTTGGAGGGAACCCACCTCCTCTGGCAGTGGCAGCCGCAGATCAAAACTTTGGCGGTCAGGAGCAAACCATCACCTTTAATGCCAATGATAGCTATGATCCCAATAACGATTTTTCGGAATTGGACTTCCGCTGGTCGTTTCCCGACGGGCAAACGGTAGATGGTCCCGTAGCTACGCGTACATTCACGGCACCTAGTCAGGATATTTGGAGTCGTTACGTTTACCTAACGGCAACCGATCCTGAAGGCGCTACGCATACAGATTCCATTCTGGTTTCGCTCAATAACAGTCCACCCCAAATAGCTATTTTAAGCTTCGAAGATGGTGATCGATACCCGATAGACCGAACCAATCAGCTGGAACTGATCGGAAGTGCTGAAGACAGCGAACATGCGCTGGATGAATTGGAATATGTCTGGGAGGTATTCCTGCATCACGATGACCACTTCCATCCTGAATTCAGAGACAACCAGTTTCAGTCACGTGCATTCACAGGCCCACCAGGCTGTGAGGAAGAAACCTACTTCTTAAGGGTTTCCTTTACTGCTACTGATCCGGAGGGACTATCGACTAATTTAGAGCAATATCTCTATCCAAACTGCGATCCAGCCATTGTTCCCGATCTGGTGGCCGAAACCACTCCCGAGGTAGTGAATTTATCCTGGACACTTCCTTCTTCCCTAGCGGGTGATTATATCCTGGAACTGCAAAGAGGCCGAGACTATACTCAGATTAATCCGATTGAACGCTTTGAACCCGGCACAACGGAGTTTACGGATCTCAATCCACTAGAAGGATCCAGTGTGTATAGAATTAAAGTTATTTCGGAAAGTCGCGTTATCAATTACTCCAACTTAGAGCCGGTGAACTGGCCTGGAGATATGAACTTCACCACGACACCAAACCCGACTGATGGACCAATTACCATCACCTACAACGATCCATTTGCAGGTGGAGATGTAGATTTTACCATATACGATATGGGTGGACGAAAATTGCGCGAGCTCAGAATTAACCAACCGGAAAATGAAAATGGGTTTCAGATTCCACTAGATATATCCGAGCTGCCCTCAGGCATCTATTGGTATGAGGTTAAAAGTGGAGAACTACGCTGGCATGACAAAATCATGTTGCGCTAACTCTCTTTTACGTCTTCCACCTTGGGAGCAGTCCATCTTTCCTCGGAGACCGCTTCGCGACCAGCCGAGCGAATGGATCTATTGGCTCGGGTTTTATTGGCAATCAAAGCAAATGTCATAATCAAGGCCGTTGCGATAATGATGAATAGCAGTATGCCCTGATCAAAGCCTTCTACGGCAGCCTCGTCTGGGATAGCATAGAACAGCAAAATGGTAATCAACCCCCTTGGAGCAATGTAAAGCTGAGGGATAATGTCTTTCCCAAGGAATACGGCCAATAGCACGACTCGAATGACATAAATAGAAGCCACAATGAGAAGGCTCACCATCGCGACTTCCCAACTGATCAATGAAGTTAGACTGATCGTCAGGCCAAAAACGACGAAGAAAAAGGTACGAACGACAAAGGCCGTCTCCATAGTAACTACGTGGAGGCCTTCGTATAAATTGCTGACCTTTTCCATGTGCAGGTAGCGCTTCAGTGGCCCCCTGAAAAAGAGTTTAAGGTTAGCAATGACTAATCCGAATATCAAAATGATGATCAGGGCCGACAAGTGGAGCTTTTTCCCGATGGCATACAACAGCAGCAAAACGGCAATGAGCAAAAACAGCTTCACGGGGGTTTTGATACGTTGAAATATGATCACGATAATGTAGCTGGCCGCCAGTGAGGCTACTATGGTAATCAAGATGTTGATCAGGTAAGCCACCAAGCCTGCCGTAAAGCTCTGGCCGTTAGTCGCGTGATCGCTGGCATGCGCAGCAGCGTCTCCTGAATGCTCGCCAAACCCCGCCTGATCGAGCAAAAAGTAAAAAATAATAATTCCCAGTATGTCTGAGAATGTTGACTCGTAAATATGAAATTCACGCTTCTTGGGCTTCAGGTTTTCAACACTGGGTATGATGATGGCGGAAGAAAGTACAGACAGCGGAGTGGCATAGATCCAGGCCATTTGTGTATCCATGCCTGGCACCATATTCTCGATGATGACAGCAGCGACCCAAATGCTGCCCAGGAGGCCAACAAAGGCAATGAGCAGCGATTTAAGTATCGGAATATATTTATCTCGCTCTAGTTTGAGTTCCAGGGCGGCTTCCAGTACGATCATGATCAAACCCAGCGTGCCCAATAGCGTCAAAATCCCCATCAGTCCGGGTAGGTTGTAACCAAACTGATCAAGTATTAATTTGAGTCCTACCCCCAGAAAAATCAAAAGCAGTACAGAAGGAATGCTTGTCTTCTTAGACAATTCACTAAATAAAAAGGAAAGAATAATGATGACACTAGCCTCAATAATGAGGTTGTAGTTCTCCATGATATCCATGCGAACTTACTTTTGAGATATTTTAAAATTCAGCCCCCATTCTTCAAACAGGCGGGCCAGATCGTTTACATTATCGGCTTCTAATAGAGCCAAACGCAATTGTAGTTTTTTATCATTGTTGGTATACCTACTCAGTTCGGGTGGGTGACGCTCGTCCAGAAAGGGCAAAATGGCCAGTTTGGACTTAAAAACGTACGGATCCGGCAACTCGTTCGCATCGTCTGCCCGCAACTCTAATGTGATAAAATTGGTGGCCTCGTCGACACCTTCCAGAATAAATCCATCCTGGAACAGAATATGATAAGGAATAAATTGCTGTCCCTTGGGTGTCTGTAATTGAATGCCTAGCCTCCGTCGGCGACTTATGATCCCTCGCCCAGATACAGCTTGAAGCTGCCGGCCTACCACGAGCCCCTGGTCAAATCTCAAAACAATGCCATAGGCATAATCTCTCCACCGTGGAAAAGACACTATAAATATGAAAATGATAGAGAGCAAGCCTATTCCAGGTTGCCACTGCATAATGAAGTAAAATACCAGCAATCCTGAGATGGGTTCGAAAAGCACCAGAATGCGGTCGGCCCAAAGGTTGAGTTTGGCCTGGTAATCGCCAAAGTACCCGCCTACTCGGAGTCTGGATCGAATAAATCTCAACATCCAATACACGGCAAGCAGCAGGATTAGCCGGATCATGAGCGTTGTGATGCTCAGCCCATCTCCGACTTGTAGTATTTCGAATAGTCTATCCATCGAGCTTAGAGTTCGTAATGAATATAGTTCTGTCTGTGAAGTAGTCTTCCCACCTCATTCACGATGGAGGAATCAATTTCCAATTCTCCATTCTCACGCCGCTTAAGCAGGCCTACACCCTGCAATCTGCGAATGGCATCGCGAAATCTAACGGGAAAAGATGGGCCAAAAACCCTTCTCAGATCATACTCATCTGCACGCCTGAGCCGCATTAGAGTTCCCAGAAGTAGTCCTGAATCTCTATCTATAGGTCCGGGTATGGGATAAATGCTGCCTAATCTAGACACAACACCACCATCTGGATGCGGGTAAATGCCATTGGCCCAGTGTCTGAGCGCATCACCAATATTGCCATCTACGGCCCGATGGACCTGGGCGACCAGCTTCTTGAATTCTCGTTCAGACAATAGCTCTCCAGATTCATCCCGGATGGTCTCGTGGGTAGCTCCATGCCGGATAAAAATAGCCTGTACCAAGTCCTGCAAAGAAAGTCTCCCCAGGTCTATTCGGGCTTGAAAGGTGCGTTCCAGATTGAGGGTGGAATTGAGGCGGTAATAAGCTGCATTGCCACAACCTACCAAAAAAAACATGCGCATACCTTCGGCATCTATAAATTGCTCGAGGGTCGCAACATTTACGCCAAGCGGATGGGCGCGGTCATGCCACAGTTCCAAGTCATCCATCCAAACTGCCGGCCGTTGAGATATGGTGTGCTTCTTGATAAACTCAAGAGCAGGCTTCAGCTCATAGGTCGCTTCAAAAGTACGCCCATTGACCATCAAGGGCATACCTGGCGATAGGCGTATCATATCGGTCGGAAAGAACCTGTTAGTGACCAGCTCTCCAAAGAGTGATTTTCCACTTTGCCGTTTACCCGTCAACAAGACAGCCCCTCTGAAACCTGCATTCCAGTCGGTAACGAGTTGCCCCATACGCGCGATTTCCGCTTCGCGCCCTGTAAAGAAACTCTCCCCTACATAGCCCCTGGTGATGAAAATATTGGCGTAAGCCGGATAGGTCATTTGAAGCCTCCGCGACTGCACTGCTCTGACGACTTTCTCTGAGCGACTGAGTTTGTCCTCCTGAACGGCTCGATCTATAAATCCAGACAGCTGCTCTCTCAATCGTCCGAACCATTCGTAGAGTCGGTTAAAAAGAGCAGATCTGGCCCCACCTATCTGTCTAAAACCGGCTTGAGCAGTTTTGGGCAAAAACCATTGGTCCTGTTCATAAATACTGGATAGTCTAAGCTCTTTATTAACCAGTTCGGACAGTGGGACTACATACTCCTGAACTTCCTTCTCAACAAGCTGAGCCTTTTTCAAGTAATTGACTAGAGGAGCCTCCAGATCCGCAGGAAGCCGCTCAGCATTATCCTCTTCGCCAGGATCCAGTGCCAATTGATCCAGCACACTCAGCCTATTCCTGATATTGGCCAGTGCCAGTTGAAGTTGAGACTTAGAGCGGTCCCCTTCTTCCCAGATTTCATACAGTATGGGCAAGACCTCACTCTCTATCCACGATAAAACACCAACCCGAAAATTTACTTCCTTGTAGATCAGTCGGCTCTCTCTGGTACCAATGTAAATGCGAGTTAAAGCCGGCAGCTCCTGCACATGTGCCTGCATAGATTGCCGCATATCCAGTTCAAAAGGCGGATTAGGTAGCTTGGTCTCCACCTCTGCGATACTCCGCATGATGCGCTTAGCAGAGGGTTTATCCGAATTTTCTTCCTCCTGGATCAGAGCGACTAGCTTTTCAACTTCACTCTGCTGATACTTGATGTTCTCTAACCGAATAGCTGCCTCATCAGACAATAGTCTTCGCAGGCTTTCCAGGCGCTCCGAGACTTTAACCAGCTTGTCTAGATCTTCAGAAAGTGTACTGCTTTGTTTGGACAACTCTTTTATTTGTCCTCTGTACGTTGGCCAGGGGATATTTTCCTTGGACCATATGTATCTATCCTCTTTCTTGTGCTGCTCAGATTGTCCTAATCCACTCTCGATCGAATGAGTCCATTGATCTAGGACTTCATCAAAACGCCCCAGAGTTTGGTGGTGCAGTTTTTTCAACTCATTATCGTCGATACTTCCAATACCTCTCAAGGTGCGTGCCTTTCGGCTTTCTACCATGGCATCTCTCCAAAGTCGGATATAGTCTCGTGCGCGACCTGCCCAAACAAAGAGAATGTATTCTTCCAGGTATTCCGACCTCTGATCGTGGTAGACCTGCTCAGCGGAGTTGCCCATTTTTAGCAGGTATCCGGCCTGGTCATCGACCAACTTCCCCATTTGCTGCAAGTAAGCATCACTCGCATATTTCAGCTGCCCAAAATCATTCCGCCATTGCCTTAAATCGCCAATGCCCAGATCTTTGGGTATGTCGAAAATAGGTGCGCGATTGTCCTCAGCGTGTTGGTGCATATAAAGTCTTGCCGGTGGTTAGTTAGACTTCCTCATAATAAGAAAGTCACCTGGGTCTAATCGATACGTATTACCGTCAACCTGAGCGTGATTGCTACCGAAACCGTACTCAAAAAAGTCTGTGCTAAACAAGTAATTGAATTCAGTCGGTATGGTCTGTACAATTTCTTCATTAGAAGTATTAAACAAGCACAAGTAGGTTTTAGATTCATTAAACCGCGTATAGGCCACCAATTGCTTATCGTATTCATCCGGATAGCCTACGTCGCCATAGATCAATACAGGATTGAACTTCCGCAGGTCGATCAGTTGCTGGTAAGCTTCGTATCGCTCGCGTACATACTTACTGGTCCAGTTTAGCGTATCTGGCTCTTGAGATAATCCATCAGGATGGGTGTACTCTACCCTACTCCCGTCTTCTGGCCACAACATAGGCTTTCGGCAATCTGGATCGTCAGCACCCCATAGTCCAGCTTCCTCGCCATAGTAGATTTGGGGAGCCCCCACCCAGGTAAATTGCTGTACCAAAAGAGGCAACTGTCTTTTCAACCATACATCACGAGTGGGCTGGCTGGCCTCGTAATTGGGGTTACCCCTGGGTCCTTGTCCCGCTTTGTACGGAAATTCGTTGGCCAGTGAAGTAGCTAATCTGGGACTGTCATGACTGCTGGCCACATTCATCATGGCCATAGCGAAAGCGGGGTCAAAGCCTTGTTGCAGGCTGTCCCAATGAGGACCGAATTCTCTTGCGTCTATAAGGGGTGGTCGGCCAGCTACAGCGCCTCTAGACATCTTATACCAGCGGTAATTCATTACAGCGTCAAATATGTCGCCTTGCAGGTAGGCGCTGGGATCTATCAATTTGTCTGGCCACCTTTGCCACCATACCTCTCCGACCAGGTAGGCCTCGGGGTTCACGGAACGTACCGACCTGCGGAAGTCCCTCCAAAAATCCATTCCTACTTCTGCTGCCACATCGAGCCTAAAACCGTCAATACCGTCGCTGGGGTCACCATCGCCATTGGGATCGAGCCATCTTTCGGCTACTGCAAAAATGTGTGCTTTGAGCGACTCAGATTCAAAGCCGCCAGTGAGTGGATAGATATCACCTTCCTCGTAATCAAATCCTGGTAGCGGTTCGTTCTCTTCAGCTAGCTCGGGCAAACTTTCCACCCCAAACCAGCCTCGATATTCGAATTCATTTTCAGGGGTGTTAGGATCATCGAATTGCTCAATCTCGTACCAGTCTGCAAACTCGCTGTTTGCTCCATTTTCCCGTACATCATTGAATGCCCAGTAATCTGCCCCGGTATGATTCCAGCTAAAATCCACTATCAATCGGATGTCGCTGCGATGAAGACTGTCAATCAATTCCAAAAAAAGCTGATCGGCGGCCGTCCATTGCCAACTGTCTGGATCTGCTGGGTTCTCGCGGTCCATGATCTCCACATCTCCAGCAGGATCTGGCCCGAAGTTTCTGTCAATATGCCGGTAATGCCTGGCATCGAATTTGTGCAGGCTGGGCGCGTCGTTGAGCGGATTGAAGTAAATGGCATTTATGCCCAGCTCTTTTAGGTAGTCTACCTTTTCAAGCACGCCCTGAAGGTCACCACCAAATCTGCGCATCTGCAATCCGCGACTAAAGCGATCGAAATGTTCAGGAGGTAAGGCATCTCGCCTTTTGATGTCGGCCATCCAATCTTCCGCCTGGTACCAGTCCCAGTTCCAGGGTGTGATGCTCCAGGTATCGGGAAAAGTATCTATGAATCCGGGCTGCACATCGACCAGGCGAGGGTCGTTTTCGGGGTCTCCATTTCGAAATCGCTCGACAAAAATTTGATACCAAACGGCTTCGGCCGCCCAAGCTGGAGGTTTACTAAACGTATTGACACTTGGTACATCCTGCTCAGTTTTTCCGCAGGATAGCATGAAAAGCATGAGTAAAAAGACTAGATGGCGTGGCATATAATGAGTATATTTTTCCGTTGAGAACGGTTAAGTCAATAGTCCTAACATAGGCAATTTTTTAACCTCGTGATAGGTCAGAGCAGTCCGAATGCAACTGGGTAAAATCTCTGTAGACAGCTGATCTTGGAGTTGCCATATGATCGCCCGATTTCCCTTGAAATTTAACTGGCTGACGTACAATTTAAAATCATTTCCAATTTTTGTAGATAATCAAACCAGAAATAGCTGCCACTGCAAGCCCGAACAGAGCGGGTAAGGTGCGGCCGTAGAGCAAAAGCCCGGTACCGAACAAAAAGCCATATACCAGAAAAACACCAGCCATCATACAGATTAGCTCCCGGCTAAAACCAGAAGTAGAAGTGGCGGGAATACCCGCGCGATCGAGTACGACTTTCCAACCGCTGGCGTGGGGCTTAATAAGCTGGTAGAAACTCACCAATGTGCTTTGATCAGTAGGACGGGTCAGGTACATGGTAGCCAACCAGCCAACGGTAGTAATGGCGACTCCTACAACCAGCTGCCAATGGGATTCATAGATCCAATGAGAAGAGGTTTCTGCCTGATCCGTACCATTGAGCTGAAAAAAGACAACCGCCACCAAAAAACTGATCGCCATCGCAGCTATTTCGGCATAGGCATTGATACGCCACCAAAACCAGCGCAGTATAAATATCAAGCCCGTGCCAGCACCAATCTGCAACAACACATTAAATCCCTTTCCGGCATTTTCGATTTTGGGAGCCAGGAGGCAAGCAAAAACGAGCATGACCACTGTAGAAATTCGACCGATCCAGACCTGCTCAGATTCGCTGGCGTCTTGCTTAATAAATCTCAAATAAAAGTCATTGACGACATAGCTACTTCCCCAGTTGAGGTGTGTGCTGATGGTAGACATAAGCGCTGCTATAATCGACGCCGCCACCAAGCCCAACAGCCCACTTGGTAATAAAGTCAGCATGGCAGGAAAAGCTAAATCTTCTTTAACCAGACTACTGTCCATGGTTGGAAACGCAGCCTGGAGGCTATCCAGATCGGGAAATACAATCAAACTGATCAGGGCAATAAGAATCCATGGCCATGGCCTGATGGCATAGTGGGCTACGTTGAAGAATAGGGTTGCGCGTGTAGCGTGACTTTCGTCTTTAGCACTCAACATGCGCTGAGCGACATAACCGCCGCCGCCAGGTTCAGCACCAGGGTACCAGACGCTCCACCATTGCACAGCTAGCGGAATGATGAGCACAGGAAGTAAGACATCCCAGCCTCCACTTGGTAATAGGTCGAGCTTGGGAGCTACGGCAGGAGCCTTCAGCAATTGATCGAGGCTACCGACCTGCGGAAGTCCCAAAAGATAAACCGCTGCCGCAATCATACCAATCATAGCTAGTCCAAACTGAAAGAAGTCGGTCAGAATCACACCGCGCAGGCCACCGATGAAGGTATAAGCTAAGGTGATGATGCCAACGACCAGCATGGTCATACCCGGCGACCACCCCAGCAAAGCTTGGCCGAATTTGATGCCGGCCAACATCACTGCGGCCATAACCACCACATTAAAAAACACCCCGAGATAGATGGCTCTGAATCCGCGTAAATAGCGGGCAGGCTGGCCGCTATACCGCAATTCGTAAAATTCGAGATCCGTTCGAATGCCACTGCGTCGCCAGAGTTTGGCATAGACAAAGACCGTCAGCATACCCGTCAGACAGAATGCCCACCAGCCCCAATTGCCAGCAACCCCATTGTTGCGGACCAGGTCCGTTACCAGATTCGGGGTATCGGCACTAAAGGTGGTGGCCACCATACTGACGCCCAGCAACCACCAGGGCATATTTCGGCCGCCTAGAAAATAATCGCTGAAGTTCGATTTTGCCCTGCGGGCTGCATAGAGGCCAATACTGAGAGAAATCAGAAAAAAAAGCCCAATGACTATCCAGTCGATCGACTGTAGGTTGGTCATAGTAAACTATCTGGTTGGTGCCAAGATAGTTTATGAAGCGCGAAATGGATTTCTGGCTTGCCAGCGCTGAGCCTGAAATAAGCTGGGTGTGAATCGTCGGATCATCCAGTTTCCCAGGCTCCAATTGGCTTTTAGGAGTACCGCATAGCGCTTGGGTATAGCCCCTACAGAACTTTTTATCTCCAATGCCGTACGGGAAAAATTAAGCTTATCCACTTGCTTTTGAATGGCGTAGCCGATCAAATCAAAGAGCATATTGTGGTAGATGTGGTGAGTTTGGTTGACTTCCTGTACAAATCCTAAATAGTGTGCATGAAGACACTGATTATCCAGAAGCGCAGTCGTGAACCCAACCAGTTTCTCATCTAGAAAGTAACCCATAATCTGGCACCGGTAGTCCCATTCGCGTTGCAGGGCAGAAAAGTAGCCGGCAGGCGGATCGATGGGATCATAGTCTGCCGTAATGCGTACAGCCTGAAATAAATCGTCTAGTTCTGATTCTCGACGATACACCTCTGAGGGTGGTAGGATGCGCGTACTGAGACCTCCAGCCTGTTTGCGTGCCCGTCTGTACCTGACTCTGTACTTGCTGGTGAGATCCATCAGGTAGTCGTCGAAAGTCGACCAGTGAGTTCGAATCGGCAGTTCCATGACCGGATCTACGGGAAGGCTGTAAAAAGAGTTGGCTGTCCAGTAGTTGGTCACTTCCGAATCCTCTTCGGATAGATCTTTAATGAGTACTGCTTTGCAAGAAAGTCGATGACTGAGCACCTGGCTCAATTGATCGATCAGTTTACCCCAATTGGAATCGAGTAGGACTTGATCATTAGACAGCGAATATGGCCCCGAGTTAAGCAACTGACCCAATGCCAATACCTTGAAACGAAAAGGAGCGGCTAGCCATCTTCTCCAGCTGAATTGAGCTTGTGCTTGACGGATGTTGTTGCCAGCCTGAAAAACAAAGGTCTGGACCGAAAGCCGATACACGGCTCCTGTATTAGTCTCGATTTCAAGTAGGTGAGTAGAATTTTCTTCAAATGCCTCTGACTGATAAGCCATCCAGCCAGGCAGCATCCAGGAAGAGGATGAAGGCCAGTTCACCAATTTCCTTAGGCTATCTGGGTTACTGTACAGTCTGATCTTCCATTCCGGAAAATCGGGAAGATCTATGGAAGAAATCTCGGATTCGTCCTCATTCTTGTGAGAAGCCGAATACGCAGGACATATGGAATAGGTCATATTCTTGGTGAGCACAATCATGGAACGGCCACAACGGCATTTTAGTTAAAAGCATGCAAGTTTTTCCTGTGAGTTTTTCCCCAACTACCTATCTTTCGGCCATTGCCGCCTTATCTAATGTTATGATTAAACGCATTATCGTCCCCATAGACTTTAGCCCGGCTAGTGAGCAAGCGCTAAAGTACGCCGAGGGATTTGCCAATCAAATTGAAGCTAAATACATAAAAGTTATTCATGTATTTACGCCTCAGACCACTGCCGATGCAGTAACCCTGCCATCTGTTGCCCAGTTGATGGAAGAACGGCAACTGCTACTGGACGAATTTCTGAACGAACACCCTAATGAGGCTTCTCGAGTTGAAAGGCAAGCAGAACTCCTATTGGGATTCGCCGCCGATGAAATCATCTCACAAAGTAAGTCTGCCGACTTGGTCATCATGGGTTCTACTGGGGAAAGTGGGCTTATAGAACAAGTTTTTGGGAGTGTGTCTTCGACGGTTGCCCTCAAGTCAGATTGCCCAGTTCTGTTAGTTCCCAAAGATTCCGTCTTTAGCCAATACCACAATCTGGTTTATGCAAGTAATAATATCTCGCTGAGCCGCAGAGCCGTTATTAAGCTCATGGACTTTAATGAGCTCTTTCACGCCAGAGTCCATTTTGTTCACGTGGCACTCGATGAGAAGGACAAATTCAAGGGACAGCGAGAAAAACTCTTTGCCCCTTTATTCAATAACCCTGACCCGGAATTCTCATTTGAATTCACAGAAATCGAAGCCGACAGCATTCACGAAGGGTTGAACCACTATGTCGAAGAGCACCCTATCGATATGGCTATAATGGTGACTAAGCAACGGACATTTTGGGAAAGGCTATTTCACCGGTCAGCAACCAAAGAACTTACCTTCAACATGAAAGTTCCATTGATGGTATTCCACCTGGATGATTAAAACCCAATCTGCTTTCGCTGTATGCTGAGCGTCTTCGGGTCCAAAACCAAATG
>JBCBVN010000035.1:0-20343 GCA_039817625.1 Bacteroidota bacterium
CGGAGATAAATACCTACCAGCAGAAAGAGCAGAGTACGGCATATATGTGGATTCTCTCGGTACAGAGCTTGGCCTTCAGACTGGTGACCATGTGCTGGCCGTAGGTGATCGGCCTTTTGATCGATTTAACCCGCGCGCGGTTTTGAGAGGTATTGTGCTGGATGAAGCCCGAACCATAACCGTCAGAAGAGATGGAGAGGAAGTTGTTATTCCCGTAGATCAGGTCTGGACAGACATCCTGACCAGAAATGAGAATAAAAATTATGGCCTTTTCACCTTGCGTATTCCATTCGTTGTAGGTGAAATAGCTGATGGATCTCCTGCCCAGGCAGTGGGGCTCCAAACGGAAGATAAAATCGTGGCCGTTGATGGGCAGGAAGTCGCCTATTTCGACCAGTTTGTCGATCTGGTCAGAGACCGACCACAGGAGACTGTGACTCTAACCCTACAACGAGAGGGAGAAACCCTTGAGGAGAATATCATCCTCAATGACAATAGTAAGATTGGAGTCAGGCCCGCACCCGGCGAATATTTCTTTGATTTCGAGCGAGAAGAATACGGCCTGGCGGAATCACTACCCCTGGGCATTCAACAAGGTTGGTCTTTTCTAGGTGACCAGATCAATGCGTTTGGCATGATGTTCGCGGGAGACATCAAAGTCACAGAAAGTTTGGGAGGAATGGGCTCGATAGCAGGCATGTTTGGAGCCACCTGGAACTGGGAAAGATTTTGGCTTATGACCGCCGCTCTATCCTTGATTCTCGCCTTCATGAATTTGCTACCTATACCCCTGCTCGATGGTGGACATGTAGTTTTCCTACTCTACGAAGCAGCAAGCGGCAAAAAGCCCAGCGATAAGTTCATGGAGTACGCTTCCTACCTGGGATTTGTTCTGGTTATTTCTCTGTTGCTATTTGCCAATGGTCTCGATTTTTGGCGGTGGCTTAATGGATAATATCTAATATGACCAACTACTTCGCTTTTTTTGGCATACCTGAAAGCTGGGACATAGACGAGGCAGCGCTCAAGAAAAAGTACTATGCCAACAGCCGCGATTTTCACCCAGACCGCCACCGCCTGGGTAGCGAAGAGGACCAGGCCAACGCACTTGAGAAAAGCAGCCACAACAATCGCGGCTACAAGCTGCTGATGAATGAGCAGAGCAGATTAAAGCATCTATTGGAAATTAAAGATGCCATGCCACCAGAGGGAGAAAATAAACTGCCCCAGGACTTCTTGATGGAGGTCATGGAACTCAACGAATCAGCCATGGAGCTGAGCTTTGATCCAGACCCCGAAGCCCGACAAAAATTTATTGGTCAGGTGGCCGGATTTAAGCAGCAGCTGGAGGGAGAAGTTGCCGACCTGCGGAAGTCCAAAACCCTAAGCCCCGACGAGCTGGACAGGCTCCGGAGTTATTATCTGAAAACCAAATACTTAAACCGACTCGAGGAAAATTTGCCCGAATGATTGCATTACTATCGCCCGCCAAAACCCTGGATTTTTCTGCTGTAGAAACAGCCAGCACCGATGCCCGATTGCTGGATCATGCTGAGTCATTGGTCAAAAAACTACGTCGACGTTCCATAGCTGATCTGCAGGAAATGATGAGTATCAGCGAAGACCTCGCTAAGCTGAACAAACAGCGGTACAAGGATTTTGAACGCCCATTTACGCCTACTAATGCCAAGCCGGCCCTGCTGGCTTTTAAAGGCGATGTCTATCAGGGCCTGGAGGCAGACACTATGACCGAAGCAGAAATCGATTTTGCTCAGGATCATTTGCGCATTCTCTCTGGCCTTTATGGGCTCTTACGACCTCGTGACCTGATGCAAGCCTACAGGTTGGAGATGGGCACCAAGCTGGCTAACCGAAAAGGCAAAGACTTGTATGCATTTTGGGGAGATGAAATTACCGAGTTGTTGAATGAAGACTTGCGCAGGTCGGGAGCCGAGCTCGTGCTGAATCTGGCCAGTAAGGAGTACTTCGAAAGTCTGAATACCGATAAGCTGATTGCACCCGTACTCGATATCGATTTTCGTGAAGATCGAAACGGCAAGCTCAAGTTCATTACCTACAACGCCAAAAAAGCGAGAGGCCGGATGGCTCGCCTGATGATACAAGAACGCATCACTAAAGCAGAGGACCTGAAGAGTCTTGATGTGGATGGCTATGTATATAGTGAAGACCACGCTCAGGAAGGCAAGTGGTTATTCGTCAAGTAATGTATCAGGTGCTTTTTCAAAGCGGATACCGAAACGAGCGCCTAACTCGAAAGTAAAATTGCCGGCAAAACCTCTGCGGAATCGGCGACTGAAGCCCCGCTCATTGAGTGCTCTTCGACCATTTTGTGCGGTCAGATCAACTCGGACGTTGCGCAGGTTTCGAAAATCTATGGTTTGCCAGCTGTGCCCCATACCAACAAAGAGATCGAGATAAAACTTGCGAAATAGTGGCGTAGCATGACCAAATTTGAAGATCATACTATGCCGTATAGACCGTCGCTGGCCTGACTCGAAAGCAAATATATCTGCGGCGGGGCTTAAACTCGGATCGTAGTAGCTGCTCTCCTGCAGTTCTCTCCTGATATCACCATATCCGTATTCTATGCCCACATAATAAGTGCCCCAGTACTGTGGCCAGTGAAGTCGGATTTCTGACCTGAAGCCTCTGTACCGATAACCCGCTGCCAACTCTTCTTCAAAATCTGTAGTACCACCAAATCCTCCCTCTCCGAAAGCCAGGTCCAATAAGAAACTGGTACTCTTTCTCTGAACGGTTGCGCCAAGACGCATGAAGCCATCGTCCCGAAATACGCTCAATGGTTCCACATGGACAGCAACAAAATAATCCGACAAATTGAGCCGGTTGACGGGCCGCTCATACGCTACTACTTCTGCTCCATCCTGGGCCATCAGGACAATAGCAGGCAATAGGAATACCACGACGATTAAACGTCTACTTGACATATGCGTTAGGTTCAAAAGTTAGGCTACCTGCTCGCTGTCCAAACGAATGGAATGGCCCAAACGCTTCTAGAAATCACCGAGTAATTTAATTTCACCCCTCATTATGTTTAAGATCATTTTGAAACACGCACTAATCGTTTTCACGCTATTCTGGGTAAGTGGCTGCAAAAATACGCCCGACTACCAGTCGCTCTTCGACAAGCACTACGAGCCATTCGAAATACAGCTTCGCCAAAATGCGGAGGTAACCTATCCGATTCTGGATACGGCTTACCAAGCCTATCTGGATGAAGACTATGAAACGGTAGACCAGTTGACCACTCAATTTCTCGACGAGTACTTTTCAGTTCCACAAGTCATGTTTGCTCAGACGATTGCCTTTGTCGAACTCCATAAAGACGAAGAGGCGATCAGGAATTTTAAAACCCTGGCCATGCACCCGTTTTTAGGTGCCAGCGCCAAGTGGTATAGAGGTCTGGTCCATTTAAGGCGTGGAGAATTGGATGAAGCAAAAGCCTTATTTTTAGAGGTCCGCGATCGCACCTATGAAGGGGAAAAAGAGTGGGCCAAGTCTATACTTGAAGATTTGGAAAATCTAGACCTCTGATTTTGGAATTCGGAATAGTCTGGTAAATTTGTTCTATTCTTATAGCCTAAGAAACACAAAATCCGTATTTCATTATGAAGCAATTCATTCTTTTTTCTCTCTCTGCATTCGCATTACTTTCCTTCTCTGCCTGCATCAGCGATGATGACGGAGGAGCCGTATTTCTGCTACCCAATCCCAACGACTTGCTGCTAGAAGTCAATTGGACACAGGCAGATGCCGACTTTGACATTTCTATGGAAGGCCCAGGTAGTGCTTTCGAAATTGATGTTACAGATAGTCCTGCTTTGACGGTAAATTCAGGATCGGCCCCTGATGTGACCGTATCATCAGACGTTACTGCCGGCCCTGGTACAGAGACCATTCGATTCAACAACTCTGCACCCGACGGAATGTACTCTGTGACCGTAGATGCATTTGACATCACAAGTGGAAGTGCTTCATTTGTGCTTGAGACCACGTCTCAAACCATTACACGTACTTTCAACCAGACGGTAAACGACGGTGACACATTTACTGTGCGCTTTACAAAGACTGGTGGTACCATTACCTTTCAGTAAAATCAATATAGCCTTTTAGGAGGCCAACATATTTGGGCGTCTCAATACTCTATTGCTGAGTTTTGAGACGCTTTCATTTACATCCATCTCTATAAGCAGCCTTTTCCACTACTCTGACGTATACGATACGTAACACGCACAATTTCCATGAGACACAGCTTAATCATTTTTGCTACCCTAATTACTATATCCCTATCGACTTGCGCCTACAACGATGATGATGCGGGGCCAGAATCTCCTATGAATTTTCTTCCTAATGAAGGTGATTTAGAGATCAAGCTCAGTTGGACAGATACCGATGCTGATTTTGACATTGACCTGGAAGCACCTGCTGGTGTAGATATCGATGCAGATGGAGTTTATGCTGGCGCATTAGATGGTGTCACGACTTCAGGTGATGTGACTAGCGGACCGGGCGAAGAATCTATATTTATCAGCAATACGGCACCGGATGGAAATTATCGGCTTTACCTCAACATTTTGCCCTCCGATATGGCCGGAGACCTTCCGTTCGGCACAAGAGCCGGAGATCTGGAGATAAATTCACAAGCAAGCAGTGAGGAATTTGCCCTAGTTCTTGACATTGTAAACACAGATATTGAAGTCGAGCTTCCTTTCACAAAAACCGGAGGTACTTTAACTTTTGATCCAGCCATTATCAGGCCACTCAACTGGCTAAGCTCACCCAACGATCTCTCGGTCGTCTTAAATTGGAATAATGGAGACTTTGATCTGGAGCGACTTATACTGCCAGGAGGATCAATTGTTGATCACGAAGGAATTATTGATGGAATGATAGATGGGCTGAATGTTTCAGGTGATGTCAGTAGTCGTCCCGGACAAGAATTCATCAACCTCCTCGATTCGGCTGAAGATGGTTTGTATACCCTCATCATTAAGGGTAATGGTGATGAAACCAATCGATCGATTGTAGAATTTTTTAGTCGGAATACCTATCGCAATTTCCTATTTGAGCTAGGCCAGGGTCAGGAGGAAAGCATATCATTCACCAAATTTGGCAGGGAGCTCAACTTCTTTTAGGCCCGAAGGGATCCCTGCTCAATTTTTGCAATTTCTGTAGATATGCGTGTACTTCCCATACACGAGATACCTCGTCTAAACCCGGAGGAATATCATCAGAGCGAAAAGCTCCAGGTCTTATTGATATTAGACAACATTCGCTCGGCAGCCAATGTAGGAAGCTGCTTCCGCTCGGCTGACGCCTTTGCCATTGAGGGCATAGCCTTGGTGGGTATCAGTGCCAAGCCACCCCATCGCGAAATATTGAGAACAGCTCTTGGAGCCACCGAAACAGTTGCCTGGCAAAGCTGGGAGAATGTACCTGCGGAAGTCCAAAAGTTAAAAAACAAAGGCTATCAGGTCTTAGCGGTAGAAATTGCCGAAGGAGCCACTACCCTACCCAATTTTCGGGCATCACCCAACCAACCGCTCGCCTTAATCTTAGGCAATGAAGTCAGTGGAGTGGGAGAAGAGTTGATGAAGCTGGTAGATGGAGCTATTGAAATACCCCAGTACGGCACCAAACACAGTTTCAATGTCAGTGTGGCGGCGGGCATCGTACTCTGGGAAATTAGTCGGCAAATAAGATGATACTTTTGTTTTTCAATCAGGTCATACTCATCTTACAGAACCCGTTTCAATATGAAGAACCTCACCCCTTTCCACCTCGCTGTACCAGTCGATGATCTATCAGCTGCTCGCAATTTCTACGGCGGACTCCTCGGATGCCCGGAAGGTCGCTCCAGCGATCATTGGATTGACTACGATTTATTTGGCCATCAGTTTGTGGTTCATTTCCAGGAAGGTCATAAGCCCGCCGAACTCCCCAGCAATCAGGTAGACGATCACGCCGTGCCTGTGCCCCACTTTGGTGTTGTGCTGGAATGGTCAGATTGGGAAGCACTGGCAGAAAAGCTTCGTCAGGCAGAAACTAAATTTATTATTGAGCCCTACATCCGTTTTAAAGGGCAGGTTGGTGAACAAGCGACCATGTTCTTCCTTGATCCTGCGGGTAATGCCTTGGAATTTAAAGCATTTAAGGATATGAGCCAGATATTTGCCAAGTAAATGAACACCTTCGGTCACATATTCCGCGTAACCACTTTCGGTGAGAGTCATGGTCGGGGCCTGGGAGCCGTCATCGATGGTTGTCCGGCTGGCCTTGCCATAGATATTGACTTCATTCAAAAAGAAATGGCCAGGCGTAGGCCGGGACAAAGTCGACTCGTGACCCAGCGCAAGGAAGGAGACCAGGTCGAGGTGTATTCAGGCATATTCGAAGGCATGACTACCGGCACACCCATTGGGCTCCTCATACAGAACAAGGACCAGCGATCGCGTGATTATAGCCATATCGCCAAGCAATTCAGGCCAAGCCATGCAGACTATACCTTCCAGGCTAAATACGGCCATCGAGACTACAGAGGTGGCGGACGAAGTAGTGCCCGAGAAACTGCCGCCAGAGTAGCCGCAGGTGCCATTGCTCAGCAACTGTTAGCTACTCAGGGTGTACGTATTCGCTCCTTCGTCAGCCAGGTCGGAGATCTGAAAATGAGCAAGCCATATCGGGAATTAGATTTAGACCTTATCGAGCAGAATGACGTTCGTTGCCCAGACCCTGAGTTGGCCGAGCAGATGGAAGCACTCATTCTCAAGGTGCGCAAGGCTGGCGATACCGTTGGCGGCTGTATTAGCTGTGTAATCGAAGGCGTACCCCCAGGCTGGGGCGCACCGGTTTTTGGCAAACTCCACGCTGAGCTGGGCGGCGCCATGCTGGGCATTAATGCCTGTAAAGGTTTTGAGTACGGATCGGGCTTCGGTGGTGTTGGGCTGCTAGGCAGTCAGCACAACGACGAGTTCTACACCGATGAATCTGGTCGCGTGCGCACCCGCAGTAACAACAGCGGTGGGGTTCAGGGCGGCATCAGCAATGGTGAAGACATCTACTTCAGGGTCGCTTTCAAGCCAGTGGCCACTATTATACAAGACCAAACCAGCATAGACGAGTCGGGAGAGGAGGTAACCGTTAAGGGCAAGGGCAGGCACGACCCTTGTGTGTTGCCCAGAGCCGTTCCTATCGTAGACAATATGGCCGCTCTGGTGCTGGCTGACCTCTACCTGCGGTCCAGAAGCGATAAGCTCTAGAAAAACCACAAAGACTTAACACTGAGTTAACATAAGTTTTCAGGCGTGTGTTAGTTGTTTTTGAACTTCCGCTGGTCGGTGACCAAATGATATTTTATAGAGCGTCTCCTATTGCTTCAAAAGTTATTGAATCAATTTTTCATACCAATTTTCCAGTGCATTGTGGAAAACCCTAAGACTTCATCTAGCCTTAACTCTGTGCGGGTAATTTTGCCGCAACTAAGCGAGGGTAAGTCGGGAGGCTGACACTGGCCGCTCGCACACTCACTCAATCGAACATAAAACATCCACAGTTTATGAGGTTTTTACTACACAAAGCACTTTTAATGGTTGCGCTTGTGGCCCTGCCTATATTGGTGGCCGCACAAGGTGTAACCACGGCCAGCATGAGCGGCCAAATCACCGACGCCGGTACAGGCGAAGGTCTCATTGGCGCTACCATCCAGGCCGTCCATGAGCCCTCTGGTTCTGTATTTGGCAATGTAGGAGATACAGAAGGCTACTTCCGCATCTCAAACATGCGTGTCGGTGGTCCTTACCGGGTCACGGTAAGCTACACAGGCTATGGCACCATTGAGTATACCGGCATTATTCTTCGCCTCGGTGAGAATCAGGTCCTCAATGTCAAGATGGAAGACGCATCAACCAATCTATCTACGGTAGAAGTTGTCGCGCAGATCGGTACAACAGGCGAAAACGCAGGCGCATCTACGCAGATCACTTCAGAGTTGATCGACAACCTGCCTACACTGAATCGTAATATTGATGACTTCGTCAGACTCACCCCACAGGCTTCTTCTTTTGGTGGTGGACTTTCTTTCGCAGGTACCAATAACCGATTCAATGCCATCTATATTGATGGTGCGGTGAATAACGACGTATTCGGCCTTTCTCCTCAGGGCACCAACGGTGGTCAGACGGGCATTGCTCCTTTCTCTATCGACATCATCGATCAGTTTCAGGTGGTACTATCTCCATACGATGTCACCCTTGGTGGTTTCGCTGGTGGCGGTATCAATGCCGTAACCAAGTCGGGAACCAACGAATTCTCAGGTACAGCCTACCTATTCGTACAGAATGATAACCTGGCTGGCCTGACCAACACAACCCTGGGTGATCGCCTGGGTGAAGATTTCACGCCTACTAAGCTAGATGAGTTCTCACAGCGCACCTATGGTGCCAGCCTGGGTGGCCCAATTGTCAAGGACAAAGTCTTCTTCTTCATCAATGCGGAAATTCGTGAAGATCAGACGCCAAATCCTTTCGAGTTTGGCACCTACAATGGAAATATCACCCAAGACTCATTAGGCATTCTTCGCCAATTCTTAATTGATAACTACGAATACGATCCCGGTACTTTTGGTAATGTAACCGATGCTCTTGATGGACTCAGCCTATTCGGAAAGATTGATGTAAACATCAATGAAAACCACCGCCTTACGCTGCGTCACAACTATACCAACGCAGAAGAATTCAGCCCCAGCAGCAGTAGCGCTGGAAATATTCGTTTTAGCAACGGCGGTGTTTTCTTCCCCTCAACCACCAACTCATCTGCGGTTGAATTGAACAGCCAGTTCGGTAATAATGCTTCTAACAATTTGATCATTGGGTATACTACAGTCAGAGATGACAGAGACCCCATTGGAAGTCCATTCCCCTTTGTTGAAATTGCAGATGGCAACGGCGACATCTTCTTCGGTAGTGAGCGTTTCTCTACAGGTAACATCCTGGACCAGGATATCTTGAGCATCACCGACAATTTCAAATTGTACAAAGGTGCACACACATTTACCATCGGTACCCACAACGAATTCTACAGCATCAGAAACCTGTTCATTCCAAACAACTTCGGTTCTTATGAGTATCAGTCTGTCGGTGCTTTCATCAATGATGCGGGAGCTTCAGACTACGATCGTACTTATAGCCTTGTAGACGGAATCACTGGTGACGGATCTGCTGCTGCTGCAGAGTTCAACGCCATTCAGCTTGGCTTTTACGCTCAGGACGAGTGGACCGTCAACAATCGCCTCACTCTGACGGGTGGTGTAAGACTGGACATCCCAATTATTACCACAGACCCAGAACGCGTAGACAATTTTGAAGAAACTTTAAGAACCCTGGCTAGCTCTTATGAGGTAGCAGGCAGAGTTTCAGCCCAATCGGCACCTAGTGGCCAGCTGATGATTTCTCCAAGATTAGGTTTCACTTACGAGTTGACAGAAAAGAGCCGCCTGCGTGGTGGTGTTGGTATTTTCACCAGCCGTATTCCTTTTGTATGGCCAGGTGCCATGTTTAGTAATACCGGACTTCGCCAGGGACGTGTGCGCGGAAGAGATCTTGAAGATCCTATTCGCTTCATTCCCGGCATCCAGGAGCAATACATCAATCCTAACTTCTCTGTACCTAGTGGACAGGTGGATCTGTTTGTAGACGACTTCAAGTACCCACAAGTATTGAGAGGTAACCTCGCTTATGAAACTACAGTCGGCAATGGTTGGGAAGTTACTCTTGAGGGTATCTACTCTAAGACGCTGAACAACATCGTCTACACGAATGTAAACAGTGATCCTACTGTAGACTTCACCTGGACCAACACACCAGACAATCGTCAGATTTTCGGGTTCAACAATCTGGAAGAGCAGTATTCTGCGATTTATGTAGCAGATAATACCAGTGAAGGATATACCTATACCCTTACTGCCAGTGTTGCGAAGCAATTCGGTAGAAACCTAAACGCTACTTTAGCTTATACCTGGGGTGATGCCTATGCACTCAGTGAAGGAACATCTTCTCAGAACAGCTCAGGCTGGCGTGGTCAGGTCCACATCAATGGACGTAACAATCCTGTGTACGGTCGTGCAGACTTTGCCATTGGTCACCGTGTCGTTTCTTCAGTCAACTATAAGTTGAACTGGAATAGTAATGAGACTTTCTCTACGACTTTCTCTCTGTTCTACAACGGACAGGCCGGAAGCCCATACAGCTTTGTTATTGACGGAGCAGACAATGTAACCAGCGAAACAGGAAGTTTCAGCCGGGAGAGAACACTGGTATACGTACCCGCAAGTGCTGACGAAATCAACTTGATCGACATCACTGACAGCAATGGCGATGTAGTCTTATCTGCCGCAGAGCAGTGGAACCGTTTGGACGCCTTCATTTCTGACAATCCTCACCTGGACTCACGTCGTGGTGACTATGCAGAAAAGAACGGCAGCTTTAGGCCATTCACCAGCATATTTGACTTCTCTGTCCGTCAGGATCTGGGTCTTTTGATCGGTGAATCTGCTGACCGCTTGCAGTTGTCTATCGACATCTTCAACGTAGCTAACCTGATCAACAGCGACTGGGGTACTGTTTACAGCATTCCAAACTCTTCAAACGAGTTTAACAACTACGGTCTGTACAACTTCGCAGGTTACGCCGCCGACGGTACAACACCACAGTTCACTTTCACCAACGAAACGACCGGACTCGACGATTTCAACATCAATGATTTCGCCTCTCGCTGGCGCGCTCGTTTGGGTGTTCGCTACATCTTCAACTAGTAGCTTAATAAGATTGAAGTCCTGATTGATTTCAGATCAACCCTAAGCAGCTCCGCTATCTCAGGATAGTGGAGCTGCTTGCTTTTTGGGGATTCTCTATAGAATTAGAGTCGATTCAGCGTAGCGATAGTTTGATCAACATCTTGCTCAGTAACTCCAATATGGGTGGTAAACCGAACAGTTTGGGGGCCAAAGGGAACCGCGAGTATACCTTCGGATTCCAGACGAGCCAGAAGGCCCGCGGAAGTCTGATCCTTCAAATCAAAAATCACGATGTTGCTCTGTACGGGTCTGACTTCGGATACGTAGGGTAGCTCCTGGAGTGCATGGCCCAAGCGCTTCGCGCGGAGATTATCTTCGGCTAGTCTTCCTAAGTTATTCTGGAGGGCGAACAGGCCTGCGGCTGCCAGATACCCAGCCTGGCGCATGCCTCCTCCCAAAACCTTTCGATATCGCCTTGCTCTATCGATGAGTTCCTGAGGTCCCAAAAGCAAACTGCCAACGGGTGCACCCAATCCTTTACTCAGGCATATGCTTATGGTATCGAAAATCCTCCCCCACTCTGCCGGAGGCTCCTGGGTTTCGACCAGCGCATTAAAAAGGCGAGCTCCATCCAGGTGGCAGGCTAACTGGTGCTCACGAGCTTCCTCTACGATGGCCTTCGCCTCCTCTATGGTATAAATACTTCCGCCTCCTTTATTGCAGGTGTTTTCTACCACCAACAATCGGCTAATGGGCAGCCAATCATAACGAGGTTTTACAGCGGCCGACACCTGGCCTTTTTGGATTTTTCCAAATACCCCATCGAGTAAATTCATGCTCACATTGGATAGTAAAGCATAGACTCCACCCTCGTACTGATATACGTGGCTGTATTTGTCGCAAAGCACTTCATCCAATGGCTGGGTATGGCATTTTATCGCCAACTGATTGGTCATTGTGCCACTTGGACAATAAAGAGCAGCCTCCATGCCAAATAGCTCGGCGGCATACCCTTCCAGTCGATTTACTGTTGGATCCTTTCGAAAAACATCATCCCCGACTTCAGCGGCCATCATAGCTTTTAGCATTTCGGGTGTGGGTCTTGTTGCAGTATCTGAAGTCAGGTCAATCATATTCGGTAAATTGGAGTAACAAAAGTATTTGCTCAGACCATTAAGACATATGAAGACTTCCTATTTTTTTCTACTCTTGCTCTTAGCTCCAGTAGCCTGTTATGCTCAATCCTCCGAATTGGATTTCATTCGCAACCAGGATTTGAGTTTCCTGATAGCGGGCGATACTTACGAAGTGAGAGAGTACGACGGTACCTGGGTACAACGAGATCGGCCGGCCCCGATAGGCTATATCGGCGACAATTACAAGCGACTTCACTTTCGCTGGCTCTCCATTGAAAAGTCTGATGAAGACCCGCTGATCTATGAAGTAAGCGGGAAAACCAAAGTCGGTGGAAACATATGCACCTTTACTGGTCAGCTGCGTATTACATCGGCTATGCAATCGGCCAGCGAGGAAGATCCCGACGAGCGAATTGGAACAATTTTTGGCACCTTCTATTTCAAAGAGAAGCGCGAAGAGCGCGGTACGGGTGAGTTTCGCGGTCAATTTTGGAGCCACTATTGGCTACCCCATGGATTAGACGGGCCACCAATAGCTGCCGGCGGGCCTGATCGCAGCTTGTATCACGACGAGATCTTGGTTTATAATTCTCTGGAAACCTATAGCCCTGGCTTTGGGAACAACCAGTTTACTGGCACCTGGACCAGCTATCGTTCTGGTAGAGAGAAGGAGGTCGCCTGGGTCGATTACCGCTTTTCCTTTCCCACTGATTTAGATGTAGGTGCCAGTGAGTTTGTGCCCAGCGAAGACTATCTCAACCAGGGTTGGGAAAGCTACTTCGATGCCTGGGTTTTTAGCGATAACGACAGAGTCCGGGCCGAAGCCCAACGCCTTGAAATGGAGGAGTGGTGGAAGTAGAGATCTGTTCTTATTTAATCAAAGTATACAATCCAAAATACCGCACTTAAATACAACCACAAACAACTGAAGACGATGTGAACAATTGTTTCGAAACGCTTGCCTCTCCACAAATCAGAAGAGTACCAGAAGAACTGGGCGAGTAATCTGCAAGTCCAGAATATGGCCAAACCTAAAGACAGATTTTTACCGAGTTGGGTAGAAAGCAATTCATTAGCGCAAAGGGCACATAATATCCCCATCAGGAGCACTACTAAGGCAATGAAGAAAGTATGGACTTCCATCATTTGCTTGTTCACTAAACTCAATCTGGCGAGCTCTATTTTCCAATTGAAATAGCGAGAAAAAGTGATATGCACAAAAGCCAAGGCAATTAACAAGTAACCAATTATTTCAAGATGAATGTGCATATCGATTTAAAATAAATATGGAAATGAAAGGTGTAATTTTCTGCTCGACAACTGACTCAAAATCCGACTCCACGAAGGAGCTCATCCAATCTGCTTTTGAATGAAAATGAAAAAAACCCAACGAGAATGCTAAAAAATTCGGCAAATCTCGAAGATGCTCAACTACGACGACACGACCATCAGCTTTTGTAACTCTATTTAGTTCTTTGAAAAATTGAATTCTCTCACGCTTATCTCTGATTTCATGCGCAGAAAGGATGGCTAAGACTTGATCGAAATACCCTTCCACAAAAGGCAACTTATGCGTCTTCACTTGTAAGGTTCCAGCATATGGAGGATATACTTTTCTGGCACGCCGAATAGAAATCTCTGTATGCTTTTCCCGATCATAAAAATCGCACACACTAAGTTCTACATGAGGATATTTAGATTTGATGATAGCACTTGTTTCATCGAATCCAGCATTGACATTAAGTATATTATTACCATTTTCAGCCTCTAGCCATTTCATTTCATATAGGCGCGAAAGATCATATACATAAAACGAAACGAGCAAAGAGCTCACTATTGGCAGTGTAAACAGGAACAAAAGTATCAAGCCATAAACACGAAGGGTCTCGGGCAAAAGGCGAATACCTACAGTCAACACTAGCAGACTAAATAGGGAAATCATATAGAAATGCCAGTTGAACCGGATGATATTCCATACACCTACACCTACTTTCCGCTCCATGCCTCTAATTTTCCCTTCTCCCAATGGTATGGAACATTTTCAATCACAAATACACTAGCTGCTTGAGCATGCTGAAGGTGCATGCCCTCCAAAAATCCGAACCTTTGACTATCCAAGTAGACTGGCCTTGGCTTCCACCCTTTTCTCACGCCCTTTACAATCAACACTTTCTGCTCTTTTTCCAGAAAGTTAAAAGTATACGGCATCGGGCCTGCAAAACGCCTTGCTTGTTTCCAGTCGCGAAAGGGAGATTGAGCAGGCAGTGGCAACTCCTCTTTTTTCATCAAATCAACTACAATATTAAAATTTGATCTTTTGGATTGAACCGTCAATTGAGAAGCCATCTCTTCTTGTACAATATCTGTAGTGCTGTACCCATAATGAGTGAAAATATTTCCTATTAATTCCATTACGGTACTATTCGTTTCTGACTTCAAGATGTAAAGCCCCCTAAGACGTCGTCCCTTTCCATCTTGATACTTGACAAATATTCGATACCCAATGAGAAAGAAATCGCGACCGAAAATTTTGGGGAATCCCTTTGGCCGAAGGTCTTTTGTATCCACCATAGCAACTGCCAGAAATGCCCATTGATTGTCCAGACAGTCTAACTCAAGGCAAGGAGGTATTCTCTCAGTAAGATCCTCTTTTGGCAATGCAAAGGTCAGAACCAGAGATCGCCTAAAAAATGCCTCTACAGCAAAAGGATGGTTTTTAAGACCTAGCAATAGCTTTGTATTTAGGTGTCAAAATAAAACCGTGGTAATAAACGAGAAGGGAGAAGGACAACGCAAAGAAAAAGTTCAAATAACCCCAGAGCAACAGATCCGGAGCAAGAAAGAACTCCAAAATGTTCATAGCAATGACAGCAGCGATCTGAAGGATTGAACTAAGCTTGTATTTCCATCGAGTTAATACCCATATGGCCAATACAATTTCAGCACATCCAATAAGTACTATAAATTCTCTGGCATGTTGGGCTCCTAGTATTCGCTCCACAATCTCCTGGTGCCTTGGGACTAGGTTGAGCACTTTAGCAAGCAGGCCGTTTACCAGCCATACCATCGTCAGAAAATATGTGATTATCCTGTAGATCAGCACACTACTCACGAGTATATCCCGCTATCGCCTCTTGAGCGGCTATGGGCGTATTGGTAGCAATAATATCCACCCCTCCTTCCAATAAATCGTGATAAATCTGTGGGCCGCGAGCTGCAGCTTGTTCATCGATGTTGCCGAAAGTTCCAAAGATGGTTGGAATGCCTTCTTCGTGTAGCTGATTGTATAATTCAGGAGGAGACCTACGGGTACCCGTGAAGGCGATTACTCGGTCGGCCGGTGGAATTTTTCGTTCTGCCCAACGGTCAAACTCTCCATGTCCGCGAATGCTGACAGACTGATAAAATTCAGGTGCATAGGTATAGTTGTCGATGGCTTGCTCTAGTGAGTAGCTGATAATCATGCAATAGGGCTGTGCATCGTACCGGCGAATGAAGTCAATCACCTCTCTGTGGTCGACACTCCGCTTGATATCTACAGATAGGATTGTCTTACTCTCCTTTGCCCAGTTTAGTATATCTCCAAAAGTTGGGATACCGTATTGGGTTAGCTTTCCATCGTCATCCTTAAGATGTAGGTCTTTCAGATCGGCCCAATTCAGATTAGCTACAGCCCCACTTCCGTTGGTGGTGCGATCGACGGAATTATCGTGCATAAGAATGAGCTGACCATCCTTTGTTTTTGCGACATCACACTCTATAATTCCAGGGACTTCTCTACGCAAATGAGCAAAGGTTTCCAGGCAATTTTCGGGCCATCCGGCAAGTCCGACACAACCCCTATGGCCACTAACTAAGGGCTCGTCTAGCGGAAAAGAAATATCGGGAAGGCCTGAAATTTCCGTACTTGAACCCGAGAAAGCGTTGTTTTTACATGCCGTAAATACGAGTAGAAATAGAATCGAAAAAATAGAGTGGTGCATAATCTTTGATAAGCATATGTAGGTGAGGTGTCATTCGCCTATTTGCAACATGCAAACACGCGAATGACGCCTCAAAATACACTAATCTATTATTCCAATATATCTTCTAAGGCGGCAAAATACCGATCAGCAATGAACACGGCACCAGCTTCATTGTAGTGCACCTCATCAGCCAAAAGCTCATCGGTAAAACCAGTCGCCATATCTACTACGATCACCCGAGAAGTGGATGTGGATTGACTCGTCGCTATATCGACAACATCTACTTGCATTTGATTGAAGAAACCAGTCAACTCTGCCGTCATAATGTCTGACATACCAGGAGCCAGCTGCTCAATGATAATGGTCACATTAGGGTTGTCGGCCTGGAGAATGTCGATAATCTCGTTGATGTTGTTTATGGCCTCATCATAAGGTCGCCCTTGAAGCATATCATTTCCCCCTGGCGAGCTAAACAGTACGATGTCTGGTGAACCGGTAAGAGAAATCCAATCTGCGATACCATCCAGAATTTGACCTGAAGTCCAGCCGCCTCGACCTTCGTGGTCATCGTCAAATTCCACACCTGAGAATTCCGGGTAATTGGCATCGTCTTCTCTTGTTCCAATGTAGTCAAAAGTGTAGTTTGCATCTACGAGCAGCTTCCACAACTCATATCTGTAGCTTTCAAAAACAGGCCTGGCACCTTGAACACGAGAGGCACCGAGTGGCATAATTTTATTAATAGAGTCACTTGGGGTGATGGGCCCTGGGCTGTCTTCCTCTTCACAAGAAAAGCACTGCAAGCTCAGCAGCACCAGGGTGGAATACAAAAAAGTCTTCATAGGAATTGGTATTGTTGTTTAGGATAAAACGACCAAGATCGGCCATACCCTACCCTACTTGAGGTTTACTCGACTTCCCAACCGTGCACTCTCCTTAGCTGCTTCTAGTATTTCTACAACCAGTAAGTTGTTGTTTAGCCCAGATAGATCATTAGGCGGCAGCTCTATTTCTCCATGAATAACGGCAGCAAAGAAGGAGAAAGGATCATGAAGAGGCGCCTCCCGTTCTCCTAGTTTCTTAATTTCCTCATCGTAAGTGTCATAGCCGGTAGATAGTCGCATCCGCAAATCATGCCGATTATCTGCGTAGACAACGCCTTCTACTCCATAGACTTCCATATCCTTTCGGCCGATTGGCCAGTTCCACGAGGCCTGGATAACAGCAACTGAAGTATCGTAATCCAACAGGATAATGGCCTCATCATCCACCAAAGGATTATTCTTCGCCTGCTGCTGCTGAGTAATGGCCAATACACTTTTGGGGCGCTGTCCATTCATCAACCAGGTGGCCAGATTGGCACCATAGCACCCAAAATCTACAATGGCTCCACCACCATTCATTTCAGGATCAGTCAACCAATCGAGGAACTCCTCATTGATACCAATCTTTTTGGGCCCCTTATGTCCATCCCGAACGACTATTTTTCGAATCCCTCCTACCCTGTTCTGCTCATTGACCAGTTCATACACCTCATGATTGGTCGGATACCAGGTCGTTTCGTAATTAGTGATCAGATGAATATTGTGGGCTCTGGCGAGGGAGTCCATTTGCCGGGCGTGATCTACACTCACCGCAAGTGGTTTTTCCACCATTACGTGGGCGCCAAGAGGTGCATATGTCTGAACCACTTCCAGGTGCTCGTAAATACTACCAAAAGCAGCGACCGCTTCAAACGACACGGCATCAATTAAGGATTCATGAGTCGTGTAAACCATGTCCATAGTATAGCCATGCTGCTCGCCATATCGACGAGCGAGATCCTGGTCAGGCTCTACTATACCTACTATTTCAATGTCTCCTTGTTTTTCACTCTCAAAGATCCAATGGACATGCGTGTGCGTCAGTCCAATTACGGCAATTCTCAATGGGTCTTTTTCCATTTTCTCTTCTTGACAAGACCAAGTTAGCAGGGTAAATCCAATCAAAATCGTTCCCATTACAGGAAAGCGAGATGTTACCAATCTCATAAAATTGAGCTTCATTTTAATCCTTTTGAAGTTGTTTGAATCATAATGCTAAAGAATTCGTAGCACATGCCCACTTCTCCAGTTATACATTTATTTCGCCGCGCCGGCTTTGGATTGAGTCCTAGTGAATGGACTGAAAGGAAAAACTGGACGCGAGATCAAGGTATTAATTACTTATTTACAAAAGCTGAATCCAGCCATGCACTTCCCGCTATAGCTGTAGACGAACAAGTCGGTTACAGCATGATGAGTGCGGAAGACCGCGTAGAGCGCAGGCGCAATGAGGCCAGAAAAGTCTTTCAATTAGGCGTCAGCTGGATAATGCGCATGGCAGACCCAAACGAATCTGCTCTACTCGAGCGCATTTCGCTTTTCTGGCACGGGCATTTTGCCTGCGAAAGTAAATTCAGTGTGGTAGCTGCTAACCAGTTGGACGTCTTTAGGACGCATGGGCTCGGCCACTTCCGAGATCTGGTATTGGCCGTGTCTCGCGACCCAGCTATGATTCGATACCTCAACAATCAACAAAACAAGAAAGACAGCCCCAACGAAAATTACGCCCGTGAGCTCATGGAGCTTTTCACCATCGGGCGAGGCCATTACACTGAAAACGACGTCAAGGAAGCAGCCAGAGCATTCACAGGCTGGTCGAGCAACCTCCGTGGAGAGTATATCTTCAGAAGAAGATTGCACGATTTCGGTCCTAAGGAATTTATGGGAAGGCGAGGAAATTTCGACGGGGAAGATATTGTAGATATTCTGCTTGAAAAGCGAGAAACCGCCTACTTTATCACCAACAAGATTTATCGCTACTTCGTGAGCGAGATTCCAAACGAAAGACGAGTTCGGCAACTGGCTGATGAGTTTTATCAGTCAGACTATCATATAGGCCAGCTACTCAGAAGGATTTTCAACAGCGATTGGTTCTACGATCCCGAGCATGTAGGCCAGAAGATTAAATCACCGGTAGAACTAATGGCTGGAATGATCAGACATTTGAACCTAAGCGGCCTCGACCCCAGAGCTTTATTTGGGCTTCAGAAAGCGCTGGGTCAGCAACTTTTCAAACCGCCCAATGTGGCAGGCTGGCCAGGTGGAAAACAGTGGATAGACAATGCGACCCTTTTACTACGACTCAACATGGCTGCGGCTATTTTCAGAGGATCAGAACTCGATTTCAATTTGCGGCCCGATTTGGAGCAAAGCCAGGGTAGAAACCTAAGAGGCCTGCAGGCTCAGATCGATCTGGCACCAATTGCCCGCTTGATGGAGCGCATACCACAAAGTGATTTATACCCTGCCTTAGCCGAGTATCTACTCCCATCTCCGGTACCTCCTCCACCTGCTGACCTCATCAATTCCAGATTGAGCAGAGAGCAGATGATATCTCGTTCTTGCCTCCAGCTTATGAGTCTACCCGAATACCAAATGTGCTAAAATATCCCAAACATGAGACGCAGATCATTTCTTCAAACTTCCGGCTTAGCTTCGGCTTCCTTTCTGACTCCAGCATTTCTTCGAGCGGGTATACGAGGATCTTCCACCTCGAGACAAGGCAAAATATTGGTGGTAGTCCAACTATCGGGTGGCAATGATGGCCTGAATACCATCATCCCTTATGGCGATGACATTTACTACAGAGAACGGCCCACCCTGAGCATTCCACCTGCGGAAGTCCTCACCTTAAACGACTATCAGGGCTTGCACCCTGCCTTGGCCCCTCTACGGGACTTGTACCAGTCAGGAGAATTGGCCATTCTAAATGGCGTAGGATATCCGGAGCCGGATAGATCACACTTTCGCTCTATGGATATTTGGCAGACAGGTAGTAGTTCGCGGCAATCTTGGTCGACAGGTTGGCTGGGCCGGTACCTAGACCAGTTACCTGCCAACCAACATCCCTACCATGCGCTGGATGTAGACGATGGCCTGAGTCTGGCCCTGAAAGGCAACCTGCAACGGGGCTTCGCTATGGGGGATCCCAGCCGACTCCGCAGATCTGTGCGCAATCCACTCTTGCCCGAGCAAGCCCACGCCCAGGTACACGAGCAGCATACCGTTTCTTATTTGTACGAAACCCTGACCCGCACCACGGAAGCAGCAGATTACCTTTACGAAAAATCCAGGGTTTACCGTTCAAGACAGTCATATCCAATAGGAAATTTCGGAAGAGACCTCAAGCAAGTTGCCGAGCTCATCACGGCAGACACCGATACTCAGGTCTACTATCTGAGTCTTACCGGCTTTGACACCCATGCCCGCCAGCAGGGTCCACATCAGAGACTATTAGATCAGTATGCAAAAGGCATGGCGGCCTTTGTAGCCGACCTGAAACAAAATCGTCTATTCGAGGATGTAATCATCATGACCTTCTCTGAGTT